>JABITU010000266.1 GCA_018668195.1 Tateyamaria sp. | reverse complement strand
GTGGCGACAAAGCACATCGTCAGAACCAGAAACAGGACCGACAGGATGAACCCCATTGGCATGGCTTGGGTGATTGCCAGCAGACCTGCAGGCAGGTTGAAGCCTTCGAATGGAGCGGAGATGACGCCGGGTTCAGCAATCTCGAAAAAGATGCCAGAGCCGCCGATGATCGTGAACCAGAAGTTCGTGATCAGTGGTGCCATGATTGACAGCGTCAGGATGATTTGGCGGATCGAACGGCCGCGGCTGATACGTGCGATGAAAACGGCCATCAGAGGACCGTAGCCCATGAACCAGCCCCAGAAAAACACGGTCCACCAGCCCAGCCAACCGGCATCGCCAAACAAGCCAGCGTCGCCGCGATACATGGCCATGTCAAAGAAGTGCGTAGCATAAACCTGCATGCCACCAAAGAAGCCTGCAAAAATATCCATCGTAGGGCCTGCAATAAGCATGAAAGCGAGCAGTGCACCGGCAAGGATCACATTGATCTGCGACAGGATCTTGATGCCTTTTGCCAATCCGGTAATCGCGGAAACGGTATACAGGCCCACAAGCGCCATGATCGCAACAGCCTGTGTGGCAAAGTTGTCTGGAATACCGGTCAACTCGTTCAACCCGTAAGACATTTGTAGTCCAAGAAAGCCGATGGGGCCAACGGTGCCAGCTACAACTGCGATGATGCAGGACGCATCCGCGATCAGGCCGATGGGGCCGGTCAGGGCACGGTCACCGAAGACAGGGTAAAGCAGCGTGCGCGGGGCAAGCGGCAGACCCTTGTCGTAGTGGTAGTGCATCAGCATGACGGTCGTCAGGGATCCCAGAATAGCCCAGGCGAGAAAACCCCAGTGCAGGAAGCTTTGGGCAAGAGCCGCATGGGCCTGCGCCTGCACGTCACCGCTCAGGTCACCAAAGACGGGTGGGGGTGACAGGAAATGCGCAATCGGCTCACCCGCAGCCCAGAACACGCCACCGCCCGCAAGCAGTGTGCACATGATCATGGAGGCCCAGCTGAATGTTGAAAATTCAGGCATGGTCAGCGCGCCCATCAAGGTCTTGGAGCCCGGCAGAACGCACAGCACCAGACCAATCAAAAACGTGGCCAGCAAAAGGATCTGCCAGTAAAGACCGAAATACTTCGCCGAGAAAGCAAAGCTGCTGTCCACCAGCGCGGAGAGCCCGTCAATGTTGAAAAATGCATAGGCGCAGAACAGGGCGATGAAGCCGCCCGTGATTGCAAAGAGCGCCTTGTCCGTTCCGCCTGAAAATAGGCCCGTCGTTTTGTTCGTATTACTCATCTTTGTTCCTCCCAGAAGCGATGATGCGCCACCTATTCGGCAGCGTTTTGGATTTCTTTGGGGCTGGCTTGTGCCCCAAAACTTTTGTCAAAGAAGGCGTGCCAGTTATCGCCCATCACACCGTCTATGGTTGCCAGGTCCAGACCAGACGCCAAAAGCCCTTCGCGGATACCTGCCAGATCACGGTTGTCATGGAACCAGTTCGGCATGGCCGGAAAGCCTGCGTTGGCGGCAGATCCTTCGCCGTAGTCGATGGCCTTGGTCCAGCGGCCCACGCGCATCCATTCGACGATGCTGTCGGGTTGATCCTGACACAGGTCTGTGCCGATGCCGACATTCTGTGATCCCACCAGATCAATGGCCAACGCCGCCATATCGCACCAGGATTGCAGCGTGCATTTGCTGCCGTCCTTAAGGTGATGCGGATAGGCAGAAAGACCAAGGAACCCGCCGCTTTGCCCAAGGGCGCGCAGCAGGTCGTCGGACTTGTTGCGCAGGGCCTTGTGCCAGCTGGCGGGATTGGCGTGGCTGATGGTGATCGGGCGGGTAGAATGTTCGATTGCCTCAAACGTCGAACGCTCACCGGAATGGCTCATGTCTACGACAAGGCCCACGCGGTTCATTTCAGAGACCACCTGCCGCCCCATGCGGGTCAGACCTGTGTCGTTGTCTTCATAACACCCCGACGCAAGCAGGGACTGGTTGTTGTAGGTCAGCTGCATGAACCGCAGACCGAGCGTATGCATCACTTCGACTAGCCCTATATCATCCTCGATGCAGGATGGGTTTTGTGAGCCAAAAAAGATCGTAGTGCGGCCGGTTTCGCGGGCGCGGCGGACGTCATCAGCGGTGCGCCCCTGAAAAATCAGGTCGGGATATTGCTCGAACCAGCGGTTCCACTGTTCGATGACAAGTACAGTCTCACGAAACGTCTCGTGGTAGGTAATGGTCACGTGAACCGCGTCCACGCCCCCGTCGCGCATCTGGCGAAAGATTTTTTCGGACCAATTGGCGTATTGCAGACCATCAATCAGATAGGTCATGCAGGCTCACCCGCGCAAACATATGCGGTTTTCACGGTGGTGTAGAATTCGGACGCATAAGAGCCTTGCTCACGCGGTCCAAAGCTTGAGGCACCACGTCCGCCGAAAGGCACATGATAATCTGTACCAGCGGTGGGCAGGTTCACCATCACACAGCCCGCACGCATGTTGGCCCGGAAGTGGCTGGCCCGGGCAAGCGAGGTTGTCATAATGCCAGCGGTCAGACCGAACTGCGTGTCATTGGCAAGGCTCAATGCTTCCTCATAGCTGTCCGCGCGCTGCACGGCTGTAATAGGGGCGAACATCTCTTCCACGTTGATGCGCATGTCGTTGCGTGTATTCGTGAAGATGGCAGGGGACATGTAGTATCCATCGGTGGCCATCTCTAGACGGTCGCCACCACACAGCAGATCAGCGCCTTCGTCTTTGCCGATACCCACATAGTCGAGGTTCTGGTTCAACTGGCTTTCACTGACCACGGGGCCAAGTTGTGTGCCTGCTTCAAGCGCGTGCCCGACTTTCAGGGCCTTGGTAGCTGCGATCAGCTTTTCCACGAAGGCATCATGGATGGCACTGTGAACGATCAACCGGCTTGCCGCGGTGCATTTCTGACCGGTCCCCCCGAAAGCGGAACCGGCAGCATGCATCACGGCCAGATCAATGTCGGCATCGTCCATGACGATCAACGGGTTTTTGGATCCCATTTCCATTTGGACTTTGGTCATGTTCTGCATGGCGGCAGCTGCGATACCCCGACCCACCGGTACAGAGCCGGTAAAGCTGATCGCGTCCACTTGTGCGCTTTCCACAAGGCGCTGACCCACATCTCGGCCCGGACCAGCGACGAGGTTGAACAGGCCTTTGGGAATGTCCTGACGCGCAATAATTTCTGTCAGGGCCATGGCGCTGGCAGGGGTGACGTTTGCAGGTTTCCAAACAACTGCGTTACCAAAGGCAAGCGCTGGGGCAATTTTCCAAGCAGGAGTTGCCACCGGGAAGTTCCACGGCGAGATGATCGCCACAACACCAACCGGCTCGCGGCGCACGTCAATCTCGATTCCCGGACGTACACTTTCGGCCATATCGCCATGCTGGCGGAGGGTTTCTGCGGCAAAATAGGTAAAGAACTGTCCCGCGCGGTACACCTCGCCCTTGCCTTCGGCCATCGGCTTGCCTTCTTCGCGTGACAACATGCGCCCGATTTCGTCGGCGCGCGCCATCAGCTCTGTGCCGATTGCCATCAGCACATCATGGCGTTTTTGAATGCCCGCAGCCCACCATGCAGGTTGTGCACGTCGGGCGGCATCCAGTGCGGCGTCCAACTGGACGGCATCGGCTTGCGCATACATACCAATCAAATCCGACGTATCAGATGGATTGCGGTTTTCGATTTGCGTCGCCCCATCTGTCCATGCGCCATCAATGTAAAGCTGCGTAGGGTCGGTCATGGTGGTCTCCAATTTATTTAATTGTGGTCTAGACGATTTCGATAAGTTCAGTCACTCTCAAAGAATTGAAGTTTTTTTCAGGAATTCTGAATGTCCATTAAGCTCGAAATGCTCAGAACATTCTCGGTTACAGCAGCGCAAGGTACGCTTGCTGGTGCTGCCGCTGTTTTGGGCCGGACACCTTCTGCGGTGTCGATGATGTTGGCGCAATTTGAAGAAGAAGTTGGGGGTCACCTATTTGAGACAGATCGGAAAAGCCGCCTGACGCCGTTGGGCCAGCTTGTTCTATTGGAAAGTCAGCGTGCCACCGATGTTTTTGACAAAAGTGCGAATGCAATCCGCCGTCACGCGATGTCGACCACAGGAATCGTGCGCATCGCTGCGGTGCCCTCTGCTACGGTGGCCTTGCTGCCAGATGTCATTGAGGCATTTCGCGCCGTCCATCCGGATGTGCGAATTGAGATCAGTGATGTCGACAGTATTACAGTCCGTGCACGCGTTGAATACGATGAGGCCGATATTGGAATCGTTTCCGCACCGCCCGACGCCCCGCTGGAGGGTGAGCGCATTCGATCTGACGACCTTGGTATTGTTTGTGCGGAAAACGGACCTATCCACATGGCGTATCTTCGCAATGAGGACGCATCCGGTTGGGAAGCGCTTGGGCTTGAGTCCTTGATCGCAAATCCGCTTTGCGAGCTGGTCGATGACCCAATTGTAAATGATCTGCGGTTTGCCAGCACTCTGGAGGCGCGTAATACCACAGCCATTCTATCGTTTGTGCGGCGTGGGTTAGGAGCCAGTATTTTGCCGTTTGATGCAGTGCGCAGTCAGCCCGATGGTTTAAAGTTTTTTGTTCCAACCCAATCGGTAAGTCAGCGAGAACTGCGGAAAATAAGACATGAAAAGGAAATGGTACGCGGGCCCATTTTGGCATTTTGGAACCTCTTGGCCCAGTAGAAAAATAAAAACAGCAACCGCCCTATGGCCCGTCTTGTAGCGCCGCCTCTAACCAAGCCTCGAACAGATGTTTTGCAGGATCACTCTGCCCTGACGTTGTGGTGGTCAGAAGGTAATGCGCCATGTTGATCTCCACCGCCGCTCCCGTAATCGCAATTGGCTTGCCCGTTTTGATGGCAGTGCGGGCAAAGCGCTCCAGCACCACGGCTGAGCCT
>JABITU010000265.1 GCA_018668195.1 Tateyamaria sp. | reverse complement strand
GGACGCAGCATCCATTCGCAGTTGCGGCGCGGTTTTCGCTGCGTCGCAGCCCACGTCACGAGACTGGTCACTCAACGCTGTCGATTTCGACTGAACCAAGACCGAACTTCCACTGCAACCTGGTCAGAACATCAAGACGCAGAAAAACCGCCTTGTGTAATCGCAGCTATGCTGACGCAGAAAGCTCATTTATTCGCGGTCTTGCATTTTCGGCTGTGCAGCGAATCTCACCAAGGCAGCTGCTCATCTGGTATGATCTCACGCGAGGTCAAACCGTTCATTTAAGCCTCTAGGCTACCGGTCGCACTATCCTGAAACATGGAGTAGAAATCTGCAGCCGTATTGTTGAAAACCGCTTGATGCATCTCGCGCGGAACAAGGTCGCGAAAGGCTTGAATCAGTGTGGCATAGTCGGAATACAACTTATCCACCGGAAAATTTGATCCAAACATCACGCGATTGGGGCTGAATTGATCTAGGCAGGTTTCGACAATGGGGCGGAAGCTCTCCGAGACCCAGTCATGATCAAACATGCCCAGGCCAGACAGCTTGCATCGCACCTGCGGCAGATCTGACAGTGCAGCCAGTTCGCCTGTCCAACGCGCCAGCCCGTCGCTTGACCGATCATGTGGAGAACCCGCATGGCAAAGGGCGACAGCGGTGTCAGGGGCCCGGGCCAGAAGCTCGGCGGTTTTTCCCATCAACTCCGGTATCAACTGAAGATCAAAGCTCAGCTCGCGTTCTCCAGCGTTTTGCAGGCCGGCCACAAAAGCAGGGTTGTCTAGCAGCGTGTTTGTTCCGGTCTCAGCGTCTTCGCCGAGCGCGCGACCAACAATCTGGCGCACGCCGACGACGCTGGGCAGTTCCTGAAATGCATCCAGCCGGGCATCCAGATCATCAGCGGTGAGATCAACAAAAACCACTTGTTTCAACGGCCAGTCGGGATTGGCGTCAGCCACGGCCTGAACCCACCGCGCCTCAGCCATTCCGTCTTCGGCACCAACTTGAATATGGACCGAAGCAGCAATTCCTTGGACCGAAGCCTCTGAGCGGAATTCATCGATCAGATAATTGCGTTGAATTGGTGCTGGGTCTCCAAAGAACCGTTCGACACCGCGTGCCATAAGCCATGGATAGTGAACCGCGCTCAAATCCCAAAGGTGGTGGTGGGCATCAATCATTTTTGCGCGCCTCTAGCTCCGGTTTCTTGTCCGGTGGATATCCCTGTGGTGCGTGCCAGAATATCAACGCCCTGCGTGTTCCAAAAATGCAGCAAGTCAATGAAAACCCAATTTTCAGTTAGCTTGGCTCCGTCCCGCCGGTAAATGTCGATCACCCGCATTTCACCGCGTTCTTCACTGGCAGGCATTCCCATGAAGCCACCGGTATGAACAGCCGTGAAGTTCGGCCAGCCAAAAAATCCACCAAAGTGTCCCTCAGCCAGTCTACAAATGTGTCCGGTCGAAGACCTGTCCGAGAATGAAGCCCGAAATGGACCGGAATGCTGTTTGGCATAGCGTTCGATTGTGTAGGTCGCACCGATGCCTGCGGGTCCCCACCAAATCATGTCGTCATTCCAGGTTCGCGCCAGTTCTTCTTCCAGCGGCAACCCCAAAGCCCAGGTTCCCAGGTCGCTGATCATTGCATTGATCGCGTCCATCGTTTTACGCCCTTCTTCGGGGTTTTGGGGGTCAAACATCAGCCCATCGTGAGTCATTGGACCGGGTTGCACTAAATGCGCCGCTGTTTGCGGCGGAAACGGTTGCAGTCCTGCCTGCATCATCAGGTGAGGGATGTCGAAAAACATCGCGGTTTCGGTGATTTTGCCATTGTCCACCCGATTAAATTCGCAATAGCGCAGCATGGCGGTTTTGCCGGTCGGGGGGATGCCCAGCCAAGGTTGGTCGAACAGCCCCATCAGATGGCCCATGGAAACAACCCATACACCACCCTGCTCGGCAATCGAATTCTGCCCGGCCATAAAGACGTCAAGACGTCTCTGAAGTGAGGTCAGCGCACCTCGCAGGGGCTGCCAAAACGATTCGCCGACTTCTTGCGCCGAGGTGATTTCGTTGAAGGGATGAAATCCTCGCCACAGATATTCAGGCGATGTGAATGCTTCCAAAAGCTCTGGAATATCCGTCTCGCATGCCTTGTCGAGGCGCGCATAGAAATCTCTAACAAGTTGTTTTTCTGCACTAAAGTCGGCTTTCATCGTCGCGTTTTCCAGTTTTCTCAATTTTTGCATTCGCTTGCAAAAACAACTTGCCAAACAAATCGCCCGCTGTCTATAGTCTTTGGAAGCGAACGCAAAAAATGGTGTGCGCATTCTGTCAGGGGGAAGATGTGGCCGAAATCCAGCTCCGCAATTTATCCAAACGTTGGGGGTCGTTCGTGGGTGTTCACGAATTTGACCTCACCATTGCAGACAAGGAGTTCTTGGTTCTGCTGGGACCGTCCGGTTGCGGCAAAACCACAACGATGCGGATGATTGCAGGGCTTGAAGACGCGACCGCAGGCGACATTCTGGTCGACGGGGTGCGGGTGAACGATTTGGAACCCAAAGATCGCGACGTCGCGATGGTTTTTCAAAGCTACGCGCTCTACCCGAATATGAATGTCTACGAAAACATCCGCTTTCCTTTGCGTGTGCGTGGCGTTGACCCGAAGACCCACGATGAAAAAGTGCGTCGGGCCAGTGCTATGGTTGAACTTGATGATTTCCTGCATCGCAAACCGGCCGAACTATCGGGCGGTCAACGCCAGCGCGTCGCACTCGCCCGCGCGGTTGTTCGGGAACCGAACGTGTTTTTGATGGACGAACCGCTATCCAATCTCGATGCCAAACTGCGGGTTTCGACCCGCGCGCAAATCAAGAACCTGTCACACGAGTTGGCCGTAACGACGATCTACGTGACCCATGACCAGATTGAAGCCATGACGCTGGCGGATAGGGTCGTGATCATGAAGGCGGGTGTGGTGCAGCAAGTGGGAACCCCCGTTGAGATTTACGACCATCCCGCGAATGCATTTGTTGCCAGCTTCATCGGCAATACGGCGATGAACCTCATGGATGGGGCAATCAAAGGCGGTACATTCTCAGCCCAAAACGTTGAAGTCAGTGGACTCAGCGCAGCAGATGGCCCTGTAACGCTCGGCTTCCGCGCTGAAGATGCCAGAGTTGTCGAAAGCGGCGGGCAGATCAATGCTCCGATCTACACCATGGAGCTGTTGGGCGACGCCACAATGGTAAGCGTGCGCATTGGCGGCGCGTTGGTCTCTGTGAAAGCGGACAAGAATTACAGGGCGGAAATCGACGATATCGTGTCGATAGAGGTGTCCAGGGAACATTGTAACCTTTTCGAAGCTGAAACGGGTGCGCGTATCGTGGGGTAATCCCCGCAATTTCCCGCCTCGGCGGGGTCATCGGGTGCAGACTTGCAAGATGCATCCAAATAACAGGGAGAGAGACGAGATGTTTTTAAAAAGAGTGGCGCTTGCGAGCGCATTAGCAATCACCGCAGGCACCGCGTATGCGGGCTGCGAGATTTCCGGCAATGTCAGCATTGTTGGCAACGAGTTTCCGGCGATTCACACCGTGGCCAATGGTGCCGGTACCTGTAACGGCGGTGAGGTCAAAGCGAACCTGACCGCGGATCACCAGAAGATCAACGTCGACGGCATGAGCGGCAACCCGGCCGAGTATACCTCGGCGATCATCGCGAACTCGTCACTCGTGGCGCTGATGAACGAAGACGTCGTTCGCCCGTTGAATGATCTTGTTGCAGAATATGGTCAGGACATCCCCAGGAACCAGCTGATTACCATCGACGGCAACATCATGGCTGTGGCCTTTATGGCAAACGCTCAGACGCTGGCCTATCGCAAGGACGTTCTGGCTGAAATCGGCGTTGATGTACCAAGCACCTACGAAGAAGTTCTGGAAGCTGCCGAGAAAATCCGCGCAGCAGGCATCAGCAAATACCCCGTGGGCGGCGCCTATGCGGCGGGTTGGAACCTGGCCCAGGAATTCACAAACATGTACATCGGTCATAGCGGCGAATTCTATAAGCCCGGCACAGCCGAAGTCTCAATTAATAATGCTCAAGGTGTTGCAGCTCTGAACATGATGAAGGCGTTGACCGAATACATGAACCCTGACTTCCTGACGCACGATTCCAACGCAACTGGCGCTGAAATGGAAGCCGGCAACGTCATCCTCATGAATATGTGGGGATCCCGCATGGGCAACCTGATGGATGCCGAAGGCGCGGAAGAGCAGGTTTATTCCAACATTACTGTTGGCGCACCGCTGACAGTTGGTGGCGGTTCGACGCCGGCCTCGACCCTGTGGTGGGACGGCTGGACCGTTGCCAAGAACGTGTCGGATGAAGACGCGGTTGCGACGTTCCTTGCTATGAAGCACGGCACCAGCCCCGCAATCCTGAATGACGAAACCATGGGGCAGGCCGTCTGGATGATCGAAGGCTACACCCCTGCACCGGTCAATGACGGCGTATTTGCAGCAATCGCGGCAGGCACAACGTCGTACCCAATGCTGCCATATCATGGCCTGCTCCACACCGCGTTG
Source organism: Tateyamaria sp. (assembly GCA_018668195.1). The sequence goes on along the minus strand of JABITU010000265.1, from coordinate 1,361 downwards.
GGCAACAACCTTGCAGACTTCCTGCTTGGCAAGGAAAGCGCCGAACAGGCGCTGGCAGACGCTGAAGCAGCCTATACCGCTGCTGCAAAAGAAAAAGGCTTCCTGAACTAAGGAACCCATTGTTCCGGGGCGGAGCTATCTGCCCCGGATTTCCCCACAACCTTGATTGACGCCCGGGGGCATCAAGATTATGAAACATAAACCCTTTTTCTGGTTTGTTCTTCCGTCGGCCTTGGCAATGTTGTTGTTTATCTTTTTTCCGATTGTTTCGGTTCTCGTGCAATCGGTTCACGTCGACCACGAACAGGTGATCAAAACCGTTGAAACTTGTGACCTGTTCGGCTGCAAAGAATCCACCACCGTTGATCAGGGCGCGACCGCTGCATTGCGCGCTGAACGCCCGCTTGGGCAGTTCGCCGGTCTAACGACATATGCGGACATAAATCACCTTGCGATCAACAAAGTCGGGGAGAATTGGCAGCAATCCAACAGTTGGCGTGAATTCGGATCGCAGATGCTGAACCTGCCGTTTTATAAGGCCATAGGATTTACTCTGACATTCACCTTCATTGTCACGCCGCTGGTAATCATTTTTGGATTTATCATTGCCGTCGCAGTCAACGCCGCAGTTCAGAAAATTCGTGGACCGCTGATTTTCTTTTCGCTTCTGCCCATGATGATCACCCCGTTGGTGGGCGCGCTGATCCTGTTCTGGATGGTGGATGCGCGTGGAATTATCGGCGCGACTTTGCAATACTTGGCCGGTGATCCGGACCTTTCGGTCAAGGCCTCGACGCCGCTGACCTGGATCATGCTGATGGTCTATGGCGTATGGCATGCCGCGCCCTTTGCGTTCATTGTCTACTACGCCGGGCTTCAATCGGTAAATCAGGACACATTGGAAGCTGCGCGCGTGGACGGCGCCAATCGCTGGCTGCAAATCCGCCACGTTATTATCCCGCACCTGCTGCCATTGACCACGTTTATCGCCCTTATGCAGCTGATGGATAATTTCCGGGTCTTTGAACCCATCGTCAGTTTCTCCGCAGAAGCCCATGCAACATCGCTAAGTTGGGCAATCTTCAACGATCTTGGTGGCGAGACGCGCCAGCTGTCTTCGGCGGCCGCGACCTCTGTTCTGACAATTATTGGTGTCGCGATCCTTTTGTCGCCGGTTTTGGTGCGCACTTGGCGCGAATTCGATCGGAAATAGGTGAAACATGTCTAGCAAAGCACAACGCCAACCCGTCGCAATCACTTTTCTGGTCATCGGCGTACTGGCAATCTGGATGATCCTTGCCGCCTTTCCTTTCCTCTGGACGCTTTGGGGATCTTTTAAGGTAGAGGGCGATTTCTTTTCT
>JABITU010000264.1 GCA_018668195.1 Tateyamaria sp. | reverse complement strand
TCTTTTAGCAAAGCAATCGGGCCACCGTGCGCCGCTTCGGGCCCCACATGGCCGACGCAAAAACCACGTGTTGCGCCTGAGAACCGACCATCTGTGATCAGCGCAACCTTTTTGCCCATGCCCTGACCGGACAGCGCCGCCGTCGTTGCCAGCATCTCGCGCATGCCGGGCCCACCAGAAGGCCCCTCATTGCGGATGACGAAAACATCACCTTCTTCATAGGTTCGGTTTTGCACCGCTTCAAACGCGTCTTGTTCACATTCGAATATGCGGGCAGGACCTGTAAATATCTGGTGCTGGGCTTCCATGCCCGCAACTTTGACGATTGCGCCTTCGGGGGCCACATTCCCCTTGAGGCCAACAACACCGCCGGTTTTGGTGAGGGGCGTTTCGACCGGATAGATTACCTTGCCGTCGGCCTGCAGATCGATCTTGTCCAGCTCTTCGCCGATAGAGTATCCGGTGGCGGTCATGCAGTCTTCGTGGATCAATCCGGCCTTGCGCAGCTCTTTCATCACGACAGGCACTCCGCCGACGTCATAAAGATCTTTAGCCACGTATTGACCGCCAGGTTTGAGATCCACAAAGTAAGGCGTATCTCGGAAGATGTCACAGACGTCTTCGAGGAAGAAATCGATGCCCGCCTCGTGCGCCATGGCTGGCAGGTGCAAGCCTGCATTGGTGGACCCACCAGTACAGGCGACAATACGTGCCGCGTTTTCAAGCGATTGTCGTGTAACGATATCACGGGCACGGATATTCTTTTCGATTAGGTGCATCACAGCAGCGCCAGAGGCCTTGGCGTATTCATCACGCGATTCGTATGGGGCGGGTGCCCCCGACGAGTTTGGCAAGGCAAGGCCAATGGCCTCGGATACGCAGGCCATGGTGTTGGCCGTGAATTGGCCGCCACATGCCCCAGCCGATGGACAGGCGACACGCTCAAGAACTTCAAGCTCGGCTTCTGTCATGGTGCCGTTTTGCTGGTGGCCAACGGCTTCAAACATGTCCTGAACTGTCAGGTCGCGATTGGCGTATTCGGCTGGCACCTGAGCGTCCTTGGGCGCGCGGCCCGGCAAGATCGACCCACCATATAGAAAGACAGAAGGCACATTCAGCCGGATCATAGCCATCATCATGCCCGGCAGGGATTTGTCACACCCGGCAAGTCCAACGATCGCATCATAGCAATGACCACGCATCGTCAGTTCGACAGTGTCGGCGATGGCTTCACGGCTGGCCAATGATGATCTCATGCCCTCGTGACCCATGGCGATGCCGTCGGTGACGGTAATGGTCGTAAATTCGCGCGGAGTACCAGAGGCCGCCTTGACCCCGACCTTGACCGATTGCGCCTGACGGTTCAGGGCGATGTTACAAGGTGCGGCTTCGTTCCAGCAGGTGGCGACACCGACCAAAGGTTGGTGAATCTCTTCTTCGGTCATGCCCATCGCGTAATAATAGGACCGATGCGGCGCGCGCGCTGGCCCTTCGGTTACATGACGGCTGGGCAATTTTGATTTGTCGAACTTGCCTTTTAGCATTGCTGCCTCCCTGAAAGCGTTGGGAATTGGAATACCCATTGACCCACAGACCTGCAAGCGCCCAGCTGCCTGCCTGCGGTTGTAATGCTGCGGAGCGATCACTACGTTGACCAAACTTTACGAGCCGGGTTGAGATTTCAGCCCTGACGCATGGCCCTATCGATCAGGAATAATCATGGACGCCAGTCTTTTCGCCTTCATCTGGAAGTATTCAAAACGTGATCAGCTGTTTTTGCTGGGGTTGACCGTTGTAACATTTCCGTTTCTTTTTGTGACGTTAGAGTTGCCCAAGCGGATCATCAACGACGCAATCGGTGCAAGGGGCGACACTATCACCGTCTTTGACATCGAGCTTGGTCAGGTCCAATTCCTCATGGCGCTGTGCTTTGGCTATCTGGCTTCGGTGCTGGTGCATGGCCTTCTTAAGATGCGTCTGAACACGATGAAGGGCATCGCTGCTGAACGCCTGTTGCGTCGGTTTCGGTATCAGCTGATATCGCGCATGCTGCGGTTTCCGCGCAATTACTTCCGCTCAACCAGTCAGGGTGAACTGGTCAGCATGGTCACGTCCGAGGCTGAGCCCATGGGCGGGTTGATGGGTGATATGGTCGCGCAGCCGGTTTTTCAGGCCGGGCAAATGCTCATTATTGTGGTCTTTTTATTTATGCAGTCGGTGTGGTTTGGCTTGGCGGCTATTGCACTTATCCCGCTACAAGCGTGGCTGATCCCGCTGCTACAACGACGGATCAACCTGCTGAACAAGGAGCGAATAAAAGAAGTTCGCGCGTTTTCTTCGGAAATTGGAGAGAGCGCGGCAGGCATAACTGATCTGCGCACGAATGGCGGGCTTAGGTATCGCTTGGCTCAGTTCACCTATCGTCTGGGCCGAATTTTTGAACTTCGGTTTAAGATTTACCAGCAAAAATTTTTCATGAAGTTTCTCAACAACTTCATTACTCAGCTGACGCCGTTTTTTTTCTATTCTGTCGGCGGATATCTTGCCATTCGTGGGGATATTACGGTTGGCGCTCTGGTGGCTGCGCTTGCAGCTTACAAAGATCTTTCCAGCCCATGGAAAGAACTGCTGACCTATTACAATCAGACCCAAGATATGGCGCTGCGATGGGAAATCGTGACTGAGCGTTTTGCACCGCGCAATATGATTGACGAAAAGCTGTTTGACGGTGAACCCAAAGACATACCGCATTTGCGCGGGGATATCGTGATTGACGGGGTCACAGTCCGAAATGACGAAAACACTCCCATTCTTGAGCGTATCGATTTGACTATCCCGCAAGGGGCGCGTGTTGCCATCAAGGTTAAAAGCCAGGTCGAACGGACGGCACTGGCGGAACTTCTCGCCCGCGAGGTTATGCCGAAACAGGGCACCGTAACAATTGCGGGGCATAATCTGTCTACTTTACACCAGTCGATTGTGGCCGCGCGAATCGGCTATGCGCATTCGCGCCCTTACCTTTTCGATGGAACGCTTGGCAGCAATCTGATGATGCCGCTGATGACTGCGCCAAAAGCAAAGAGTGGCATGCCAGGAAAGCCCAACAAATTCGAAGATGAAGCGCGTCGGTCCGGCAACAGTATTGATCCGATTGGATCTGATTGGCTTGATCCGTCCCTCGCTGAACTTGGATCAGCAGAAGAAGTTCGCAAATGGTGGTTTGAGCTAGTGCAGGCCATTGGCAGCGATGAGTTCATGTTTCGTCGAATGCTCGATAGTCGAATGGAGGCTGCCAAACATCCCGAACTGGCACAGGCCATTGTAGACTTGCGGCCGCAAGTCGAGAAACGTCTAAGAGAAACCAAACTGGACGATGTCGTTTACCGATTTGATCCCGACGAATTCAATCCGGCAATACCGTTGGGTGGCAACCTCCTGTTTGCCGCGCCATCGCGTGAAATCAGCCAACAAGGCCTTGCTTCAGACAAGCGGTTTATGAATTTGCTATTCGAACACGGTCTGGCCGAACAGGGCATTGCAATCTCGCAGTTGCTAATCGAAACGCTGCACCAAACGTTTGGCATGGACGGCACCAAACATCCGCTCTTTACGTCCCTCAATATCGAAGCCGAGCTTTACGAGCAGCTGGTAGAGATTTCCGCCCGGCGGCGCGAAAAGGGCGATGTGGCCCTGACCAATGATGAATTTACCCTGCTTTTGACGGTTCCATTTGCCTTTACCGCTGAACAGATTGGTCCGGCCTTTCCCGAGAGCTTCAAAAAAGAGATTGTGCAAATTCGAAAAACCAGTGCTGCAGCACTGCGCAAACAAGTTGGCCGTCTTTTTGTTCCGATTGAGCCTGACAAGTATTTGCCACGTCTCACTCTATTGGAAAACGCACTATATGGCCGGGTGTCAGCATTGGCAGGTGCCCGAGCCGACATGATCGAAGACGTTGTGGCCGAATTATTGTCCAAGAAGGGTATGCGTAGGCTTGTAGCTGAGACAAACTTTGACCTCCCCACAGGTCTTGGCGGCGCACGCCTGCCCACTATTTTCCATGAGCGTTTGGCTTTTTCACGGGCAGGGATCAAGCGCCCTGATGTGCTGGTGCTTGATCGTGCTTTGGCCAGTCACAACGCACAGCAGCGACAAAGAACGCGTGACGAGCTGCGTAAATTGCTCCCCGAAGCGACGTTGGTATTTCTAGAGGAAAACTTTGAAAATCCAGATGCCTACGATCTGTATGTTGAGATCGAGGACGGACGCATTGATGGGATGCAGCGTCATGATGATACCGAAGAAGGCGATGACCTGAGCCGAAAATTGCGCGCTATCACGCGGACAGAGATGTTTTCTGGGCTCGAAAGCCGCAATCAGCGACTTTTGGCGTTTGCCGCGCAATGGTATAAAGCAGAAGCCGGGCAGCGCATCTTTTCAGTCGACGAGAAAGCCGATGCGGCCTATTTGTGCGTCTCGGGCACCGCGCTGCTGAGTTATCAAGGTTCTGATGGCGAAACGCAGCCGGTATCCAATGTTGAACCGGGTCGCTTAATCGGGGATCTGGCAATCATTCTTAATGAACCCCGGCAGTTAAACCTAACGGCGACATCTGAGGTTACATTCCTTCGTCTTGGAGCCAAAGAATTCCGCGCTGTTCTGGAGAACGACGCCAGCGTTTTAATGAACATGCTTCAGACGGTTGCTGGACATCTGACCGGGGTGGTTAATTTTGTCCGGTACTCAAATATGCAAGTATCTCAGGACGGAATACCAATGGACGAAGCGCGGCTAACGTCAGAAAGCGAGTCATGAAGGTCTGGTCCCTAAACTACCGTTCTCATGATCTTTATGTCGAACCGGCGCGGGTACACCCAGAGGTTTGGCGTCTTGCACTTGGCCTTGTTCTGGTGGCAGGTTTTTTCCTCGTTCTCAGCCAGATTTTGTTTGGCGCGCTGTTCGGCTTGATGGGCCCAGACATCGCAAGTCGGGTGGCTTTGGATGCGACTTCGGGTCAAACAACGGTCGGTATGTTGGTTCTGTTGGGCCAGCTTGGTTTGCTGGCCGCCGCATCTGCAATCGTCTGCGTGATTGTGCATAAACGCGGACCTTCTACACTTTTGGGTCCGTCTGGGCTGGCACTGCGTCAGTTCATTGTTGTTGCGGCTGCCATGGCACTGCTCACTGTCGCCTTGATTGTGTTGCCGCCCTATAATTCTGGCGAACCTTTACAGAAAAATATGAACTTTGGTCGCTGGATTTTGCTTTTGCCTTTTGCCCTAGTCGCTATTTTGGCACAGAGCGGGGCAGAAGAGATATTTTTTCGTGGATATATCCAGCAACAGCTCGCCGCACGATTTCGGTCGCCCTTGGTCTGGATACTGTTGCCGGCAGGGCTGTTTGGACTGGGTCACTATCTGCCCGATAGCGCTGGTAGCAATGCGGTGACGATTGCATTGTGGGCGGTGATGTTTGGAATTCTGATGGCGGACCTGACAGCTCGGGCAGGCACCCTTGGTCCGGCGATCGCGGTACACTTTTTTAACAATGTGTCAGCCATGGTTTTGGTTGCCACTCCGGATCAGATGTCGGGCCTTGCGCTTTATGTCTTGCCCTTTGGCGTGGCGGATGAAGCACAGATGGCCGAATGGCTGCCGGTCGACTTTGCATACATGTTTGTCAGCTGGCTGGCAGCACGTTTTGCAATCCGCGCCTGATTGCAATTGTGCGGCGCTCAGATTATCTGAAGTTTAACAGTGCAGCAGGAACACCCCATGAACTGGATCACAAACTACGTTCGGCCTCGGATTAACTCGATCTTTTCGCGCCGTGAAACACCGGAAAACCTGTGGACTAAATGTGACGCTTGCGGCACGATGTTGTTCCATCGTGAGCTTACCGAGAACCTGAACGTTTGTTCAAACTGTAACCATCACATGGCCATTTCGCCGCGTGAACGTTTCACTGCTATGTTCGACGGTGGTATCTTTACATCGATCAAAGTCCCAACACCTGTTTCTGACCCGCTGCATTTTCGCGATCAAAAGAAGTATCCTGACCGGATGCGATCGGCTCAAAAGGTTTCAGGTGAAGAAGAAGCGATGTTGGTGGCTGCAGGTGAAATCGGCCGTACGCCTATCGTGGCAGCCGCACAAGATTTTAGCTTTATGGCCGGTTCGATGGGCATGTACGTGGGCAACGCTATCATTGCCGCCGCTCAAGAAGCTGTGAAACTTAAGCGCCCGTTAATTTTATTTTCCGCAGCTGGTGGCGCGCGGATGCAAGAGGGCATCCTTAGTCTTATGCAAATGCCGCGCACCACCGTGGCAGTCCAGATGCTGAAGGAAGCGGGGCTGCCGTATATTGTTGTTCTGACCCATCCTACGACGGGTGGGGTCACGGCCTCTTATGCGATGCTGGGGGATGTTCACATTGCCGAACCCAACGCGCTGATCTGTTTCGCAGGCCCCCGTGTTATCGAACAGACTATTCGTGAAAAACTGCCCGAAGGGTTTCAACGCGCCGAATACCTGCTGGATCATGGTATGCTTGACCGTGTGACATCGCGGATCGACATGCGCGAAGAGTTGATCACCATCACGCGCATGCTCATGGGGTTATCGCCCGCTATCAAGGGCGATCTTCCATCACCTGATGCAATTCCGGATGCCGCGGATGCGCCCAAGACATGACCGCGCAGACATCGGATGCTATCCTTGCCAGGATGATGGCACTGCATCCTAAGGTCATCGACCTTACGCTTGATCGGGTATGGCGCTTGCTGGATGCCCTTGGGAATCCTCAAAATGACGTACCGCCGGTTATCCACATCGCGGGCACGAATGGTAAAGGGTCCACTCAGGCGATGGTCCGTGCGGGGCTAGAGGCTGCGGGCCATAAGGTACATGCTTATACGTCACCGCATCTGGCGCGGTTTCATGAACGTATCCGCCTGGCCGGGACATTGATTTCCGAAGCTGATCTGACAGCTTTGCTAGACGAATGTTATGCAAAGAACGGCGCAGACGATATTACCTATTTTGAGATTACAACCTGTGCCGCACTCTTGGCCTTTGCCCGGACACCTGCAGATTTTACGTTGCTAGAGGTTGGTCTTGGTGGGCGGCTTGATGCGACGAATGTTATCGACAGGCCCGAGCTTACGATTATCACGCCAGTTTCTATGGATCACGAAGCGTTTCTGGGCACCACAATTGCTGCAATCGCTGGCGAAAAGGCAGGAATAATAAAACGGGGTGTGCCTTGTATCATCGGCCCGCAGAGTGAGTCCGGTCTTGGTGTTATGGAAGCGCGTGCAGCGCAATGCGGTGCGCCGGTTTTGGCCTACGGACAGCATTGGCATTCCGGTCCGGAACGGGATGGAATGATCTATCAAGATGAGCTGGGTTTGCTGGATTTGCCATTGCCGATTTTGCCCGGTTTGCACCAAATTCAGAATGCGGGTATTGCGCTGGCCGCGTTGCGCCATCTGGGCTGCGATGAAGCCGCGTGCACGGCAGGCTTAACTCAAGCGGTCTGGCCCGCTCGGATGCAGAGGTTGCGCAGTGGTCCGCTGGCCAACCTTGCCAACGCGTCCGGGGCAGAGCTTTGGTTGGATGGCGGGCATAACCCTGCGGCTGGGGCGGCATTGGCTTTGGTGTTGCGCAGCTTGCCAAAGCGGCCCACGCATATGATCTGCGGTATGCTCAATACCAAGGACGTCGACGGCTACCTTGCGCCGCTTGCCGAAGTCGCCATCAGTTTGACGGGCGTTTCAATCCCCGGCGAGGCCAACACATTGCCCGCAGATCAAACCGCACAAGCTGCGCAGCATGTCGGGCTTGCAGGCCGTGCCGCAGACACTGTGACTGAAGCCTTGCAGGCGATCCTTGCAGATGATCCGCACGCGCGCGTGCTCATTTGCGGTTCACTGTATCTTGCGGGCGCCGTTTTGCGCGAAAACGGATAGTATCACGGCAGCAGGGTCCGCGATTTAAAGCGTATTGCACGAAATTGGAGTTGATCCGCACGCTGACTGGCCTGCACTCGGGCGAAAGGTTGTTTACGCAGACGTCTCTGCGTTCAGCTCGCCCAGTCTTCGCTTTGCATCTCGCGCAGCCGCGATGCCGTACGCTCGAATTCAAAGGTGCCTTCCCCCTCAAGATACAGCATCTCCGGTTTTGCAGCGGCAGAACAAATCAACCGCACCTGTGCTTCGTAAAGCGTATCTATAAGCGTCACAAACCGTTTAGCCTCGTTGAAATTGCTCCGTGACAGCATTGGGATGTCGTCGATCATTAGCACTTTACATGCATTCGCAATCACCAGAAAGTCGGCTGGACCGAGGGGCTTGGCGCATAGGTCAAAGAAATTGGCTCTGCCCACACCACTGCGATATTGAGACAGAGTAACAGTGCGGCCGTTCACCAAAAGGTCCAGTGGAGCGGTGTCACCACCGGTAAAATCCTTCCATACAGAGTTCATTTGGGCGCTTGCATCTGAGCCCAGCGGGGTGAAATAGGTTGGGCTGCCAGCAAGACGATCCTGACGGTAATCCGTGGGGGATGAAAGCTCCCAGACGACCATGTGCTCTTTCAGGAGCGATATAAATGGAAGAAAAAGTTGCCGGTTAAGCCCGTCTTTGTACAGGTCATCGGGCACTCGGTTTGAGGTTGTCACGACCAAGACGCCAGCTGCAAAAAGCGCCTCAAAGAGGCGGCCAACAATCATCGCGTCTGTGATATCGGTAATCTGCATTTCGTCGAAGGCCAGCAAGCGGACGGATGCGGCAATATCAGCGGCAACTGGTGCAATAGCATCATCCACCCCGCGTTTGCGTGCTTCGTGCATAGACGCGTGGATTTCTTGCATGAAGGCGTGAAAATGCACGCGCCGGGCCGGTACAGTAACGTGAGAAACAAAGAAATCCATGAGCATCGATTTGCCACGGCCCACGCCACCCCAAAGATACAAGCCTTTTGGCGGCGTTGGTGCCTTGCGAAAAAAGCCGCGTTTGACAGGCGCCGCGAGAGCCGCCCGTATGCGTTCAAACTCGGGCAAAGCGGCCTTTTGAGCTGCATCGTCGGTCACTGTTCCGGCATTCACCAGCGTGTTATATTCGGCAATTAAATTCTTCATGCTCAACTGCTCTAGCCTGCCTGTTTACTTGTGAAAAGCCATGTTGGTTCAGCATATGTGATGAGACTCTAAAAATTTCTGATTTGACGCAAGATTCCAAGCGCCTAGTTTACCGTAAACCGCCGGAGTTCGCAGCATGTCATCACGCACCACTTTGTTCACGCCTGTCCTCATCGTGGGTTGCGCAATTATCATCGTCAGCTTTGCGATCCGCGCTACATTCGGGGTTTTTCAAATCC
>JABITU010000263.1 GCA_018668195.1 Tateyamaria sp. | reverse complement strand
TTGGATTGAACCAAAAAGCTCGGGGTCGCGATCAGAGAGGCTTTGAGTAAAGAAACCATCTTGGCGATGCGGGGCGTTCATTGGCGTGCTCCTTTTGGGGCTCATGAATCATAACGGAATTAGCGGGTTTCGTAGCGGAAAGCTGGCAATTTGGCAAAGCGGTAAAGCGACGGTGCGTGCACTGGCCGCGGCAATGCTGGTATGCAGCGGAAATATATGTTTCTTTCAACACGAAACGATTGCAATAGGAAACGTAAATGAGCCTCAGGATCGCCTTTGCTGCAAGCCGGTCGGCTGTTGCCCAAACGGCGTTTGCGACCTTGACCAGGCAATATGGCAACGTGCCTATCGATCTGGCGGACGTAATCGTCGCCTTAGGCGGTGACGGTTTCATGTTGCAAACCTTGCACGATACTGAACAGCTAGCGGCCCCAGTTTACGGAATGAACCGAGGCACAATCGGGTTCTTGATGAACGAATACTCTCCTGGTGATTTGATTGATCGATTGCAGGCTGCAGAAGTGGCCGAGATTAATCCGTTGTCTATGACAGCTTGGGATACATCGGGCGCAAAGCATACCGCGTTGGCAATTAACGAAGTGTCCTTGCTGCGCGCAGGTCCACAGGCTGCCAAACTCCGAATCACGGTAGACGGTCGGCTTCGCATGGACGAACTGGTCTGCGATGGCGCGTTGGTTGCGACCCCTGCGGGATCCACTGCATACAACTATTCAGCGCATGGCCCTGTTTTACCCATCAGATCAGATGTGCTGGCACTAACGGCGGTTGCAGCATTTCGCCCGCGACGCTGGCGCGGTGCGTTGCTGCCGAAAACGGCAAAAGTGCGCTTTGATGTGCTCGAAGTTGAGAAGCGGCCAGTTATGGCAGAAGCAGATTCTCGGTCATTTCAGCTTGTGTCAGCAGTAGAGATCATATCTGATCCTTGCGTGGTTCACAAAATCCTGTTCGACCCCGGTCACGGGTTGGAGGAGCGGCTCATTTCAGAGCAGTTTTCATGACCCTTCGCGAGGCGGTTCCGCGCAGCCTGTGCACGGATTGTGGGGTGTCGCGAATGACAGACCCATCTGCCTGTGGGATGGCCTGTCAGTTTATCAAACCTGATTACCCGTCGATGGAAGAAACCGTGCATGGTCGAACACGAGATGTTATCGGCGATGAGTTATTCTTTGGCCCGGTCACATCCATGCACCGCGCGCGGATGACTCAACCGGCGACGGGCGCGCAGTGGACGGGTATTACGACCGGATTGGCAGCTGATTTGTTGGTGCGCGGCAAAGTAGATGCGGTTTTGACTATGGTGCCTGATGCAAAGGATCGCTGGAGGCCCGTGCCAGCCCTGATCACCGACCCGAATGACATGGTGCGGGCGCGGGGTATGCGCATGGGATATGCGCCGCTTTTGGCGTTACTTGAAGAGGCACAAAACCGCAGATTTGCCCGCTTGGCCGTGATCGGCATTCCCTGCCAGATCTATGCTCTGCGCAGGCTAGAGCAACAATTGGGATTTGAACGGTTATACGTGATTGGCACACCCTGCTCTGACAATACGACGACTGAAAACTTTCATGAATTCATTGCCTTGTTGGATGATGACCCGGACCGCATTAGCTATCTTGAGTTCCGTGCAGACTATAGGGTGGAATTGCGGTTCGATGATGGCCGAACAAAGTTGATCCCATTTCTAAAGCTGCCGATCTCTGATTTGCGTCCAGACTTTTTCCCGCTGACGTGTCGAACCTGCGTAGATTATACCAACGTTTTATCAGACATCACAGTGGGGTACATGGGTGGCGAGGGGGATCAGTGGCTATTGGTGCGCAATGCCCGTGGCGCCGAAATGCTCGCCGGTTTAGAGGGTCGGATCGAGTTGACTGAGGTCGGCAGCAAAGGCAAGCGCACGGGGGCTGTCAAAGGTTTCATCGCCAATACCGCGCGGGCGGCCGGTGGATTGCCTTTGCGGCGCATGCCAAACTGGGTGCGTCCGATTGTGAGCTGGCTACAACCGCGCACGGGCCCACGAGGACTTGAATTCGCCCGGACACGGGTCGAGATGAAAGCGGCCGAGACGATCTTGCACCTGCGGCACAGCATGCCCGCCAAGATGAAGAACATGATCCCTGATCATGTCTGGCATATCGCCCGACCATATGGACTGTTGCCCACCAAAAGTGAACGCAAAGACGGAACGGATGATACGACTTGACTTTTGTCTGGTGATATTATTCGTGACCGCTTGGCCCGTTTGATGCTGCGTGCTAATCTATCGTTTCACAAGGGCAACAAAAGACCCGAGCAGTTGGTACTATGACCGCACTCAGCAAGTATGATCGGCTCGAAGCAACGGGACTGTGGCGCGCGACCTCATCGGAGCAGCGTCGCGAAGTCGTCGTTTCGATCGGTGACGCCACGCTGGTGATTTCGGATTTGAATGATCAGGCACTGACACATTGGTCGCTTGCAGCAGTCGAACGTGTTCCGTCCGAAGGGCAGGGAGCGGTATTCTGCCCTGACGGCGACCCCAACGAAACACTTGACCTTGGCCCAGACGAGGCCGAGATGATTGAAGCAATTAACATGCTCCGCCGCGCCGTGGCCAAATCGCGTCCAAAGCCAGGGCGCTTGCGTTGGTTGGGGGCGGCGGCATCTATGTCCGCTGTATTGGCCCTGACGGTATTCTGGTTGCCCGGCGCTTTGGTAGAGCATGCATTGCGCGTCGTCCCCTATGTAAAAGAGGCAGAGATTGGCGCGGCCCTACTGGCGCGGATCGAGCGGGTGTCTGGCCCACCCTGTCGTAGCGTGGGCGCGTCGCCTGCGTTGACGATGCTGGCTGAGCGAACTGGTGTTGATCGAATCGTGATTCTGCCTGGCGGGGTCCGCGAAGCACTGTCTTTGCCTGGCGGAACCGTAGTTCTTAATAGGATACTGGTTGAGGACTTTGATGAACCGGATGTAGCGGCTGGATACGTGTTGAATGAGAAAGTCCGCGATGTACTTGCGGCGCCATTGCGCCAATTGCTGGAGCATGCAGGCACTCGAGCAACAGCAACGTTGTTAACTACGGGCAAGCTGCCAGCCCACGCGCTGGATGCTTACGCTGAGGCACAACTGGCCAATACAGTCGGGCCGCTCTCTGCCGATGCGCTTTTGCCGGCATTCTCAGAGGCAAAAGTGCGCAGCACTCCTTATGCTTTGGCGCGTGATATTTCCGGAGAAGAGACCCTGGCATTGATCGAAGCTGACCCAATGGGCGGAACACCACCCGATCCCATCATGCGCGATATTATGTGGCTCCAGCTGCAAGCGATTTGTGAAAAGTAGCCGGGTTAGCGGACAAACGCGTCGCTGAACCCCACCGCGCGGGCCGTTTTCAATGCGCGGCTTAACTCATCACGCGAGATGAACGGGCCGGCTAGAACCGTCTGATATGACCTGCTTCTGCGGCTTGAAGCTCTCATTTGCGCAGACAATCCAGCGTTGACGAGCCTCTGAGCTGCGGCTTTTGCGTTAGATGGAATACCGAACACGCCCACCTGAACATACTGCCCGTTGGTTGTGCTTGGAATCTGTGCGCCTGTTTTTGTCCGTATGTTGGCTTTGGCCGTCGCCGGGGGCGTAGCCGCAGAACGAGTTGAAGTAACCGGCTGTCGTGTGGCTAAGCGGCTTTTGTTGCGGGTAACTTTTTTGATGATCATTCCATTACGGTGAATAATTGTAACACTGCCCAAGTCACGCTGTTGCGTCGTCGTGTTAGTATAGGGATAGACCAAAGGAACAGACGCCGTCACATCACTGGCTGTGTTTTGGTCGATTAGTCGGCGTGGCGTCGTATCAGTCCAGACCAGCCTGGTTTGCGCGATGCCTCGCAAACTCTGTTCTGCTCGACGCGGGTTTAGCCGGTCATCCTTCCAGATTGCAGTATATCCCTCGGGGGTCGAATTCAAATCGTCAAGCTGGCGGGTGTCATAGACATGCTTGGGTAAAACTCGGGTATTCTGTGGCAATGATCTAATTGCCGGTGCTCCTGCATCGGTGGTCGCGGGCCTGCCAATCTGCAGCGCGGATGCTATCCACGATTTTGGAGCGCTGCCAACATCGCGGGATGGCTCCGTTTTACCCAGTCTCGCCCTGTTTGTTTGCATCACAGTCTGTGGACCACATCGCACCGGCAAAGTCCTGCCCGAGTTGATATATTGCTGACTGATCGAAGATGCGCCTTTGCAGACTGGTTGTTCTGGTGCAGGTTTAACTGTCGCTCGTATTGAAGCGGGTTTGACCGGCTGTGCGCGGACAATTTTGCGCGGCGTTGGTGTGGTCGCTTGCGCCTCTGTTGCGGCAGTCTGAACTTTACGGCGCACAGTTTTCGCCTTGGGTTTAGATTGGGGCTTGGGTGTGGAGTTTGAAGCGCCGGCGGTGATCTGTACTGGAACTTGCGGGGATGTAAGCGCAGCCGGTGCACCTTGAGTAGGTGTCTGACCACATAATAATTTTCGTTTCCGGTTTACGCGCGGTACCCAAGTCACGTTGCCGTCGATACCTGCGCGGATAAAGACACAGCCTTTGCTGTCCACATATTGTGAGCCTTTAAAAGAGGGTGATGGAAACTCAGCTGGAGCCTGCACATCGCGCAGGTTTTGCGCGTTCAGCGCACCCACGCCGACACAGGCAATAATCAACGCGCCAGCGATAAGTCTAGTAACTTTCATCGCACACCTAACTATATATAGAAACAAGGATGCCCGATGACGTGTTCTGAGTAAAGCGCGCAAGCGTGTTATTTGGTGCCAAACATGCGATCGCCCGCGTCTCCGAGGCCAGGGACGATATACCCGACCTCGTTCAGCCGCTCATCAACCGCTGCTGTCACGATTGGCACGTCGGGGTGTACCTCTCGCATTCGGGCGATTCCCTCTGGTGCGGCCAGCAAACATAAGAACCGAATATTTGTGGCTCCGGCTTGTTTCAAAAGATCAATGGCTGCAACTGACGAATTGCCCGTGGCCAGCATCGGATCAACGGCGATCACCAATCGATCTTCAAGCCCTTCGGGTACCTTAAAGTAATATTGCACGGGTTGAAGCGTTTCTTCATCTCGATAAAGCCCGACAAATCCAACGCGAGCCGAGGGGATCAGCTCCAGCACGCCATCCAGCAATCCGTTGCCTGCGCGCAGTATTGAAATCAACGCCAGTTTCTTGCCCGCAAGTGTCGGCGCATCCATCTCGCACATTGGTGTTTGGATACGCTTGGTTGTCATGTCGAGACCGCGCGTCACTTCATAAGCCAATAGCTGACTGATCTCGCGCAGCAATTGCCGGAAAACGGCGGTCGATGTGCTTTGATCACGCATGAGCGTCAGTTTGTGTTGCACCAAAGGGTGATCGACGATTGAGACATGTTCGGACATGATGGCGCTCCTGAAAACTTGTTCCCTTTTTGCAGTGCCCAAGGCACAGACACAACTACCGCCAGCTTTTTTAGGTGAAAATAACTATTATTTTCCTCTGATCAACACCCCAAAAGTTGTCTGACCTCAGCATTCAATGGACAGATTTTAAAATTCAAAAAACGAAGTAATGCTTATCTGATGGTTGGGCATTTAGGGTTCAAGCCACGAGGGGTGGTCGCGGGAATTCGGTCCAGTTGTTAAGGTTGATCGCATGACGAAATAAGTGATCCAAATGACGAAACGAAAGTACAAATCTCCTGATTTCAGGGCCAAGGTTGCGTTTGAACCCACCGGCGAAAAGATGACGATGGCGGAGCTTTCAAAGAAGTATGGTGTCCGGCCCACTCAGATTGGGACTTGGAAACGGACTGCTATAGACACCATGGGGACGATATTTACGCGCGGAGGTGCGGCCTCAGTAGAATGATTTCGTCGAACGCTACAACCGAACAGGCAGGCATGTATGGCTGTCCAATACATCATGCGAAAACATTGACGAGGCTCAGGATCAAGCCACGTTATTGCTTCGGACTTAAACAACGACCACCCCAACATGGACATCGCCTGCATCGCACACCCTGTGATATTGAAAATGGCCGGGTGAACTTCGGGAATACATCCCGTTTGAAACGGGATGATTACATTCTAAGAACGTTATACGAAAAGCTTAGGTTAACTAACGGTGCATGAAATCTATAGCTTCAATTTGACCGATATTGCAGGGTGTTTCGGGTGTTTCGGGTGTTTTGTCAAAAGTTTTATGTCTTGCGCAAAGCTGCTATCCAAATGGCCGCCAGCAGCAGTGAGGCGATCATGTTCCATCCTGCCATGCTGATGCCGAAAAGTTGCCATGCAATATCGTCACACCGGACCAGTGGGGCAGCCATGATCTGATCAAACAATGCTGCGCTGTCGATATCACCCAAGGGTGCGGCCGAGCAGCTGGTTGGTCCTTGCCACCAGCCCTGTTCAACGCCGACATGGTACAGTCCGACCCCAGCCGTGGTGAGTGCCGCGAGCGCGCCCATCAGGATCAGGGCCGGCAGTGGAAAAAAATATGCCATTAGGCCGAGGGTCAAGGCGACACCATGGGGGTAGCGCTGCCAGATGCAAAGCTTGCAGGGTGCAAGGCCACCCAGATGCTGGAATGCAAATGCACCAAACAGCAGTGCGGCAGATCCCGCTGCGGCCACAGTAATCAACAGCCTTCGGCTCATAGAGCGCTCACAATAAAAAATCCGCCAAACAGGATCACCAAAAATAACAAGAACATCCAGCCCAATCGGCGTTCGATGAATGCGCGTACAGGTATTCCGAATTTCCACAAAAGTGCTGCGACAAGGAAAAACCGCAATCCGCGTGCTACAAATGATGTGACAATGAACGTGCTAAGGGGCAGGCCACTTACTCCAGACATGATGGTGATGACCTTGAACGGAAACGGCGTAATCCCGGCAGTCAGCACCGTCCAGAATCCGAAATCATTAAAGCGGGTGTTAAATGCTTGCATAGCGTCGGTTTTTCCCAAAGCTGCAAGGATAGGTTGGCCGATGGTTTCAAACGCAATTGTTCCGATCAAATATCCCAATAGGCCGCCCAAAACAGAGAAGATCAGCGCTACCCCAGCGATAAGCCAAGCTCGACGTGGGGCCGCCAGAATCATAGGAATCATCAATACATCCGGCGGGATCGGGAAAACCGAACTTTCGATAAAAGAAACAAATGCCAGCACCCACAACGCGCGCGGGTGATCGGCCCAGCTCATCGTCCAATCATAAAGGCGTTTTATCATGCGAATGCCCAAACCATGCGTGCGGCATGAGGTCAAGATGTTTGCGCTTGCTCACTCTTCGTCCACGCGCTAACAGGTGTCGTGAGGCCCAAGTGGCGGAATGGTAGACGCAGGGGATTCAAAATCCCCCGCCTTCGCGGGCGTGCCGGTTCGAGTCCGGCCTTGGGTACCAGCCTCACTAATAACCCAACGGAATTGCTACGCTATTCTTAATGGTGGACCGCATTGGAATTGCGGGTGGTCCACATCACCAAGAAAAGCCACGAATCGAGCGCATTGCTTCTGCGGCCATTGCGTGGCGTTCTGCCCCATTGGTGTAGATTGCAGACTTGCTTGGCTGTGTGAGAAAGAACCGCCATGATCTGGTGTTCACTGCATCCCTCTTCGGCCAGAAGTTCTGCAAAGGCTTTCCTGACACCGTGCGATGAACTGCCCTGCAGGCTAGCTTCATCACAGCGTTTTTGTGAACCAGTTGCGATAGCTGTCGGCATTTCTGAATGGGTTCCCGTGTTTGCTCAAAATGTAGCCAGCGCCGATTCTCGCCACTGCGTTGATGGCTTTGCGTAGCGGCGCAGCCAGCGGTATTTCCACAAACGCAGCGCCGCGCTTCTTAGGTTGCCAGCCCAGCCATCTGGTACCGTGGCTTTCAAATTCCTGTTTGCGCCGGTCTTCGGATGCCCATGGTGTTGCACCGCCTTTGCCGCGGTGGATCTTCTTTATCCCGACCAGCGGATTCACTTCCGCATGACCAGCACCACAGGCCCAGTGATAAATCGACTAAGCGGCTTTCATCATGTTGCCAGCTTCAGCTGGTGTCGCAGCGCGCAGCATTGTCGTTGACGCGGGTTCCCTCACCTCATCAACAAAGCCCATGGCGGCAAGTTGACGTTGCGTTTTGGTTTGTCAATCTGAGAATGTCGGCGCATGGTTAACCAATAAAGAACGACAAATCGGGGAGAGATGGCAAATGGCGTTGAGCGGGCTTCAAAAGGCGGGCTGGGGTCTCGCTGATATGGGAATCGTGGTTTTTGTCATCATCAAACAGTTGTTGGTGCTGGCATTTCTGACCTCGGTCCTGGGCGTTCCGGTGGCTTTGGCCGGCGCAATTACAACGGGTATCTTGATATTCGACATCATCACCGATCCGCTAGTCGGGTACATGAGTGATCGCATCCCCACTCGATGGGGGCGACGTGCGCCATGGATGGTGTCTGGCGCCATTGTGATGACCTTGGGGTGTATTGGCCTCTTTTCGGTAACAGTCACGGGGCTGACAGGGGCAATCTGGGTGTCGGTCTGGTTCGTCTTGGCCACCATCGGGTTCACAATGATCGTGATCCCCTACGGCGCAACTGCCGGAGAAATGACCCATGATCCGCATGAGCGCTCTGCCATGACGGGGTGGCGCATGGGTTTTGCCTCTGTTGGTATTCTGGTTGGAGGGGCCCTTATTCCGGGCCTGGCCCAAGGCATGGGCTACGCAGGTGCAATGCTTGCGGCAGCGCCCTTGATGTTGCTGCCGATCTGGATTTCGGTTTGGTTAACCCGTAAAGCGCCCAGAATAGAACAACCTAGCGATTTGGGCCTCTTCGCATCTCTGAAACTGGTATTGTCAAACCCAGCTTTTGTCACGCTGGTCATTCTTTATGGTGTAATGACACTGGCCGTTGCCACGATAACCGCCGGCTTGCCTTTTCTAGCACTTTATCTGGTAAACGACACGGGTGGTACGGCGTTCAGCGGAGCAGCGCAGGCGCTTTCCATGCTGCCGCTTCTGTTTGCTGCGTTCGTCATTGGTGCCATCCTAAGCCAAGTCTTCTGGGTTATGATTTCTGCGCGACTTGGCAAACTGGGGGCACTGGTGTTGGGTTTATGCCTGTACATAGTGCTTTTGTTCGCAATGTATTCTGTCCTGCCGTCCACGTCGGCAACGGTCATGTTCGGCATGTTCGTTTTGGCGGGCATGTCCAATGGGGCATATCAGCAAATTCCTTGGGCTATGTTCCCCGACCTTATGGACGTCACGCGTGCGCAAAGTGGGGCCGCGATTGAAGGTGCATTTTCTGCGGTATGGATCTTTGGTCAAAAAGTGGCCAATGCCTTCGCGCCTTTGCTTCTTGGTTTAATTCTGTCAGCTTATGGCTGGCAGGAATCAACGCAAGGCGTAATCGAGCAATCCGAAGGCGCTCTGGCGGCCCTGCGAAGCTCGATCACATTAATTCCGGCAGGCATTGTCGCGGTTTCTATCGTAGGACTGCTGGCGGTCTATCGCCCACGCGCGCGCGCGTTGCTGGGAGCGAACAGGTGACTTTGCCTAAAGGCACGACCGCCAATGAACTTCGTCCCTATTTCCGGACACTGTGGTACTTTACCCCTGTCCAAGAAAGGGGCACCAAATGGGACAACATCGACGTAACTATACGGACGAGTATAAGGCAGCTGCGGTTGAGCGTCTTTATGAACCTGGTGCGACACAGGGCAGCGTAGCCAAGGAGCTTGGGATCACCGGCGGCTTTGTTGCACAAATCGGCCTGAGATTGAGCTTCCCCTTTCCCCGGATGGACTTAGCCTACGGCCACGATACACGGTACATGGTATGCCAAGA
>JABITU010000262.1 GCA_018668195.1 Tateyamaria sp. | reverse complement strand
CCGATCTGTCATCCTTGACCAAATCGGTCACAGCGAGTTTGACCAGATCGCAGCCGCGCAGCTTGCTATCGATTGCAACATTAAACAGCACCAGGTCGCGTAGGTAGCCCGCAAGTTCGAGCCGGGCACGAATGGCCCACACCTGTTTGGGAAGCAGAGGTCGTTTCTGACCTATTATTCGTCCCTTGTTCCAGGCTCTTCTCTTCGGGTTTACCATGGGTAGTTGGACTCTTGGCATAACATGCCCTCCAATCCTCCCTCCATGCCCAGACATCAGCACCGCGCCGACGAAGACAACATAGCATCCGTTCAAGTGGCCGTTGTGAAAAGGAACGAGCAAGCATTATCGTTGCAAGTGCATCAGGCCGGTAAAAGCCTAAGGCGACGAGTGCCGCGCCTTGCTCAAGCGTCAGAGCACTGCAGTCATTTGACATCGTTTTTGCACGCTATCTGCCGCAAATCTTTGCAAACCCGTAGACGTTTAAAAAAGCTGCGAGAGAATTTCGCTCAGGACATGGAAATGGATCGCACAGCATGCTCGACAGCGGCTTTCGTCCGTTCCAAGTCTTCAGCAGTAATCGCAAGTGACGGATAGAGCTTACCCGGGGATTTGAATATTCCGTGCTGGCGCAGCGCCCTATTGTAGGTCGCATTACGCTCGGGATCATCATGCTTGGCGGAGCGGTAGTCGCGACACTGGCTGGTCGTGAAGAAGATATCGAACAAGGTCTCATCCCCACAGATTTGATGGGGAACACCTGCGGCATCGAGTGCGCTTCTTTGCATGTCCTGCAACGTCCGACCGATATCGCGCAGACGGTCGTAGCTGCCTTTGCGTTTCAATACTTCCATCGTCTTCAGGCCCGCCGCTGCCGCAATGGGATTGCCCGATAGCGTCCCAAGTTGCATGAGCCATTTGTCAGCGCCGACAATCGACTTGTCGAAATGCCGCATAATCTCGGCGCTGGCCCCGAGGGCGGCAAGGGGAAAGCCGCCGCCGATGATTTTGCCCAAGGTGCAGATGTCGGGTGTCACACCATAGCGTTCCTGCGCGCCGCCGTAGGCCAGTCGGAAACCGGTGACAATTTCATCAAAGATCAGCAATATGCTGTGTTTATCACACAGGTCGCGCAAGCCTTGCAGATATCCGGGGGCGGCAGGGATGATCCGTTGCAGCGGTTCCGCGATAATGGCTGCGATGTCCTTGTGTTCGGTCAATAGCGCCTCGACCGCGACCAAGTCATTGTAGGGCGCGATCAACATTTGATCCGCAACACTTTGTGGAATGCCTGCGCTATCGGCAACGGCTTGGGGGAAATTGACACGGGCTGAGGGTGCGAGGCTCATCTGGGCTTCGGCGCTCATACCGTGATAGCCGCCTTCGAACTTCAGGATTTTATCGCGGCCAGTGTAGGCGCGCGCGAGGCGGATTGCGTACATGTCAGCCTCCCCGCCAGAGGCGACAAACCGGACCTGTTCGCAACACGGCACGGCGTCAACGATCGCTTCGGCCAGTTCGATGCCTTTGGCGTTGTTGGCAAAGAATGTCATGCCCTTGGGGAGCTGTTCTAGAACCGCTTCCATAACCTCAGGGTGGCCATGTCCCAAAAGCATTGGGCCAGATCCGATGAGGTAGTCGATATATTCGTTGCCATCCTCATCCCAAACATGGCTGCCTTCCCCACGCGCGATCATGATGCCGGGGTCAAAATTGCCGAAGCCCCCAGCGGGCAGGACGGCTTGCGCGCGCGCGATCCAATCGGATTGCGATGTCAGTTTTTGCATGTCTCAGTCCAATTCCAAAATGGGAGCGCCAAGGCGCTCCATGTCCGGTGTAACACCCAATCCTGCACCGGTTGGCGGCGCGATGCGGCCATCATTGCGGTTGGGGCAATCAGGTGCGATGCGCGGGGCAACGTAGGACGACAGATCACATGTGTTCAGCAAGGCACCCTGCGGCGTGGAGGCGGCAAAATGCAGCGACGCGGCGGTCACGATGTCTGACCCCCATGTGCATTCGGCACAGATCTCTGCGCCCAAATGAACCGTCAGGTCGCGCGCACGCCGCATGGCTGAAATGCCGCCGAATTTCGACAGCTTCAATGCGACCGCGTCAAGGCACCCAAGCTCTGCCGCGCGCTGCAACGACGCCAAATCATAAGCGCCCTCATCGATTTTCATTGGCAGGCCAGTGGCTTGGCGGACAGCGGCGCAGTCTTCGAGCGTTTTGCAGGGCTGTTCCAGCATGATGTCGAGATGCGCCACGGCGCGGCCT
Organism: Tateyamaria sp.; assembly: GCA_018668195.1. The sequence continues at coordinate 12,163 of JABITU010000262.1, read as the reverse complement.
GTGCGCGTCGCTTGCAGTTTCGTCGCCCCACAATTCCAGTCGCCATAAACCAATGGCCCGGTGCCGACCGCCTCGCGCACTTTGGTCAACCGCTCTGCGTCGGCCTGCCAATCCGCGTCCGCCCCGAGTTTCACCTGAAATTGGCGAATGCCGGTGGCGTAAGCCTCTTTTGCGATGCGCGCCATTTCATCGGGTGCGATGCAGGTGATCGAGTGGTAAAGCGGCATATCGCGGCGGGTTCGTCCGCCCAGAAGCTGATACAGTGGCAGATCAGTGGCTTTGCCGAACAGATCCCACAGCGCCATATCGACAATAGACTTCGCCGCCAGATGCCCTTGCAGGAACCCATCCAGTTTGCGCATCGGCGCGTCGATACCCGTGGGTGTGATGCCAAGAATTTCCGGTGCCATTTCCCGGATTGCACTTGGCACGCCATCCGCAAAGGCAGGCAGGTAATGCGGTATCGGGCACACCTCGCCCCACCCTTTGAGGCCCGTATCGGTTTCCAGACACAGCACGTGGGTTTTGACAGTGGCGCAGGTTTTGCCCTCGGCCATGTAGTATGTCTCATGGCTGGTCAAATCGACAGACCAAAGTGTGATGCGATTGACTTTCATGTGTAGACGGCCACGGGATCCCCAACGACTTCGAGGTCAGGGATAACGCCTAGACCGGGGGCGGAGGGTGGTACGACATGTCCTCCCAGATTGCGCACGCCTTGCGTTCTTGCCAGGTCAATCCTGAGGTGATCATGACACAGCCAGCTTGCCAACCGGTTCGGCGCAGGCGTTGACGCGGCCAGGTGCAAGGCTGCAGTATCCGCTAAAACAGAGCCGCCCACATCCTCGACATGCATTTGCCAGCCAACAGACACACCAAAATCGCGTGCCTGACGTGCCTTGGTCAGCCCTCCCAGACGGTTCGGTTTGATCTTTACACCCTCACAAGCATGCGTAGACCACGCCCGCAAGTGGTCGCCGAAATCGCTCATGCATTCGTCTAGCATAATCGGGTTGGAAACGCGGGTAGCAACATGGGCGCATTCCTCAAGCGTCTGGCAGGGTTGTTCGACCCAATCGCGTGCTTTGACGGTATTGAGCACCTGCACCGCAACGCCGGGCTGCCATGCACGGTTCACGTCAAAGGTCACTTTATGATCTTTTGGCAACCCGGCTGAAATTGCTTCAATTCTGTCGATGTCCAAAGCGACGTCTGTGCCCCCAACTTTGGCCGAGTGTACGGTATACCCTTTGTCCGCCGCGGCTTGGATCCGTGCCAACATCTGCTCCGGTGTTCCTGTAGAGATAGAAGAGTTGACCAGCACTTTAGCGGCTTCATTCCCGCCCAGCAGTTGCCAAAGCGGCATGCCTGCGGACTGGCCAAGAACGTCCCAGCAGGCCACATCAATTGCGGATTTGACATATGGATGTCCGGGCAGTTGCACGTCCATAACCCGCATCACCCCTTCTGGGCTGCGGGGATCCAGACCGATAACATCCGGTGCCAACAGCGCAATCCCTGCTCGGATGCCGGACCCATGGGCCGGCAAATATGTATGCCCCCAAGGCGTACCTTCGCCCCAACCGACAATACCCGCGTCGGTTTCGATTTTGATCAGCGTTGCGTCCAGCATTTCGAATTTCAACCGCCCACCAGACAGCCAATAGGGATGCTCTAGCGGCAGATCGACTTGATAGACGGAGATGCGTGTGATTTTCATAAGGAATACTCCGAAACAGGCGCGCCGAGGCTTTCGAAATCAGGTGTTACTCCAAGGCCCGGCGTATCTGGCGCATATAGCCTGCCTGCTTTGGCCCGCGCGCCTCCAACACCTGTTGAGCGGGTATTGTAGTTCATCAGGTCGGTTGTATTTTGTAAGTAGTCCAGTGGCGTAGTTGCCGCGAAATGTGCAACCACCGTACTGGCGATTTCGCCGCCCCATGTGTCTTCGCTGACGACAGGAATTCGATTTTCAACAAGAAAGTCCCGCACGCGGCGGGCCTTTGACAATCCGCCAAGATTGGAGACTTTGAGGCAACATATTTCAGCCCCGCGATCCGCAACGATCCTTTGAGCGGCGGCCATGCCTGTGACGCATTCGTCAAGCTTCATTGGTTGCTGCGCGATGCGTCGAACCTGCTGACATTCCTCATACGAGCGGCATGGTTGTTCGAGGATGTAGTCCAGATTTGTCGTCGCACGTGCAACCCGAATGGCATTGTCCACACGCCAGCCTTGATTGGCATCTGCCATGGCCTTTTCTCCCGGTTTCAGTAGCGCAACACCCGCTTTGATACGGTCAATGTCCGCCTCCCAATCACCACCGACTTTGATCTGGAATTGCTGGTAACCATCAGCACGATAACGCTCCATTTCCGCTAAGGTTTCGTCCGTCGCCTTTTGCGGTGCCACGCGGTACATCGGCGCGCCATCGGTCAGTTTGCCCCCCAATAGCATCCAGACAGGCTGACCGCAGGCTTGTCCCAAAATGTCCCAACAGGCTGCATCGAACGGAGCTTTGGCATACCCATGCCCTTGCACCGTGTGATCCATAAGCTGCTCTATCCGTGCAACTTGGCGCGGGTCTTCGCCCAAGAGTTTTGGCGCGGCGAGGCGGGCAAAGGCCTCTACACCCTCAGAATGGGCCACCATGTAGTTTTCGCCGCACGGCGTGAATTCACCACATCCTTGCAACCCCGCATCTGTGTCGATCACAACGACACTTGCCCGCGCGGTTTCGATCGCATGGCCTGCACCCCAGACATAGGCCCCACCGACGTAAGGCAGGTCAGTTTTGTAGATACGGATGCGGGTAATTTTCATGGTGTCACGACGATGTTGCCGGTGTGCGTTTTGGCAATAAAGGCGGCTTGGGCCTCTCGCAGCTGATCCAAAGGATAGGTCGCGGCGAGCGCGGGCTTAATCTCGCCCGCCTCGATATAGCGGATCAGGTTTGGCATGACCTCGGGCGTGATAACGGTTGAGCCCGTAAATGTCAGATCGCGCAGGTAGAAGGTGCGCAAGTCCAGCTCAACCATCGGCCCCGCAATCGCGCCGGAGCAAGTGTAGCGACCTCCGCGTTCAAGAACGTCAATCAGGGTTGGCCAGTATGGACCGCCGACAATATCCGCGACGACGGTGATCTTTTCATCCCCCAATGCGGCGCGCAGGTCGTTGGGTGCGCGCGGCAGGAGGGTGTCGGGTCCAAGGCTGGCCACATCTGCGTGCTTTGTCTCGGAGGCCATGGCGATCACGCGTGCGCCGCGCCGTTTGGCCAGCTGCACCAATGCGCCGCCGACGCCGCCGGATGCGCCGGGGACCAGTACGGTATCGTTTGACCCAACCTGCGCGCGGGTCAACAAGCCCTCGGCTGTGGAATAGGAACAGGAAAAGGTGGCGAGCTCGGCGTCTGTGAGGTCGGACTTGATGGCAAGCGCATTCCGGGCAGGCGTCGTTGTGTATTCCGCAAAACCGCCGTCACGTTCTGATCCGAAATAGCCGGTTTTGTTGATGTCATCCAAATCGGCAGCATCGCGAAGCCAGCCATCGGTGATGACACGTTCGCCTATGCGGGCGGGATCGACGCTCTCGCCAACTGCGACGATTTCCCCGCAGACATCCGCGCCTTGTATACGTGGAAACGTGATTGGTGCGCCGCCCCAGGTCGGATCGTCCTCGCCGACTTCGTCGAATGCGCCGCCTGTCGTGGCATCGGTCACAGTTTTTGAATACCAACCCGACCGCGTGTTCACGTCCGTGTTGTTCAGCCCGCAGGCGCCCACCTTGATCAGAACCTCATCTGCGGCAGGTTCGGGGCGCGGCCAGTCGGTGTGCAGCACCATTTGGTCAAGATCGCCATGCCCCATTGTGACCATGGCCTTCATCGTGGTGGGCAATGTCATAAGTCTGTCCTCGGCTTCAGGCTTTGTGGATCATAGGCTGATTCGCCCAACACGCGGGCGCTGCGTGGCACACCGTGGATCACCACGTCTAACGCGGTACCGGGCTTGGCTGCTTCGGGTTTGAGATAGGCAAAGGCAAGGATTTTGCCGACGGTAGGGCCGTAAGCCACCGAGGCCGTTGAGCCGACGACTTGGCCATCCAGCATCACAGCTTCTCCGCCATGCCCATCCGCCATGCCGTCCGGTTCGATTTCGAGATATGTGCAGACCCACTTCAAGTCGGTGTTCAGCGTCTTGTCGCGGCCCAGATAGTCTTTGTCGGCGCGGGCAAATCGCAGCACATCCGCCTCGGCCAAAGTGACTTCATTGGTCAGCTCGCCAGCCCCTTTGAACCCTTTTTCCATCCGCATCACGTTCATGGCAAATGATCCGTAGTCCGCGATGCCGAGCGCCTCGCCTGCTGTCCACAAAGCACTGTAGACGTCCAGACAGGCGGCGTGCGGCATGTGAAACTCCCACCCCAACTCGCCCGCATAAGACATGCGGAAGGCCCAGATATCATGGCCTGCGACATTGATCTGCTGCGCTGACAACCAGCGAAAGCCAGCGTTTGAAAGGTCAGCGTCAGTGCACGCCGCCAGAACTTCCCGTGCCTTAGGGCCATTGAGTGAAAGCGCCGACCAGTCAGAGGACAGTGCTGTGATCGTCGCGTCTTCCGCTTCGCGGTGTTGCGCCAAATGATCGAGCAGACGTTGTTCAAAGAACGCCGCACACACCAGATAGAATTGATCATCCGCCATGCGCACGATGGTTGTTTCCAGCTCAATCCGACCTGCGCGGTTCAGCATATGTGTCAGTGTTATCGAGCCTATCTTTTGTGGCATCCGGTTCGCCGTTAGGCGGTCCAGCAAGGCATAGGCATGCGGCCCCTCAACCAGCACCTTAGTGAAGGCGGTTACATCCATGATGCCGACCGATCCGCGTACCGCTTTCACCTCAGCCGCGACCATGTCGTCGACGGGCGTTCGGGTGAAGGAATAGTGATCTTCTTGCGCGATGCCCTTGGCAAAAAAACGCGGACGTTCAAAGCCGTAGACTTCTTCGTGCACAGCACCTTTGGCTTTCAGCAGGTCGTGCAAAGGCGACGGCTTGATCGGTCGACCCGCCAAACGGTTGAAATGTGGGAACGGAATTTCGTGGCGTAGACAGTAGTCTTCTTCGGCCTTCACAACTTGCCAGTCTTTGGTGGCATAACTGCCAAAGCGGCGCGGATCATAGTCGCGCATAGAGATATCCGCCGCACCATGCACCATCCAACGCGCCAGTTCGCGCGTCAGGCCCGGCCCCCAGCCGATGCCGATTTGTGTTCCGCAGCAGCACCAGTAGTTGCGCACGCCAGGGGCGGGACCGATCAATGGGTTGCCGTCAGGTGGGTGAGAGATCGCGCCATGCACTTCGCGTTGAATTCCCAGCTCCGCAAAGATCGGCATGCGGTTCAGGCTTTCTTCCAAATAGGGCATGACTCGGTCGTAATCCGCATCAAACAGCCAGTTCTCATAATCCCACGGGCAATGATCGTGCCAGACCGAGTTTGGGTTTTCCTTTTCATAGATCCCGATCAGGCCACGCTTTTGTTCCATTCGGATGTAGCCCGACACCTTTTTATCGTCGCGGATGACGGGCAATTCTGTGTCGAGGTTTTCAAATTCGGGCACAGGTTCGGTCACAAAATAATGGTGCGTCATCGACGTCATCGGCAGTTGCAGGCCTGACCATTCACCCATTTGCCGCGCATAAGTTCCGCCCGCGTTGACCACATGTTCGCAAGTGATCGTGCCTTTGTCCGTCTCAACCTGCCATTCGCCTGACGGCAGTTGGGTGATGTTGGTCGCGCGGCACTGGCGGATGATCTGCACACCCTTTTGGCGGGCACCCGTTGCCATCGCCATGGTGACGTTGGTCGGGTCGACGTGGCCATCGTCTGGCGTGTGTAGCGCCCCTAGAACGCCGCTCAGATTGTAGAACGGGTGTAGTTCAGCCACTCTTTCAGGCCCCACCAGTTCAATATTGAAACCCAGTGAGCGCCCGACCGACAGCGTATGACGCAGCCAATCCATCTCATCCTCAGTATAGGCCAGCCGGAACGACCCACACCCGTGCCACGTCACAGGCTGGCCGGTCTCTGCTTCCAAACCACCCGAATAAAGCCCGATGTTGTAATCAACACATTTGCCCAAACCAAAGCTGGACGTGGAATGTGTGATCTGCCCCGCGGCGTGCCATGTGCTGCCTGATGTCAGCTCCGCTTTTTCCAACAAAACAGTGTCTTCACCCCATCCCTCATGGCCAAGATGATACGCAAGGCCGACGCCCATGACGCCGCCACCAACGATGACAACGCGCGCGGTGGATGGAAATTCAGTGGCCACGGGAAACATCTCCATATGAGTCGTATTTTCTGTGGACAGGCTAAACGGACAAAAGTACCATCGTCAATCATGAATGGGACAAATGTATCAAATTCGATTCTGGACCGCCTCGCCGGTGAGTTGTCAGACCTCACGCCAGAGGCGCGCAAAGCCGCGACCTACGTGCTTGAAAATCCGCGCGATGTGGGTGTGTCGACGGTACGCGAAATTGCTGAGGCGGCGAACGTTAAACCCAATACGGTCGTGCGCATGGCGCGACAGGTGGGATTTGAAGGCTACGAGGACTTTCGGGCGCCCTTCCGCGATGCCATTCGCAATGGTGCTGCGGACTTTCCGGACCGTGCACGGTGGTTGCAGGACATTTCAAAATCCGGCGATCTTGGCGGTCTTTATGCCGATATGGTGCGCGATGTGATGACCAACATCGAAGATACCTTCGGAGGTATTTCAACCGAAGATTTGAAGGCCGCAGCCAAAGCCATTTGGAACGCGCGCCGCGTCTTCACCTTGGGTGTCGGGGTCAACAACTCGGTCGCTCGGAACTTCACTTATCTGGCGTCGACGGGCATGACCGAATTCCATGCCATCCCTCGCCCCGGGTCCACGCCAGTGGATGACCTTGCTTGGGCGGATGACAACGACATTCTGATTGCTGTGACGTGCAAGCCCTACCGCACAGAAGTGGTGGAAGCCGTCAAAATTGCCCGCGAGCAGGGTATGGTCATCGTCGCATTGTCCGATAGCCCCGCCAGCCCGATCATCCGCATGGCGGACCATGGCTTTGTCGTCTCGGTGGAAAACCCGCAGTTCTTTCCATCGTCCGTTAGCATCATTGCGCTTCTGGAAACGTTACTGTCCTTCGTCATCGCCGTCGCCAGTGACGAAATCCCTAAACGTGTCGAGACCTTCCATAAACGTCGCCACCAACTAGGCCTCTACCATTCGGAGGATTCATGATCGAGCCTATCCGTTCCCTCGCCGCGCGATATTACACCGACCGCCAAGTGTTTGAGGTCGAAAACGCAGGCCTTCTTGCACAGACATGGCAGTTTGGGTGCCATGCATCAGAACTGGCAAAAACAGGTGACTACGCCACGTTTGAAATTGCGGGCGAAAGCCTTTTTGCGATCCGTGGGCGCGATAACAAAATCCGCGTGTTTTATAACGTCTGCCAACACCGCGCGCACCAATTGGTCAGCGGCACAGGCACAACCCGCGTCGTGGTCTGCCCCTATCATGCTTGGACGTATGAATTGACGGGAGAGCTGCGCGCCGGGCCCAACATCAAGGCAGTTGAGGGGTTTGATAAATCCGGCATTTGCCTAACCGAAGTGCGCGCCGAAGAATTCCTCGGCTTTGTCTTTGTGAACCTCGATCCGGATGCCGCTCCGATGGAGGAATGGTTCCCGAACGCACGCGCTGAGTTGGAAGAATGGGTGCCGAACTGGGCCGACCTAAAACCGCTGGAATGGGTGGAAATCCCCGAGGCCTGCAATTGGAAGGTTTCGGTCGAAAATTACTCTGAGTGCTACCATTGCTCTCTTTGTCATCCGACCTTTGCCAACGGCGTCGTCAAACCCGAAACCTATGACATCCAGCCGCAAGGCAAGTGCTTGCGTCACACAACCGAATGCCAAAGCCTTGAGGACATGACCTATGATGTCCATTCCGGCTTTGCGCACCAATATGAATATTCCAGCTGGTTCCTCTGGCCGATGTTCTCGTTCCAAGTTTACCCTGGCAATGTGCTGAACACCTATCACTGGCGTGCCGTGGACGCAGATCATGTGGTGGTGTGGCGCGGGTGGTATTCCGTGGACGGCGTCGATGATCCAAAAGTCCGCGCGCTCGCGGTACAAGATCGCGAAACAACCGTCGAAGAGGACATCCACCTCGTCGAATCCGTCCAACGCGGTCTCGGCTCACGCGGCTACAGACCAGGGCCCCTGGTTGTCGATCCCAAAGGCGGAGTGAATTCAGAACACCCCGTCATGCACCTGCAGCGTTGGATGAGGGAGGCAATTGATGGCTGATTTTGCAATGCCCGAGAAATGGACGGCAGATCAAAAACTGTTCCCACACCAAGTCGGATTTACCTGCCCGCCGTTTGATTACGACGCCGCCCCATCCGATTTCCTGCGCATGTCCCCCGAAAGCGTTGGTGTGCACGGTTGGATGTTGCATGTTCCCGATTACGCCCATGGGCTGGACCAACGCAAAAAGAACTTCGGGATGATGGAGGACTTTGTGCATTGCATGGCGCGCAATGGCGTCGATGTGTGCGGTCAGGTTGGATCGAATTGGGTGCATGCCAGCGGACTTGGCGTCGACGGCATACGACAGCACTGCGCGGATCTGTCGGACAAATATGAGACCCGTTTTCACATGGCGGGTTACGCAATGGTCGAAGCCTTGCGCGATCGTAACGTTGAGAAAGTCGCGTTAAACGGGGCCTATCACTGGCCAGACTGGTGGCAAGGCACTGCGGGGTTCCTGCGCGAAGCGGGCTTCGATGTCCTTTGGGCGGGCAATTTCGTCGATCAGGGCTGGTTCCCGGACCAAGACGCCGTGAACGCCAAACGCTGGATTTTTGACGGTGATCTGTTTGATCGCAGCTTTAGCTATGTCGCTGAGCAGGCCCCCAACGCGGACGCCTATTTGATCAACGGAATGTGCAATTTTCGCAGTGGGCCAAATGGCCTGCCACAACGCCCCCTGCATTTGGCGCGTGCGATGGAGGCCAAACTGGGCAAACCAGTGATCGGCCATGACACAGCACTTTATTGGCGGATCATGAAGGACCTCGCGATCGCGCCGACCACCCCCCAAAGCATGCTGTTGGAGAGCCTCCATGCATAAGATCATCGCCCTTTGGGCTGTCCCCCGATCTACCTCAACCGCGTTCGAATGGATGATGCGCCAGCGGGGTGATCTGGACTGCTTGCACGAACCTTTTGGCGAGGCATGGTATCAAGGCGAGGACCCGTTCTGGCCACGCTACAAAGACGGGGAAAAAACCACCAAAGGGCTTTCGATCAAAAGCGTCTGGGACGGTATACAGACGCGCGCCAAAAATGGCCCTGTGTTCCTCAAAGACTTTCCCCACTACATCAATCACATGTGGACGCCTGACTTCCTGTCCAATTTCACCCATGCTTTCCTGATCCGCGATCCGGCAAAAACCATCTCGTCGGTGTATAATAAATGGCCCGACTTTGATGAGCTTGAGGTTGGGTTTCCTGAACAGCGCGCCCTGTTTGACCTCTTGACCGCCTTGAATGGCACCCCGCCGCCCGTGGTCGACAGTGACGATCTGCTTGAAGACCCTGACAAGATGGTCGCGGCCTTTTGCGATGCTGTTGATATCCCCTTTATTGCTGAAGCGATGTCTTGGGAGCCGGGCGGCGATCCGTCGGCGCATAGCTGGTGGGACGGTGGGTCATTCCACGCCAACCTTGCGCAATCCACGGGCCTGACACCGCAAGTGCGCCGCTATATCGAAGTAGACGATGCACCCGAACGCGTACGTCGCGTCCATCGGCGGATGAAGCCACACTACGATCATCTTTATCAGCATCGGATCAAGCCCACATGAAGACCTATTGGCAAAACTACATTGACGGCGCGTGGGTTGACGGCGGCGCAGGGCGGATCGACGTTATAAATCCCGGCACGGGCGAAAAACTGGCCGAACAAGCGCTCGCGGATGCAGGCGATGTAGACCGCGCGGTAATGGCCGCACAACGTGTCCATCAATCCGGCGCTTTGTCCGACCTGCGCCCCGTTGAACGCGGGCGTATGGTGCAAGCCATGGGGCGTTATCTGCTCGATCACATTGACGAACTTGCGCATGTTCTGACGCTGGAGCAGGGTAAACCGCTTTGGGAATCGCGGATCGAAGTGGAAGGCGCGGCACGCTATTTCGAATATTATGGCAATCAGGCCGAAACCGTCGAAGGCCGCTCCATCCCGCTTGGCAAAGATTACTTTGACTTTACCACCTACGAGCCCTTTGGCGTCTCGGCCCAGATCATACCGTGGAACTACCCTGTTGAGATGACCGCCCGTTCGCTGTCGGCAGCGCTGGCAACGGGAAACACCTGCGTTATCAAAACGCCGGAACTGACGCCACTGAGCAATGCGTGGTTCGCCCATGCGGCAGAATCTGTGGGGCTTCCCAAAGGTGCGGTGAACATCCTGTGCGGGTTGGGCCATCAGGCCGGGGCGGCCTTGTCTGCGCACCCGCATGTGGACCAGATCGTCTTTACGGGATCCGTGCCAACAGGGATCGCCATTGCCACCGCTGCCGCACAGAATGTCGTTCCTTGTGTGCTGGAACTTGGTGGTAAGTCCGCCGCCATCGTCCATGATGACGCTGACATTGAAGCCTTTGAAAACGACGTCCGTTGGGGCATTTATTTCAACGCGGGTCAGGTTTGTTCAGCGATGAGCCGCGTGATTGTCCACGACAGCGTGCATGACGCGCTGGTCGATCGCATGGTCGGCGTGGCGCAATCGCTGACCGTGAAGCCGGGTGTTGAGCAACCGGATTTTGGCCCGACGATGGGGGCCATGGTTTCTGAGCGCCAACGCGACCGTGCAGCACAAATGGTGAGCGATGCGCAGGCACAAGGGGCCACTGTGGCAACCGGCGGTCGCAAAATGAACATCCCCGGGGCATTCCTAGAACCCACGATCCTGACGGGCGTGACGCCTGATATGACCGTTGCTAATGAAGAAGTCTTTGGACCAGTGCTGTCTGTTCTAAAGTTCGGGGCCGACGAAGAGGCGATCAAGATTGCTAACGGCACACCCTACGGTTTGGTCGGCGGTGTCTTTACCAGCAACCTTGATCGCGCAACCCGCGCCGCCCGCCAACTGCGTGCCGGGCAAGTGTTCGTCAATGAATGGTACGCAGGCGGAGTCGAGACGCCCTTCGGTGGGTACGGTAAATCGGGTTACGGACGCGAGAAAGGTCGCGAAGCCCTCTGGAACTATGTGCAGACGAAAAACGTCGCCATCAAACTGAAAGGCTAAGACATGAGTGCATTCGATGAAGACCTGTTCCTGAAAGGACTGGAGCAACGCAAAGCCACGCTAGGCGCTGAGTACGTTGAAAAGAACCTTGCAGCCGCCGATGAATTCACCCGCCCCTTTCAAGAAACAATGACGGCATGGTGCTGGGGTTTTGGCTGGGGCGACGATGCGATCGACGCGAAGACGCGCTCGATGATGAACCTGTCGATGATTGGCGCATTGGGCAAGATGCATGAGTGGGAAATCCATTGTCGTGGCGCGATCAACAACGGTGTAACGCAAGACGAAATTCGCGCAATTATTCATGTCATCGGCATCTACTGCGGTGTCCCCCAAGCGTTGGAGTGTTTTCGCGTTGCGCGCAAAGTCCTTGAGGACGCCTAGTTTAGTGCAAAGGGTGCTCAAGATGAGATGGTTTGTTTTTCAATCGTGCAAGCGCTTGGCAGAAATATGCCCGCTACAACAGCAGAGATTGCAGCCAAGCGGTCGTTAAAGGAACTGTCTGGGCAGCTTCGTCCCGCGACTTGATTTTTGGGTGTATCATTCTCGCCGCGGTTGGCATGAACGGCCGGTTTTCTCGCTGCACAGCGGCAAAAAAATTTACGCTCTTGCAGCAATTTCTGCGTTGCGAGTGCACGCAGCACAGAATCAACAGGTCCACTCTGGGCTCTTAGCAGCCATTCGCTGCGCTTTGAATGAATGTCCGATCTGGTTAGCTCCTGCCTGTCACAGCAACTCCACTGCCTGACTAAGCTGATCACTATTCACATCAATATATCTCTGCGTTGTGCTGAT
>JABITU010000261.1 GCA_018668195.1 Tateyamaria sp. | reverse complement strand
AGTCTAATGCGTTTTCGCCCAAAGGCATCAACATCTTTGATACGGCCGTCGCAGGGACGGTGCCATCTGCGAATTGCCATTTGGGGCTGCGGTCTTTGTCGATGATCGCGGCGCGTATGCCCTCGATAAAGTCGCCGTGTTCCATACTGCGCGCGGTAAAGCGGTATTCAAGATCCAATGCTTTGGCGAGCGAAATGTTAGAGCCACGTAAACGGTTCAGAATTTCAAAGGTACACGCCATAGAAAGCGGGCTATTACGGCGCAGTTGTTTTAACGTCTTTTGGGCAAACTCACTGTCGTCGCTTTCCAATGTGGTCAAAACATCCGACAGGCCAACACCGCGGAAATGTTTGGTGATCTCAGGCATCTGTGATTGGATCGGTCCGATTTCGGCAGGGTTCTCAGGCGTCAGGCAAGCGGTGTCGCCCGTTGTTTCAAGCTGGGCAATCAACTCAGGCCATTTGCCTTCGGGAATGTAGATATCTGCAAAACCGGCAAAGATCGCATCGGATGCATTCATGCGCGATGCCGTTGTGCCAAGGTATTCACCCAAACGCTCTGGGGCTAAGGCCAGCATCAAGGTGCCGCCAACGTCAGGGACCAACCCAATGCCAACCTCGGGCATGGCGATCTGGCTGGTGTCACCAACAATGCGGTGTGAGCCGTGACACCCAATCCCAACGCCGCCGCCCATAGTGAACCCTTGAAGGAAGGAAACGACAGGTTTTGGGTATTCAAATATCTTGGCGTTCAGGCGGTATTCATCGGCCCAAAATTTCTGACCATATGTAAAATCGCCCGCCGTGCCTGTGGCATACATATCCGCGATGTCACCACCCGAACAAAATGCGCGATCCCCCTCAGCGTCCATGACAACCAGTTTAACCGCAGGGTCTGCACGCCACTCATCAAGGGTGGTCTCAATCGCCAGACACATCTCGTAGGTCATGGCGTTCAACGCTTTTGGGCGTTGCAAAGTGATGCGACCAGCTTGGCCAATTATGCGGATTGAGATGTCAGTCATATGATTTAGCGGTTCTTCAACATGTCGCGGGCAATGATGACCCGCATGATTTCATTGGTGCCTTCAAGGATTTGGTGAACGCGCAGGTCGCGTACCAGCTTCTCGATGCCATAATCAGCTAAATAGCCGTAGCCGCCGTGCAGTTGTAGGCATTGATCCACAATTTTGCTGCCCACTTCGGTCACGAATTTCTTAGCCATAGCGCAATATTTGGTCGCATCTGGCGCACCTGTGTCCAACTTCCATGCCGCTTGGCGTAGGAAAACACGGGCGGCTTGCATCTCAATCTCCATATCCGCAAGGCGCCATTGGAGCCCCTGGAATTGGTCGATGGATTTGCCGAAGGCTTTGCGCTCGCCCATGTAATCAAGGGTCGCGTTCAGGGCCGTTTGGGCTGCACCTAGCGAACAGGCAGAGATGTTCAACCGACCGCCATCCAGCCCCATCATCGCATATTTAAAACCTTTGCCTTCTTCACCAATCAGGTTTTGTGCGGCGACTTTGCAATCATCAAATTGAACTTGCGCAGTTGGTTGTGAACGCCAGCCCATCTTTTGCTCTAGCCCACCAAAGGACAGGCCATCCGATCTGTCTTCGACATATACCGTGGACACACCCGCAGCGCCGTCTTCACCTGTGCGCACCATGCAAACATAGGCGTCTGAATAGCCACCACCCGAAATGAACGCTTTGGTTCCGTTGAGGGTGTAGCCCTCGTTTGTGCGCTCTGCGCGAGTTTTCAGGGCGGCCGCATCTGATCCTGATCCGGGTTCTGTCAGGCAATAGCTTAGCACCGTTTTCATCGCCAAAACGTCAGGCATCACACGGGCCTTCATTTCATCACTGCCAAAGCTGTCTATCATCTTGGCGCACATGTTGTGGATGGACAGGAAGGCCGCAACCGAAGGGCAAGCCATGCTGAGGGCTTCAAAAACGAGGGTCGCATCAAGGCGTGAAAGGCCTGTGCCGCCGCCGTCTTCAGAAACATAAAGACCGCCAAAGCCAAGTTCGCCAACCTTGGGCCACAGGTCTT
>JABITU010000260.1 GCA_018668195.1 Tateyamaria sp. | reverse complement strand
TGCCAAATTCCAATAACGGCACTTACACCAATTTCGTCAATTTATTGGATATGTGCGCCATCGCCGTTCCTACAGCGCCGCGCAGCGATGAAAGGCCGGGTAGTGTCACCCTGATTGCGGCGGCTGGTAAAGATGCAGATGTTGCTGTGATTGCACGTGGATTTGAGGCGGATTGCAGCCGCACTTTGGGCGCGACGGTTCATCCTGTGCCGACCCCCTCTGCTTTGCCCATGGGAGCGTCGGACCAAATTGAACTGGCGGTCTGCGGTGCACATATGACCGACCTTCCTTTGAACCGGCAGCTCACTGATTTGGGGGGAACCTTTGTGCGCAAGGCAGTGACTTCTGAGCAGTATAAGTTCTATGCCCTTGCTGGTGGTCCTCCAGTACGGCCGGGGCTTGTGCGCGTTGACGGGACTGATGGTGGCGCCATTGCACTTGAAATATGGTCGCTTCCAAAGACAGCATTCGGCACGTTTATGGCGGGCATCCCCGCACCTTTGGGAATCGGGACCGTTGAATTATCTGACGGGTCATCGGTGAAAGGGTTCATCTGCGAAGCCAATGGCACAAAAGGTGCCACAGACATTACAAACCTTGGCGATTGGCGCAGTTTCTTGGCGCAACAAGACGTGCCCGCATGACGTCGCAAGTTGAACAACGCATGGCAGAGATGGGTCTCGCGCTGCCACTTGATTGGACGCCACGCGGTCAATTCCTGCCGTTTCGCAAGGATGGCACGACGGTCTATCTTTCGGGGCAAATCTGCGAGTGGGACGGCACCGTGACCCATGTGGGGCCCGTTGTCGATACGCCCGACGGGATTGTAGCCGGACAGGCGGGTGCGCGTATCTGCGCGTTGAACCTGATCTACCGTTTGCGTGCGGCTTGCGACGGTAACTTAGATCGTGTCGACATGATTTTGCGGTTAGGCGGTTTCGTGAATTGCCGGGCTGGCTTTGCGCAAAGCCCTGCGGTGATCAACGGGGCAACCGAAGTGTTCATCGCGCTGTTTGGGGATCAAGGATGGCATGCGCGTACTGCGGTTGGGGTATCGGGCTTGCCTGGGAATGCATCGGTTGAGGTGGACGCAATTGTGCGCCTTAAAGACTAGGCATGTGTGGTCGCACAAGCGGTGGGCTTTGTTCTGCAAGCTGAGCAGCCAGCGCCAATAATTGAGTGTCCTTGTGCGGATGTGCGGCAAGCATGACCGAACGTGGTCGTCCCAAGCGATCCATCCCCCATGGTAGGCAAATGAGCGGTCCTCCAAAGACCGTCCACGGCGTGAGCCAGTCCTGATACCCTGTCGTTCCGTCGATCAGCGGCGCACCTTCTGGCACGGGTAAGGTTAGGATAACATCGACGTCCTTCAGGCTCTGCCAGAAGGCTTGCTTTGCTTCGGTGAGAATGGCCGCAGTATCTGCAGCTTGGGAGGGCGATACCTCAACCCCCGCGCGCAAACCGGCGAGAAACTTGGGTTTGAGCATATCCACGCGTGCGTCTGACAACATTGCACCATGTGCTGCTGCGGCCTCAAAATTCATGACGACCCTGTGTGCCGCGACGATCAGGTCAACGTCGAAGTTGAAAGCGGCTGACACGCTTGAAAGTCCAAGGTCATCTATTGTATTGGAGGCATCGGCGAATGCCTCCGAGGTGTCTGGGCTTGGCAAAACATCAGAGTCCCAAAGCGCGCAAAGGCTGGTTTTGACCTCCGGATGTGGTGCTTCATAAGCGGCGGGTGCCATCTGCCTAAACGCTGCTTGCACGACGCCAACGAACCCCGCGATTATTCCCATGGTATCAAAGCTGGGGGCCAAAGGCGTCACACCATCAGTCGGCAAAACCCCATAGGACGGTTTGAAACCGACTGCACCACAATAGGCAGCAGGACGACACAATGATCCGGCGGTCTGCGTGCCAAGTGCGATATCGACAACACCAGCCGCAACCGCCGCACCCGAGCCACTGCTCGACCCACCTGGACTACGGTTCACGTCGTAAGGATTGCGGCAAGCCGTGGGGTCCGTAAAGGCAAACTCAGTTGTCGTTGTCTTTCCAATGATGTCCGCTCCCGCATTGCGCAATGCGGCCACGACATTGGCGTCGTGAGCCGCTGGCGGAGCGTCGCGGCAAGTATCGCTGCCGTTGCGCGTTGGCAAGCCTGCCACATCAATAATATCTTTCACACCGACGGCCAGGCCCGAAAGCGGGCCTGGTTTGATCCCTTCGGAAGGTGTCTCATCAAGCGCAGAAAACGCATGAATATATGGTTCCCACTGGCGGACATTATCGCGCCAAGGGCGTTCGGTTTTCATCCAACACCTCGGGCGACGCCGATCAAGTGGTCGCGTGAAATCATCGTTTCTAGCTCCGAAATCGTGTATCTTTCAACGTCATGCGGTGGCTCTGGCAAAACGAGATAGCGCATGTCGGCGTTGCTATCATGCACGACCAGCTTGATATCTTGCATCAGGTCTAGTCCAAATTCAGCCAAAACCTGACGCGGCTCTCGCACCGAGCGGGCACGATACGCCTTGGAGATGTACCACGATGGCGGCTGCCCCAAAATTGAACGCGGATAGCATGAACACAGCGTGCAAGTGATTAGATTATGCAGCTGGGCCGTGTTTTCAACCACAATGATGCGCGCCTCAGTGACAGGGATATCCAGTTCTTGAACAGCAGCGCGGCCATCTGACAAGAGACGCGACTTAAAGGTCGGATCGGTCCATGCTTTTGCAACAATCTTTGCGCCCAAGTGCAGACCAGGATTTTCCAGTTTGGCAATTGCAGCCGTCACTTCATGGGCGGTCAGCAGGCCTTTTCCGATCAGCACCTGTTGCAATGCATCAATGATAATCTGGGCTTCGATATTGCCTGCTTCATCTTCGATAATCAGCGCTTCGTGTTCGCCGTGCTGGTGATCATGGGGCATTCTCGGTTTCCTTTACTGACCGCAGCCAGTGATCGTAAATTTCGATAATAAGAGTATCTTGCGCTGGGATTGCATCATCTGGCCAAAGCTGCCTTTGCAAAAATGCCACTCGGTAAAGGTCAACGGCGCGGCCCGATGTGTTGCCAACGGCCAGATCCTCGGG
>JABITU010000004.1 GCA_018668195.1 Tateyamaria sp. | reverse complement strand
GCCGGGTGTTGGACAGATGCAATCAAGTTTTGCGCTTAGGACTGTCTTTAAAACGACTGCACTGCCAGTCTGAGGCAGTGGTACCTGCCGTTTCCCGTGGTTTCGCTTTGCCGACAGCGCGGTTCAGGATCGGCTAATACCCCATGAGCGGCAACCTGGATTGGTCTATAAAACAATAGACCCCCGTACCTTTCGGTCGGGGGCCTTTTGCGACGAACATCGTACGTCAACTTGTTCTTTCGTGTCGCATGTGCGCCTTAGCGCCATGTGGCAAGCTCGACGATCCCAAGATGATTTACATCATCCCTTCACGTTGCGCTTTTTTGCGTGCCAGCTTGCGGGCCCGGCGGATCGCCTCGGCCTTTTCGCGCGCTTTTTTCTCGGACGGTTTCTCGAAATGTTGCTTAAGCTTCATTTCACGGAACACGCCTTCGCGCTGCAGCTTTTTTTTCAGAGCCCGAAGGGCCTGATCGACATTGTTGTCGCGAACACTAACCTGCATGTGGTTGTCACCACCTTTCTAGTTTCGAGTTGCAATGATTTGCAGGAAGTGGCGCAATAGCAATCACGCACTAGTTTGTCTAGTGCCAATGGGGTTCAGGAGACGCAAATGACAACACCGTACGAAGAAACCAAGACGGCGCTGCTTGATGCAGCGTTGATGCACGTGGCTTTTGACGGTTGGTCCGACGTAACCTTTCGTGCAGCTGCTTTGGATGCAGGTGTCGAGGACGGGATGGCGCGCGCTGTTTGCCCTCGTGGTGCGGTGGACCTAGCGTTAGCGTATCATGCGCGTGGTGACGTGGCGATGATAAGCCAGATGAAATCTGACGCGTTGCCAGACCGGTTTCGTGACAAGATCGCTGCAGCCGTTCGGTCCCGCATCGAGGCTGTCACTGACAAGGAAGCCGTTCGCCGGGGAACAACACTTTTCGCCTTGCCAATGTATGCGAGCGATGGGGCCAAGGCAATCTGGGGCACAGCAGACAAGATTTGGAACACGCTTGGTGACACGTCTGACGATGTAAACTGGTACACCAAGCGTGTTACTTTGTCGGGTGTTTACAGCGCGACAGTGCTGTATTGGTTGGGCGACGATAGCGTTGACAACCAGGCAACGTGGGAATTTCTGGACCGTCGCATTGATGACGTGATGCAGATTGAAAAAGTCAAGGCACAGGCGCGCGACAACAAGTTCCTGAGTGCGCTGCTGACTGGTCCGAACTGGGTTCTTAGCCAAGTAAAGGCGCCCCCGCGCATGCCTGATATCGACTTGCCTGGCAGTTGGGGACCTCGGCAGTAGCAACAAAATGAAGCTTGCCGAATGAGCCGCTGCTGTCCAGAGGTTTTCACCTGCCGCTTCGCTTGATAGGCAGTGTTCATCAAAGAGGGTGATCTGATGACACAAGACATGCGTGCCGTAGAAATAACTGCTGCTGGTGGTCCAGAGGTCTTGCGGCCCACGATACGGCCACGTCCCGAGCCAGCGCACGGGCAGGTGGTGATTCAGGTTGCGTATGCCGGCGTTAACCGCCCGGATGCGCTGCAAAGGGCTGGGCTTTACAACCCGCCGCCCGGTGCCAGCGATTTGCCAGGGCTTGAAGCTTCTGGAACGATCTCGGCCATTGGAACTGGTGTCAGCGGGTGGGCCGTGGGTGATATGGTATGCGCCTTGCTGCCGGGTGGCGGTTACGCCGAATACGTCGCGACACCAGCGGCGCATTGTCTGCCTGTGCCGAAGGGCATTAGCATGAAAGAGGCAGCCTGCTTGCCTGAAACATATTTTACCGTTTGGTCCAACGTCTTTACAAGGGGTCGGCTGACGGGTGGTGAGCGGTTCCTAGTGCATGGTGGTTCTAGCGGGATTGGTACAACGGCCATCCAACTGGCACATCATTTTGGGGCACGTGTGTTTGCCACCGCCGGGTCAGAAGAGAAATGCCAAGCCTGTCGTGATCTGGGCGCGGATATAACGATCAACTATCGAGAGGCGGATTTTGTCGAGGTTGTAAAAGATGCGGGTGGTGCCAATCTGATTCTCGATATGGTGGGGGGCGCTTATATCCCGCGCAATATAAGCGCCTTGGCTGATGATGGACGGCTGGTGCAAATCGCTTTTTTGCAGGGTGCGAAGGTCGATTTGAACTTGGTGCAAGTGATGACGCGTCGTTTGTCGATAACTGGCAGTACGTTGCGCCCCCAAAGCGACCTGGCTAAGGCCGCAATTGCCCGAGATCTGTACGAGGCAGTTTGGCCACTGCTGGCGGCCGGGCGGATCGCGCCGGTGATGGATTCTGAATTCATGTTGGACCAAGCCCATTCCGCCCATGCGCGGATGGAAAGCAGTGGCCATATTGGCAAAATCGTTCTGAACGTGGCGGGCTGAGCGCTGTCTTTGGCCGTATCAGGGGCTCTGCCCCTCGGCCTTTGGCCTCACCCTGGAGTTTATCTTGCAAGATGAAGAGGATCTGAGCATGGCAAAAACAGTGATCATCGAGGCCCATGGTGGGCCAGATCAATTTAAGATCGTTGAACGCGCTGTGGGCGAACCCAGTGTCGGTGAGATCCGTATTTTGCACAAGGCGATCGGGCTTAATTTTATAGACGTGTATCAGCGCACGGGCCTTTATCCGATGCAGCTGCCCCATGCGCTCGGTATGGAAGCCGCAGGTGTGGTTGAAGCCGTGGGTGATGGGGTGACCCATCTTGCACCAGGCGATCGTGCGGCCTATGCCTCGACACCGCCTGGTGCTTATTCTGAGGCCCGCGTGATGCCTGCGGCGCAAGTTGTAAAGCTGCCCGATGCCATCCCGTTCGAGGTTGGCGCTGCTATGATGCTCAAGGGGTTGACCACCGAGTATCTGTTTCACAGGACAACGCCGCTCGCATCGGGCGATACCGTGTTGTTTCAAGCTGCGGCCGGTGGCGTTGGGCTAATCGCCTGCCAATGGGCAAAATCCGAGGGCATTACCCTGATCGGCACGGCGGGTGGATCGGACAAGTGCCAGCTCGCTTTGGATCATGGTGCGACCTATTGCATTGATTACAAATCTGAGGATTTTGTACCCCGAGTTCGTGACCTAACCGGTGGGGCCGGTGTCGATGTGGTTATGGATGCCGTTGGCAAAGACACGTTTGACGGCTCGCTTGACTGTCTTAAGCCGCTGGGGATGTTTATTTCTTTTGGAAACGCATCGGGCGCTGTACCTCCGCTCAACGTTGGTATCTTGGGTCAAAAAGGATCAATTAAGATCACCCGCCCCACTCTGTTCACGCATATCGCGCAACCTGAAACTTTGCGGGCGATGGCGGATCGCTTGTTTGACAAGGTGATACGTGGGGATGTGACGCTGCGCATTGACCAGCGTTTCAAGTTGGATGATGTGGCGCAAGCGCATCGTGCGCTTGAAGCCCGCAAGACGACTGGTTCGACAGTGATCGAGATTTAGCGCACTGGTCTGAAGAGGGCATCGCGCGCGCTGCAATCCCGCACGACTTCGTGCCCGCATGGCATCAACAAAAGATCGCGAGACATGCAAACGCGCGCCTCTTGGATGTGCCCAGAGCGACAGGTGATCGTGATCCCGTCGGGTTCCATCTGGGGATTAGACTGTAAAAAGGCCTGCTCTACCTCTGCGGGGGGCAAGCGTATGGTCTTATCCAGCGCTCGAAACACGGCGGGTCTAATGATGCGGTTATAGGCCTTGCGCGATTTGGCATAATAGCCAGATGCTGACAATCCTGTGCATGTTCCATGTTTTTTACACTGGTGCCAGGCCAAGCCTGAAGTTCCCATGATATCAGCCATCTCGCGGGTCATCGCCCGCGAAGGTGGACGCTGGTTTGTTTTGCAAAAAGACGGGTAGCCCTGATGGAATTGGGGCCAGAGCCCATGCATGATCCAACCGTGATTGTAATGTGGATCGCATTGGTCTGAACCACGGGCATTCCCCTCATAGGAGCACCAGTTGGGTGACCAGCTGAGCGACAGGACGTAGTAGTCAAATGCACCGGTTCGTTCGCCATCGGCAAATACGGGCAGAGCCATAAACAGCCAGATCAACAGGGCGCGCATGGGGCTTTCCTTTTTAGTTCGTGGCTACTATATCTTCGATAAGTTCCCCAACAACGGAAACCTGTCCTGATCCTCAGGGCCGCCAGTTTCAGGCGATGGGGAAGATATGCGTAAGGAGCGTGGAAATGGCAAAACCGATCATGGCCAAGGCCACCGCCGTTTGGCTGGTGGACAACACAACGATCAGCTTTAAGCAGATCGCAGATTTTGTGGGCATGCACGAATTAGAGGTACAGGGCATCGCTGACGGTGATGTCGCTGCCGGCGTTAAGGGGTTTGACCCGATTACCAATAACCAGTTGACCCAAGACGAAATTGACTCTGCAGAACAAGATCCGCTGCATAAGCTTGCGCTGAAATTCAATGCCGCCGCTCAAGGCGAGGAAAAGCGCCGCGGGCCACGCTATACGCCACTATCCAAACGCCAGGATCGGCCTGCGGCCATCTATTGGCTAGTTAAATTCCACCCTGAGCTGACCGACGGTCAGATATCAAAGCTGGTGGGCACGACCAAACCAACAATACAAGCGATTCGCGACCGCAGTCATTGGAACATTTCTAATATTCAGCCCGTTGACCCTGTGGCGCTTGGACTGACCAAACAATCCGAACTGGATGCTGCCGTTCAAAAAGCCGCCGCCAAGAAGGCCGCCGAAGGCAACGTCATGTCGGATGACGAGCGCCGTAAGCTTGTGAGCACCGAGCAAAGCCTTGGTATGGAAGCCGAGCCCAAAATCCCGACAGCTATTGAAGGATTGGAGACGTTCTCGCTTTCTATGGATGTCGATCACGAGGACGAGGCGGAATCGACATTGGTTGATGCCGACAGTCTGTTCAACTTGCCCAAGGGGCGCGACGACTAGGACGAACAGCCCTGATTACGACAACTGTTGCTTTATGTTTCAAACGGGCGCGCCTAGGGTAAGGCGCGCCCGTTTCGTTTTCATAAGGTTTGCCCATGACCCAATATGCTTCTGCTCACCCTGCCTCCTCTGCCTCAGTGATATGTGATCTGCGCAGTGACACGGTCACCGCACCTGATGCCGCGATGCGCGCTGTCATGGCGAATGCCGAAGTGGGTGATGATGTTTATGGCGAGGATGTGACTGTGAACCGGCTTGAGGCGACGCTTGCTGAACGTCTGGGCAAAGAGGCAGGGCTGTTTCTGACGTCAGGTACGCAAAGCAATTTGGTTGGCATGTTGGCACATTGCGCGCGCGGCGAAGAAATCCTGACCGGGCGAGGCTATCACATTTATAAATACGAGGCATCGGGGGCCTCTGTTTTGGGTGGTATTGCGCTAGACCCGCTGGAGGTGGCTGCAGATGGGGGCATTGAGCCAGACACAATCCGAGGGCAGATCAAGGAAGACGATCCTCATCACGCGGTCACCCGTCTGCTTGGGTTGGAAAACACGCATAACGGCCACGCGGTTTCGCTTGCTCGCTGTCAGGCAGCGGCAAATGCGGCGCGTGCTGCGGGGCTTTCGGTACATCTGGATGGTGCGCGGTTTTTCAATGCTGTCGAGGCGCTAGGCTGTGCCGAAACCGAACTATCGGGGATTTTTGACACGCTTTCTATTTGTCTGTCCAAAGGTCTTGGTGCGCCAGTGGGTTCTGTTCTTGTAGGGCCGCGTGACCTGATCGACAGAGCGCGGCGTTGGCGCAAGATGCTGGGCGGCGGCACGCGCCAGTCGGGGATATTGGCGGCCGCCGGGCTTTACGCACTAGAGCATAATATCGACCGCCTCGGAGATGATAGGGCTCGTGCGGAACGGCTGGGTCAGGTTCTGTCGCAATATGGTACAGTTGACCAGGCCACGAACATGATCTTTTTTACTCCGCGCGCGGGCATCACTCCGGCCCTTCACAGCCATATGGCCACTCACGGGGTCAAGCTGAGCGGGGCCACCGGGACTACCCGCCTTGTGATGCACAAAGATGTCACGGACGAAGGGTTGACGGCTGTCATTTCCGGTTTCGACGCCGCATTGGGTTAGAGCACTTTGCGAAAACTGGTTGCTGATTTTGCGCGGGCCCAACCAAAAGTTGCAGACAATTGGTTGACCTGATTTAGGCTTGACCTGATCTGATCGGTTACACCGGTTTACGCGCGCGCATCGCCGCCGTGATTGTCCCATCATCAAGGTAATCTAACTCGCCACCAATGGGTACACCTTGTGCCAATGAACTTAGCCTGACCCTATCTTCAAGTTGATCCGCTATGTAATGCGCCGTCGTCTGACCATCGATTGTTGCATTCAGCGCGAGGATCACTTCGGTGATATTCTCGGTCGCCACCCTGTCAATCAGCTGCGGAATTCGCAAATCTTCCGGGCCAATCGCGTCGAGCGCTGACAAGGTTCCGCCCAAAACGTGATATCGCCCCTGAAAGGCACCGGATCGCTCCATTGCCCACAGGTCAGCCACATCTTCGACCACGCAAATCTCACCGGTTGCGCGCTTGCCTGAAGCGCAGATATCACAGATGTCAGCCGTGCCGACGTTACCGCAATTCAGGCATTCGCGGGCTGTGGCGGCAACTGTCTGCATCATGTCTGCCAGCGGCATCAACTTCAGTGAGCGCTTGCGGATCAGATGTAAAACCGCGCGTCGGGCGGAGCGTGGCCCAAGCCCGGGAAGCTTGGCCATCATCTCGATCAAGGCCTCGATGTCGCGATTGCTGCTCATTTAGGTTTCCCTGTGCCGGCCTTGATGTGCTGTCCTGACCATAGGGCCCAATCTATGGCCACGCTTGCCGCGAAAAGCAGTGATGCTGCGCGATGTGGTAGCAGGCTGGGCGATCAGGATGCCGTACATCTTCAGAACGGCAGTTTCATTCCTGCGGGCAGGCCCATGCCTTCGGTTAGTTTCGCCACCTCTTGTTGCGAGCGTTCGCTGGCTTTGGCTTGTGCATCCTTGATGGCGGCGAGGATTAAATCTTCGACGACCTCCTTGTCGTCGCCGTTAAAAATTGATGGGTCGATATCGAGTGCGGTCAATTCGCCCTTGGCTGTTGCTGTGGCCTTGACCAAACCCGCGCCGCTTTCACCGATGACCGTGACGCTGTGGAGCGCATCCTGCATTTCGGCCATCTTGGTTTGCATTTCCTGGGCCTTTTTCATCATCCCGGCCATATCGCCGAGATTGCCTAGTCCTTTGAGCATTTGTGTCTCCAGTGGTGTTGTGACGTGCTGTTTGATTGGGGCGTAGATACGGTGCACGGGGCTTTGGTACAAGTCGTCGGTCAGAGGTCCAGCTTTCCATCGATTAGGATATGAGTTTCTCCGCCGATTAGTACCTGTCCAGGGCGTTTAGGATCCCGGTGGTAATATACACGGCCAGTGCGGCCGATTGTGGTGCCCTGCGCGGTGACTACAGACGATGGCAGCCTGTCTTCGGCAAGCAGCCAGCAGGCTATGGCTGCATTTAGGGACCCGGTGATCGGATCTTCGGACATGCCGCTTGAGGTTGCAATATTACGGGCCTCATAATCACACTCTGCTCCGTCGGGATGTGCGCCAAACAGCGACAGGCCCGCATGGTCGGGCCAATAAACACGCGATGCGTCGGCGGCCAAAACATCTGCCGCGCTGGCCAGCTCGAACAACTGCCATATTGGCCCGTTATTCAGAGTAACCGCGTTTTTGATCGAAGCAGGATCAAGCCCGAGCGCGCTTGTGAGCCGCGCGCGTTCGGCTGGGTCCATTTGTGCGATCTTGGTCGGTGGTGATACAAAGGCAGGCACCGGTCCTGTCAGATCGATATCGACCACTCCGATCGCGCATTCTTGACGCACCAACCCCTCAATTGCAGGCGTATTCCCGCAGTGCAGCCACGCAGCGCAGCTGCCAAGTGTCGGGTGGCCTGCAAAGGGCATTTCCCGCTTCGGCGTGAAAATGCGGACAAGGTAATCTGCCTTTGGATGGGTTGGTGGCAGCAGGAATGTGGTTTCAGCTAGATTGGTCCAAGCGGCAAAGATTTGCATCTCGTCATCGCTCATGCCCTCGGCATTAACTACCACTGCCAGCCCATTACCCAAAGTGGGTATTGCAGAAAATACGTCGGCCTGAATGAAACGGCGCTTGGGCACGGCAGGTTCCTTTACTTTAGACGTCAATCTTCCTCGAAAGGATCCCATTCTTCATCTACTTCGGGCAATGCTTCGATATGCGCCTCGTTCGCGATGTCCTCGGCTGTGCGGATATCTGTGATTTTGGCCTTGGGGAAATGCGCCAGAACGGCCTGAACGAGAGGGTGGTTTTCGGCCTGCGCCTTCAGGGCATTTTCTTCGGCGTCACGCAGTTCGGCGATCGTGGGGGCACCGCCCCGATTTACGACGGTCACCGCCCAGCGATTGCCCGTCCAAACCTGCAGACGCGCACCCAGACGTTGCGCAAGGTCGCGGGGTGCTTTGTCAGTCGGCACAAATTCGATGCGTCCAGGCTGATAATTCGCCAGCCTGAGCGTGGTTTCAACCTCGACCAGCAGCTTCACATCACGGTTGGTTCGGATCAGTTCAAGCACATGCTCAAAGCTGGGAAAGCGGGCCAGCGCGGCTGCAACGTCTTGGGCAAGTGCGGTTGTTTGTCCTGACGAGTTGGGCTGCGCCACCATCCGTGTTTGAGCATGTTGTATGGCTTGTGATCCGGGCGACATGGATGTGGCAGAACCTGGTTTGCTTGCGGCCGGGGTTGCGGGCGGTGGTGTGCTGTTTTGAAGTTTGCGTACCAGTTCTTCGGGGCTCGGCAGGTCGGCGACATGCGTCAGCCTGATTATGGCCATTTCTGCAGCCATCATCGCGTTTGGCGCGGCTGCCACTTCGTCTAACGCCTTGAGCAACATCTGCCATAACCGCGTCAAAACCCTCATGGTCAGGGCCTCTGCCAGATGCTGCCCGCGGGCACGCTCATCCGGAGAGATTGTTGGATCGTCCGCCGCCTCGGGAGTGATCTTGACGACCGAAACCCAGTGCGTGATTTCGGCCAGATCGCGCAGCACGGCCATCGGGTCAGCGCCGTCTGCATATTGCGCGCCTAGTTCTGTCAATGCGGCCGCTGCATCCCCTTTGAGGATGCTGTCAAATAGGTCCATCACGCGGCCACGGTCGGCCAGTCCAAGCATCGCGCGCACCTGATCGACCGTGGTTTTACCTGCCCCATGCGATATTGCCTGATCCAGCAGAGAGGTCGCATCGCGGGCTGACCCTTCGGCGGCGCGGGTGATCAGGGCCAGCGCGTCATCTGCGATCTCGGCATTTTCGGCCGCCGCGATCTTGCGCAGCATTGCAATCATCACCTCGGGTTCAATGCGACGCAAATCAAAGCGCTGACATCGAGATAGGACTGTCACCGGCACCTTGCGGATTTCGGTCGTGGCAAAGATGAATTTGACGTGTCCGGGTGGCTCCTCCAGCGTTTTCAGTAGCGCGTTAAAGGCACTGTTGGACAGCATGTGGACTTCGTCGATGATATAGATCTTGTAACGCGCAGATGCGGCCCGATAGTGCACGCTGTCGATGATTTCACGGATATCATTGACGGACGTGTTCGATGCCGCATCCATTTCAAGAACGTCAACGTGGCGCCCTTCCATAATTGCGACGCAATGTTCGCACTGACCACAAGGTTCGGTTGTTGGCCCGCCTGTTCCATCTACGCCGATGCAATTCATGCCTTTGGCAATAATCCGCGCTGTAGACGTTTTGCCCGTTCCTCGAATACCGGTCATCATAAAGGCTTGGGCGATGCGATCCGCCTCGAAAGCGTTCCTAAGCGTCCGAACCATCGCATCCTGACCCACCAGATCGACAAAGGTCTCGGGGCGATACTTGCGGGCAAGTACTTGGTATGCTGCGTCTGGCTTGGTATCGTCGCTCATGAATGCTCCGCGGTGCTGAGTCTGCTGAAGGGTAAATGGCCAGCCCGCCAAGGTCCACCGCCTGTCACAAAGTTACGTGCATTGAGCCATTATTTGTGGATTAATGCTGATGCGTTTGTCGACGGTTGAGGGTGTGCTAGAGGAAGCACGGTCAACGCTTGGACCTAAAAAATCCCTTGTATTGTAGAGTATATTCAAAACGATGAACGTAATACCCGCGCTTCAGATACGGGTTGATCGCAATGCCAGCATCTAAATTTCATCTTACCAAATTTTGTTGAAAATAGGGTGAGAGGCTGGACATCGACCCAAGCGGGGCTCGTTGCGGCTGCTTCCTTCCGGATCTGACCGGGTTGGCGAGGCGCTCGCCCGCGCCAACCTCTCATGCGTGGATATAGTGTGCACTGGCCGAACGCGCAAGTGCCGGTCAGAGAGAGACACGTAACCGCAAAAAACCATCATCGGTCAGTCCCATAGGGCGCGGGTGAAAGGCTGCGATGTCAGACAACTGGCCTTTGGCAGCGAGTGATGTGTCGATTGTAACTTCCTGACCGGTGACATTTGCGAATCGCCACGCACTTTCGGGATGCCCAATCGTGATAGGCCCGGCTGCGCATACTTCGCGCATGGCAGAGTGCAAACCGGTTTTAGTTCGCACGATCTCCTCTGTTGTATTTAGGCCCGGAAATTTTCCGCCGCCCGATCCGCGATAGCTGGTCACCGCCACAAGAAAGCGATCGTCTGCTCTCACCTCGACGCCGCTATGTGTTAACGACACAATTCGGGCGGCATTCGGGTCAACGACTTTTCCATTCACGTCAAATCGTGCCGGCACAAAGGGGTTGATTTCTGTTTGTAGGCCGATCAGTGCGTCAAAATTGAAAAAAGGCGCATTCGCATTTATCAGTGGAGATAAAATGCCCTTAGTGGGTGCGAAAATGACGGCCGCACGTTCTGCCCAGTTTCGCAAGTCCGCTCCAGTTAACACGACCGCAAAAATGGAGTCATGATGGGGGCAAATCATTTTCAGATGCCGTTCTTGAACGACACCGCTGGGTACGTGTACGAAGTTGTTGGGGCCGCCAATCCCTCCGACTGATGCAGAAGCCACAGCGGCTATGAGCGGCAAGGATGCCAACGATGTCCCTGCGACTGTGTCAGAAATCACGCGTGTCATCGCCCGAGCCATCAGATGACTGTCCGCCCCTGTGCGCAGGCCTGCAAAAAAACTATTGATGTTCTGGTTCGTTGTGGTCAGCGCGTTGTCCATCACTGTGCTCGTCGCTGCCAAGGTTGGTGCGGCCAGTGCACTAATTTCGGGATCGGCCGTTCTAAGATGTGCGGACAAAAGAGAAACGCTATGACCCGAAACCTGCCAAGCGTCATTTTCCCACATCAGTTTCAAGTCGATCACCCCAAGTGATTGCGCTGCAACTCCGGGCATTACTGCGGGTATGTCCGCAATGGTACCTTTCACGGGGTCTGCCCAAACTTCTGGCCCATATGCAGGGTCAGGAAACCGCTGATGTGTGTGCCCCATGACCATAGCGTCGATGCCATGCACGTGCCGCGCCAGAAGGGTGGCGAAATTCTCGGATCCAGCTTCGGTGTCATTGGATGGGCCGCTATGACACAAAGCAATGATGATATCTGCACCTTGCCCGCGCAATTGTGCGATCGCATCCATGGCTGCCTCTGGGCCTGACCGCAGCGTTATTTGGTTCGCAAGATGATGATGGCACCAGTAGACCGTCTGAGGTGGCAAAACTGAGAAAACGCCGATGCTGATTGATCGTTTGTGGCCATCGTCGCAATCTATTTTGCGCGATATAAGCTCGGTGGACTGCACCCCATTGATGCGACCGCTTGATAGGCTTGAGCACAGCACCGGCATCTCTATTTGATCGACGACCTGTTCCAGAAATGGCTTTCCAAAGTCGAAGTCGTGGTTTCCCAGCCCCCCAGCGTCATAGGCCAAAGCCTTAGAAATCGTTGCCCATGGGTGTTGTGCGTTTTCCAGAAGCCGTGCGGCCACATCGCCCTCGGGGGTGCCTTGTAAGGTGTCTCCGTTGTCGAGCAGTATGGTCGCGCCTTTTGCGGCACGCCTCGCTTGGTTGATGGTTGTAGCAAGCTGGTCCAAACCGGTGCCCGGCGCGCGCTTATTTATGCGCGAATCCCAGCTGGTCAAATGCATATGTACATCACTGGTCGCCATGATTCGCAGCTGACCATACGGTGGGGATGACTGACTGCTCTCGGTTATGTCCATAAGCTCGAAGGTGGTTTAAGTCTTATGAAAGGCAAGTGCGAATTAGAATAATTCAGCGTTGGTGCGCTGCCATTGCACCTTCGCCGCGGTCATGTAAAGCGTTGCTACACCAGGGGTATAAAAAGGGCTTTGATGATGCGCCATGCGGAAACAGTAACATTCGGTGGCTCAGGATTGGACCGCGCAGGCGATCTGCGCAGCGACGCGGCGGC
>JABITU010000259.1 GCA_018668195.1 Tateyamaria sp. | reverse complement strand
TAATCGTGATTGATAAGTATCTGGTTCCCTTCTTTGGTGATATTTTTGTGACCAGTATTGATTATGAGATGCTGCAAAGGTTTGCGCGCTGGCGTGAGACAAAGATGGGGCGAGAGCCAAGGTCGTCTACCCTCAACACGCATAACTCTGCCTTAAACAGAATATTTGATGAAGCTGTTGCCCGCTTATAGGCCTGGTTTGATAAAGTTTATGTTGAAAATGAAAATTGGCCATGATATGCAAACGATTGCACAGATCGGGCCCCTAGCCTGAGTTTGGAGTGCTGGCTCAACTGCTAACTCATGAGAGCAAGTTGATTTTTGGGGAGGAAAATCATGAACGTGAACCGTCGTACTGCGCTTAGTCTGGTCGTTGGGGCTAGCTTCGTTACATATGTTGGAGCAAGACCTGCATCAGCACAGACCACAATCCGATTGACGATGGCCTCCAGCCATCCCACCGTTTTACCTTGGACATCGCCGCTCGTGACTGTCGTGCAGAGATCCAACGCGCTTTTGGAGGAGCGCGGTTCGGAATACCGCATCGATTGGACAGAAGCCTACGGCGGCCAGCTCTACGGACCGCCGGATACGCTTGAAGCGATCACGCAAAACATTGCGGATATTGGCTGGATCGGGGCGTTGTTTGAACCGTCGGCCCTCCCACTCCAAAACATCATGTACGCCACGCCGTTTGCGACCAGTACGGTTGAACAGGCTTTGGCGACGATCAACGGCCTTAACCAGAATGAGCCCGCGATGGTCAAAGAATGGTCCGATCAGGACATCGTGTTCTTTGGGTCCTCCGTGTCAGATGGCTACAGCCTGTTCATGAACGAACCGCTCGATAACATCGCAGACATTGCCGGCCGAAAAATCTTGGGGGCTGCTTCCACCGCACCTTATGTCGCCTCGCTTGGCGCATCCTTCATTGCCGGCGGCTTGCCCGAATATTATTCGGGCCTTCAAACCGGCGTCGGTGACGGCGTGTTGATTGTTGGCACTGGCGCTTACGGCCTTAAGCTGCACGAGGTGGCCAAATACGCTGTCCGCGTCGACACTGGCCCGCTGACTTTCGGTGGGCTTGGCATGAACAAGACCGTCTTTGACAGCCTTCCAGAGGAAGTTCAGCAGGTCATGATCGAAATGGGCGCTGTCTATTCGGGTGAAAATGCCGATATCATCAATCAGCGCGCTTCTGCGGTGTGGGATATGATGGCTGACGAAGGTGCGACCATCCGCGAAATGCCAATGGAAGAGAAGATCCAATGGGTCAATGCCCTGCCCGATCTTGGTGCGACATGGGTTGCGGAAAACGAAGCAAATGGCGTGCCAGCACGTGAAATCATGATCAAGTTCATGGAGGCGCTGCGTGCATCCGGCGCAGAACCACTGCGCGACTGGTCCGCCAATATCTGAGCGTGACTGACCTATTTCAATCAGTCTGGGCGCGTATCGTGAAAGGAGTTTCGAGATGACGATTGCTCCTGACACGGACGCGCCTATTGCCCTCGACTACGGCATTCTGGACCGGATCTTAGGCCGTATTTCGACAGTGAATGCGGCGCTTGCATCACTCATCATCGTTTCGATGATGCTGCTGGTGTGCGCTGACATCGTCTCGCGCAACCTCTTTTCGACATCGCTGAGTGGGGTCGCAGACTATCTCTCCTACGCAATCGTGGCGAGCGTCTACCTTCAGCTTGGAATGACCATACGCAATAAGCGATTGGTACGTGCGACTTTCCTGTCGGACATGTTGGTCAAACGGTATCCGAGCGGCATGCTCTTGCTGCAGACCATTTTTTCGCTGGCCGCAATTGCAGTGATGGCTTTGGCCGTCCGGTATCTGTGGAGCGACTTTGCAGACGCATGGACTGAGGGCGAGTTCCTCGGATCAAGCAGTCTTTACGAGCTGCCGACCTGGCCATTCAAGGTCGTCGTGGCGATTGCGAGCACTTTGGCCATGTTAGAGATCATCGCAGAGCTTTTCCGCTGTTATCGGGATCAAGCCGCAATGGGCATCGCACAAAACGCGGTAACCTTCCTGATCGGGGCGGCCCTGTGTATCGGTGGCTACTACTTGTTCCAGGTGATGGCTGCAGCCGGACTTGACCGCATGCAGATCGGGATTGGTGCACTTGTTGCTCTATTGGTTCTGATCTCGCTCGGCATGCCGATCGTGTTCGCAATGTTGATCACGTCTTTCGTCGGCATCTGGCTCGTGCGCGATAATCTTGCAGTGTCTATCAACTCGATCGGACTTTCCGCCAGCGGTGCCGTCCGGTCCTACGGATTTGCGGTAATCCCCCTCTTCGTTCTGATGGGATTAATGCTGGACAAAGCCGGTGTCGGGCGAGACGCATTTCAGATCATGGCCACCCTCATGCGTCGTGTAACGGGTGGACTAGGTGTGGCGACTGTTGGGGCGAACGCAATCTTTGCCTCGATCACGGGATCGTCCATCGCCTCCGCCACTGTCTTCTCTCGCATAGCTGTGCCGCCGATGATGGAGGCAGGCTATAGCAAGAAATTTTCACTCGGCATCGTTGCCGGTAGCTCTGTTCTTGGCATGTTAATCCCGCCGAGTTTGCTGATGATTGTCTATGGATTGCTCGCAGAAGCATCGATCGGCAATCTCTTCATTGCCGGCATTCTTCCGGGCATCCTGCTCGCGGTGTCTTTCGGCGTGCTGATCATGGGCCTTGCAAGGTTTCGACCTTCATTCGCCGGAGCAACAAACTGCGATTTTATCAAAGAAGATATCTCGCTTGGTGGCGTTTTGCGCGGGCTGGCACCCGTCTTTTTCATCGTCGTTCTCGTGATGGGCGGTATTTACGGCGGGTTCTTTTCGCCGACTGAGGCGGGAGCGGCCGGTGCTTTCGGAGCCTTCATCGTATCGATTGCCCGACGTTCGCTGACATGGGAAGACCTGCGGGAACTGGTTTTGGAGACAGGCGCAATCACCGCTGGATTGCTGTTCTTGATGATCGCGGCAAATGTCTACGGTCGGATGCTCTCGATGAGCACAATACCGATGCAAACGGCAGGCCTTATTGGCCAGCTCGACTTGACGCTCGTCAGCTTTGTTCTGCTTTACGTGGTGATTGTCGTAGTTCTTGGGATGATCCTCGACTCAGTGTCGATCATGCTGATCATTCTACCGATTGCTTTACCCGTGGTGACAGCCCTTGGCGGCGATCCCATTTGGTTTGGGATCGTCACGGTGATTGCAATTGAAATCGGACTGCTAACGCCGCCATTCGGGCTCAGCGTGTATGTCGTCAAGGCGTCGCTGCCTGAAGGATTTGCCAGTCTGGGCGAGATATTTGCAGCGGCAGCTCCGTTTGTCATTGTGATGGCTTTGGTGACGCTCCTGTTAATCTTCGTTCCGTGGCTAACAACAGCATTACTCTAGCATTGCGGTCGAAAACCGCTGTCGAAAAAGGGAGACCCTCATGGCCAAGACACTCTTTCGTAACGGCATTATCCTCACACTTGCTAAAGACAGTACACCCCTTCATGGGCAGGACATCCTCATCGACGGTGATCGCATTGCAGCGATTGGCCCCAACTTGGTCGTGTCAGTCGACACAACCATCATTGATGCGACCGACATGTACATCATGCCCGGGCTGATAAACTCCCATATCCATACATGGCAGACC
Source organism: Tateyamaria sp. (assembly GCA_018668195.1). The sequence continues at coordinate 1,475 of JABITU010000259.1, read as the reverse complement.
GGATTACGCGGGCTGGCTACTGATTGGACTGGCACCAATTATTTCAGGGCTATGCATGCCGGATTGGCAAACTTCTTTTCACCGGACGATATCCTGATCGCGAACCAAGTTGGGGCGATCAACCAGATCAACAATGGCGTGACGACCATGGTGGACTGGCATCACAACAACCCGACACCCGAACACAGCGACGCTGCTATTGACGGGCTTGAGGACGCGGGTATCCGCGCGGTCTTCCTGCATGGCTCAGCCAAGCCAGACCCCAAGCCGGGTCAAAAGCATTTCTCCAAAGTGCCGATGTCGCGATCCGAGGTTGCGCGTTTGCGCACAGGACGACTGGCAAGCGATGACGCGCTCGTCACCATGGGTCTCGCAATTCTTGGCCCGCAGATGTCCAAGGAAGAGGTTGTCTTACAAGACTTACGGCTCGCGAAGGAGCATGACCTTGTTGTTTCACTCCATCATTCCGCCGCGAAGATGGCGGCACCCCAAGCCTATCAGAGCGCCGCTGCCGCCGGGTTGATCGACGCACGGCTTAATATCGTGCATGGGAACGAACTCACAGATGCGGACCTGAACATCCTGATCGACAACGGCGCAAACTTCACCGTGACCGCGGAAATCGAAATGCAGATTTGCTACGGGGATCTGCTGTGCGGCAGACTACTCGCGCGGGGTGTGCCATTCTCGATCGGTACCGATATCGAAAGCGCCTATGCCCCTGATATGCTGGCCTGCAGCCGCTTCACGCTCCAGGCACAGCGCCACCTGTCCAGTGTGCAAATGATGGCTGAAACAGGTGAACGCCCGCACCCGATCCCGATAACAGTGCGAGAAGCGATCAGTTGGGCAACCGAACATGGTGCAAGAGCAATGCGGTTGGATCACCGCACAGGTTCCCTCGAAGTTGGCAAACAGGCCGATATCATCACCATCCGCGCAAATGACCTCAATCTCTCAGGGGGTTTCGATCCGTTGAACACGATCCTTGGCTTTGCACATCCCGGGAATATCGACACTGTTATGGTCGCGGGCCATGTACACAAGCGTGGTGGCGTCATGTTGCGACAGGACATCCCTGCCCTCCAAGACAGGCTGGCTGAATCCGGCCGGCGCATTTTTGAGGAATTCAAGAAAAAGTCGGCGACAGCAGAATTTGCGTGATGGGCATCTGTATGCGCCGGTTGGGCACCGTCAGACAAAACCACGGTGCTGTCAGAGGAAAACTTTGTTGAGCCGGGCAGGGCGGTGATCTAGTTTCACGGAATTACAAAACGCGACCCATTCAAGTACTTCAAGACGTCTCCCGAAATCATCCGCTTGGCGGTTATGATGTATGTGCGTTATCCACTTTCGCTTCGAAATGTGGAAGATCTGCTGCACGAACGCGGTATTGATATTTGTCATGAAACGGTCCGTTTCTGGTGGAACAGATTTGGCCCGCTGTTTGCCGCTGAAATCCGAAAGAAACGGGT
>JABITU010000258.1 GCA_018668195.1 Tateyamaria sp. | reverse complement strand
TGATCAAGGAGTTGCCCCGCAGCGCGGCTGCTTTCGTCAATTGCGCGCACCATGGCCTGCAAAGATTTTCGATTTTCGGTGTGCTCCACGCGCTGCAATGTCGCTTCGGCATGTGACCGCACCGTCGCGAGCGGCGTGCGAATGCGGTGCGCAGCTTCTGCGATAAAATCTTCAGATTGGGCCAACGTATGGTCCAGTCTCGACATGAGCCTGTTCAACGACCCGACCAATGGGGCCATTTCGGATGGCACGGGTTGGGTCACAGGGCTCAGATCTTGGGGGCCGCGCCGCGTTACGGATGTCGTCAGGCGGTGCATTTGGCCACTTGTGGTCGACGCCGCCCAGATCGCCAGTGCAGATACCAGCATGAAGAACCCAAGACCCAGCAAAACGATATTGCGCGATATCGCATTCAATGTGTCCGACAAGGCATCTTGCGTTTGAGCAATGGAAACAGATACCGTTCGCGGGCCATCCGTTCCGGTCAATATCCGCACACCTGTCGCGACACGCACTTGATCCCCGTTGAAAGACGTCGTTTCGAAATAGGCGTCACCGGCTGACAAACCACTCTGCGGCACAAGCCAGTCGTAGCCAGACAACAAGGTCGCCCCTTCGTGAATCGCGTAAAAAACGCGATCGTCTGCTGCGGTGTTGAGCATCGAAAGGGATGAATAGGGAAAGTCCAACGTCACGCGGCCCTCGCGTATCACGGCAGTATCCAGCACTGATGCCATCGACGCATTCAGGATGTTGTCTTGGCCTTGCTGGGCGACTTGGGCTGCAAGCGCCCGCACGACAAGAAACAAGATCACAGCCAACAAAGCCGCCCCACCAGTTAAGATTAGGGCGAGCCGTCTGCGCAGCGATCCTGAGACGTTTACGTCAGCCATCATAATCCAGCCTATACCCCAGCCCTCGAAGGGTCACGATCTGCACATTGGACCCTTCAATGTGCTTTCTCAGGCGCCCGATATAGACTTCGATCGCATTTTCAGACACGTCGTCATCATAAGAAAACAGACGGTCCACAAGCTTTTGTTTGGAGAAAACCTGCCCCTTTGAACCGATGAGCAGCTCAAGCAATCGAAGCTCACGATTGCGCAGATTGATGCAGTTTCCGTTCACGTTCAACAGCCCAGAGACTGCATCGAATTCGACGTCACCAATCGTCTGTGCCGATTGAGCAGACCCCGCATTTCGACGCAACACGGCACGGCAACGGGCCTGCAACTCCGCGTGATCGAATGGCTTCGTCAGGTAGTCATCCGCCCCCAAATCAAGCAAACTGATTCTATCAGACACCTGACTTCGCGCCGTCAAAACGATCACTGGGGTGAGGTTTTTGCGCGCACGATGCTGTTTCAAAAAGCTTCGTCCATCCCCGTCCGGCAACATGATATCCAGCAAGATCAGGTCATAGTCACCCGTATCAACAAAAGCGCTTGCTTCTGCAATTTTTGCAGCGTGATCAACCGTGTGGCCGTCCAAACGGATACGCGATGCAACCGCATCGGCTAGCTCCAAATTGTCTTCGACTAGAAGGTATTTCATCGCAGGCCTTTGCCTTTTCTTGGCGCGTGACAGGTTTGTGTCAGGTTGCCGTGATTGAGTTCGCCCAGAATGGCCGTGAGGAAATCGGCTATCAAATGGGAGAGTAAAATGACAACATTGAAAATGGGCCCCCGTGGCTTCAAACGCGCCCTGATCGCGACAGCGGTTGCAACACTTGGCCTTGGCACACCTGCCTTTGCGGACGGTCACCAAGTGCTCGACGAAATCCACTTCATCATTCCTGGCGGCGCTGGTGGCGGCTGGGATGGCACTGCACGTGGCACTGGCGAAGCGCTGACAGAAGCGGGCCTTGTAGGCACTGCGTCTTATGAAAACATGTCCGGTGGCGGCGGTGGCGTGGCAATCGGCTACATGATCGAAAACGCCGAAAGCCTTGAGGGCACACTGATGGTCAATTCGACCCCAATCGTGATCCGTTCGTTGACAGGCGTTTTCCCGCACAACTTCCGTGACCTTACATTGGTTGCAGGCACCATCGGTGATTACGCAGCGGTTGTTGTTCCAGCCGATAGCGACGTGTCCAACATGGAAGATTTCTTGGCCGTGTATGACGCTGACCCAGCAGGCACACCCATCGGTGGCGGTTCTGTTCCGGGCGGCATGGACCACCTCGTTGCAGCCATGGTCATGGAAGCATCCGGTCGTGACGCGCTTGGCGTGAACTACATTCCTTACGATGCTGGCGGTACCGCCATGGCAGCCCTGCTGTCTGGTGAAATTAAAGCACTGTCCACTGGCTTCTCTGAAGCGGTCGATCTGGCGAACCAAGGCGAAGTCAAAATTATTGGCGTCACATCAGATGCGCGTGTTGACGCCGCACCAGATGCGATGACCATGATGGAACAGGGCATCGACACTACATTTGTCAACTGGCGCGGCTTCTTTGGCGCACCGGGCATGTCGGATGAAAAGCTGGCTCATTATCAGGCCGCAATTGCAGCGATGTATGACACGGATGAATGGGAAGCTGTGCGCGCGCGCAACGGTTGGGTCAACATCCATAACCCGGGCAATGATTTCCGCACGTTCCTTGAAGAGCAGGAAACAGTCATTGGCGATCTGATGACGAAGCTTGGCTTCCTCTAAGACACACAAACCTGACACGTGGTGGAGCGGGAAACTGCTCCGCCTCTTCTGAATACGAATTGGGGGAATAGGCTCATGGCCTTGGATCGTTGGATCGCTCTTGTCCTGTTGAGCATCTTTATTGTTTATGGCTATACCGCATGGTTCACGATGGACGGCGGCCTTGCACCGTTCATGCGTCGTAACCCAATCTGGCCCAGCACCTTTCCCAAAGTCCTGTCCATCTTGGGCATCGCAGCCTCGATCATCATTTTGTTTGGACTTGAGAAAAGCGAAGAAAAGATAGGCGAGATCGACCATCGCCGTCTTGGTGACTACTTCCTAGGCCAAGCCGTGTTGCTTCTCGGCCTTATGGTCGTCTATGCGCTATGTCTGCGCCCCCTTGGATTTCTGTTTTCTTCCTCGGCGTTTTTGATCATCGGTTCGTTCATTCTGGGTGAACGTAAGTGGCATATCATGATCTCTGTGGCACTGATCGCCACGGCATCTGTCTGGTACCTCGTGCAAGAAGTGCTCGGCATCTTCTTGCGTCCCCTGCCAATGTTTATGGGGGTCTAAGCGATGCTCGAAGGTATACTGATTGGTCTTCAAACGGCTCTATCCTTACAAAACCTTTTGGTCGTCATTGGCGGCTGTCTGATCGGCACATTCATCGGCATGTTGCCGGGTCTCGGCCCGATGTCGATCATCGCGATCATGATCCCTGTCGCGATTACAATGGGCGATCCATCCGCTGCATTGATCTTGCTTGCAGGCGTCTACTACGGCGCGATCTTTGGCGGATCGACGTCATCAATATTGCTCAATGCACCTGGCGTTGCGGGCACCGTGGCCTCGTCCTTTGACGGCTATCCAATGGCGCGCCAAGGCAAGGCTGGCAAAGCCTTGACAATTGCCGCTATCGCCAGTTTCGCAGGCGGCACGATTGGCGCGATCCTTTTGATGATTTTTGCGCCAATGTTGTCGTCCGTCGCACTGTTGTTCCATTCCGCCGAATACTTCGCCCTCATGGTCGTCGGCCTGTCTGCTATCGCGGCTTTTGCTGGCCCCGGTCAGGTGACCAAAGCGCTGCTGATGACCGTCCTTGGGCTTATCATGGCGACGGTTGGCGAAGGGGCATTGTTCAATCTGCCACGCTTCACGGCAGGCATCATGGATCTGCAATCGGGCTTTGGGTTTATCACTTTGGCCATGGCCATATTCGCCTTGCCAGAAGCCATCTTCCTTGTCCTCAAACCCAAGAACCTTGGCGATGATGGGGGCGAAATCAAAGATCTGCGCATTACCCGCGCCGAAGCCCGCGCCATCGCACCCGTCATCGGCCGCCAGTCTATTCAGGGTTTCTTTATTGGCGTCTTACCCGGTGCGGGTGCCACCATCGCATCGTTCCTTGGCTATGCCGTAGAACGCAACATCGCACCGAAGCACGAACAAGGTGAATTCGGAAAAGGGTCGATCAAGGGACTCGCGGCACCAGAAACCGCAAACAACGCGGCCTGCACTGGATCCTTCGTGCCGCTGTTGACGCTGGGCATCCCCGGCTCTGGCACCACGGCAATCCTGCTCGGCGCTTTGATTGCACTCAACGTGACTCCCGGTCCGCGCCTTATGGTAGACGAGCCACAAATTTTCTGGGCCGTCATTATGTCCATGTTCATTGGTAATCTCGTGCTGTTGATCCTGAACCTGCCCTTGATCCCATACATCGCCAAACTTCTGGCGATTCCGCGCAAATTCCTTATCCCGTTCATCCTGTTCTTCACGCTGATGGGGGCTTACATCGGCCAGAACAACGCGACGGAGCTGTTGATGTTAGTGGGCTTCGGCATCTTCGGGATTGCGTTGAAATTTGCCAACTATCCGTTGCCGCCGCTGCTGATCGGGTTCATCTTGGGCGGCATGATGGAGGACAACTTCTCCCGCTCGATGCAGCTCTATGGTGGCGTGTCGTTCATCCTTGAACGGCCCATGACATTTGGCCTGTTGGTCATCGCGGCGTGCTTGATCATCGTTCCGGTCCTGAGGACACGTTTAGCCAAGTAATTTCAGGCATAGGGGACATGCTCCAGCAGCGGCCCGGGCGCTATTTTGAGAGCAAGAACGAACGTCTGCCCTGTGCGGTGTCCCTCTAGCGGACTTTAGTTTCGACATCGCAATTTAGCAGAATGGGCTCGAAGCATGCGTAATTGGGCTACCCTCTATTCTGAGGTCGAGCTCCCGATAGGATCACAGGATATCTGTGAACAAGGGAGATAGAAGATGGAATATTTTGCCGGAATAGACGTATCGCTGCGATCCTGTGCGCTT
>JABITU010000257.1 GCA_018668195.1 Tateyamaria sp. | reverse complement strand
GCGCGCACGAAAACAATTCGTGCGCGCAAGCTTTGAGCCTAATATAACATCTTGTACGCAGCATACTGCTTTACATGACTGCGATCTGGAACCGCTCGGGACTATAGGGCGCTACCATATCAGACTGAGCGTTGCTTAGTGTGCTATCCAGTATTTGTGGCGCAAGCAGCTCTGCTGTGATCGCGGCAAGCGTAACGCCAGAGTGCATTGTCGCGACAAAAAGCCCCTCGGGCCCGCACGCGCCGATCACCGGGTGTCCATCCTGTGGCATGGGGCGCTGTGCAAGCATGACCTGCTCCCACTTCAGTGGCGTATTCGGCAACAGGCCCTGCAACCTAACCAAAGCGCGATCAGCCAGAATATCCGGCCGTTCCTCAACTGTTGTGCCGGCATCCGTCTGATGCTGGGCAGCCGTTGGCATCCAGATGTGACCCGCGGCATCTTGTCGAACCTCGCCTTCGGGCGTAACCAGAACGTGGGCCAGACGCGGTGGCACCGAATGCGTTCGCAAAAGTATGCCAGGCCTTTCGATCAAAGGCAATCGCACACCAACCGTTTTCAATAAATCACCGCTGTGGCACCCCGCCGCAACAATCACCCTGTCTGCGTCAATCTCGCCCTGCGCTGTCTCGACGCCGGTGACATGGCCAGCGCGCGTGGCAATGCCAATTGCGGCCACACCACTGATCTGACGGGCACCAGTAAGTAAAGTCCGGGCAACCCGATCTGGCTCGATCATGCCCTCGGCGCTAAATCGCAGTGCACGCGTGGGGGCCGGCACATGCGGTTCAAGAGCTGTGAAATCTACGTCATCGATGATCTGAACCGGATACCCCAACGCTGTCAGGGCTGCGTACTGATCCCCAAAAGCTGCACCCGTCTTCTCCCAGCAGAGCGCTCCGGACCAATTTACCAGCACATCGAGCCGCCGCCACGCCTCAAGACCCGCTGCGCGCAGACGAAAATGCGCCGCATCAAGGTAGAAACTGGCGTTGATCCAACCAAAAGAGGCCCCAGTTGCACCTATGCCGACCGCAATCACCGTCACATCCGCACCAGCCCGCAGCAGGTTGTGCGCCAGCGCCGCACCGATAATGCCACCGCCGATAATCACCACCTTCATGCGCTTGTCCTCCCTGCCGGCTCACCCTACGCTGCGCATATGAACGCGCAAGAGATCATTGACCGCCTTGGACTGCAGCCCCACCCCGAAGGCGGACATTACCGTCAGACTTGGGTAGCTGAAAATGAGGGCCGTCCCACAGGCACATGTATCTACTTCCTGCTTGCAAACGGCGAGGCAAGCCATTGGCACAAGGTCGACGCGGTCGAGATCTGGCTTTACCACGCGGGCGCCCCACTAATCCTGTCGCTTAGCGAGGACGAAGCAGGACCAGCCATCGATCATCAACTCGGTCCGGATCTTGATACCGGCGCACCGCAGTTGATCGTACCGCAAGGCCACTGGCAGGCCGCGCGCAGTACCGGCGATTGGACGCTTGTCAGTTGCACAGTTTCGCCCGGGTTTCAGTTTGAAGGCTTTATCCTAGCGCCAACTGGATTTGACATCCCCAGATAACCCACTGTCTGGCACATGGTTGCCGTCGCTTCCATCGCGGCAACCATGTGTCTGATTATGAGAAAGACCGCACTAGCTGACACACATGGCAGCTGATTTTGAAGGGTAGATTGTTCGCCTCACGGAATAATTCGGTCACTAACTCAGCGGCAGAGAAAGTTTTACGTCGATCAGATCGCTGGCAGGCTGAGCGTTCCACCGCTGACGGCTGCACGCACGCCAGTGGTACCCGGGCAGGATGTTGGCAACCCTTGCGCCACCCGCACTGCAAGATAGGCAAAGGCCTGTGCCTCAAGCATGTCACCATCAAGGCCGACGTCCTCCACTGGTCCGACAGGACACTCCAAAGACACTTTCAGCATCTGCATCAACACCGGATTGTGCCGTCCTCCACCCGTGACAAGCACGCGCCCTGGCGGCCCGGGACAATGCTCCATTCCTGCCGCGACCGCAGCGGCGCACATGGCCGTCAACGTGGCTGCAGCATCAGCATCTCCAAGCTCGGCCACAAGGCTCACCATATCTGCAAAATCGTTCCTATCCAGTGACTTAGGTGGCATTCTTGAGAAAAAAGATTCAGCAAGAAACAACTCTAATGCACCAGTTTCCACCGTTCCCAGAGCAGCAATCTTACCGCCTGCATCAAATGGAACACCAAAGCGCGCCTGCACCAAATCATTCAGAGGCGCGTTCGCAGGGCCGGTGTCAAAAGCCAACAGCGCGCCTGGAACCTCGGGCTGATCATGGTTTGGATCGACCCATGTGATATTGCCGACCCCGCCAAGATTCAAAAAAACCACCGGCGTTTGCACGCCAATCCATTTTGCACAGGCAAAATGGAAAAACGGAGAAAGAGGCGCACCCTCACCGCCCAGTTCGATATCCGCCGTTCGGAAATCCCAAACCACGGGAACACCAAAGCCATCGGCCAGTGCCGCGCCATCACCCAGTTGCAACGTGCCTTGAACACGCGGAGCATGGGCCACCGTTTGGCCATGAAATCCGATCAGATCGACCTGCGCAAAACGCCCCAACAGCGCACGATGCGCTTCCATAACCACGTCTGTTGCGCGAGACAGGCTGTCGCCATTCCAATGACCCAGAGCAGCATGCAAAACCTGACGTTGCTTAACTGTGTACGACAGGTATTCGACAGGCCCAAACCCCTTGATGGTGATGCCGTCGGTCTCAAGCACTGCAGCATCGACACCATCTAAAGACGTGCCTGACATTGCTCCAAGGGCACGGATTACTGCACCTTTTTGCCTGAGCTTGCTCGCGACCCGGTCCATGGCCTTTTCCTTTGCCCTAACCCCTCGTATAGAGTGCGCCGGAGCCGTTCCAAGGACAAGCACAATGACACATACACCCCGATCCGAATTTCTGCATGTTATGCAGGAGCGTGGTTTTCTCGCTGACTGCACAGATATGCAGGCGCTTGACGATGCCCTGATGAGTGGTGTGCAACTGGCGTATATTGGCTTTGACGCAACAGCGCCGTCGCTGCACGTGGGGTCTTTGATTCAAATAATGTCGTTGCGCTGGTTTCAAAAGTGTGGGCACCGCCCTGTCACTCTGATGGGCGGCGGCACCACAAAAGTGGGTGATCCGTCGTTTCGATCCGATGAGCGCCCACTGATGGGTCCCGAACAGATCGATTCCAATATTGCCAATATCAAACGGGTGTTTGCTGCATACCTTGATTATGGCGACAACCAAGCCATGATGATCAACAATGCAGAGTGGTTGGATAATCTGAACTATCTTGAATTTCTACGGGATATCGGGCGCCACTTTTCGATAAATCGAATGCTTTCTTTTGACTCAGTCAAATCGCGGCTCGACCGCGAACAGTCGCTGTCTTTCCTCGAATTCAATTACATGATTCTGCAGGCCTATGACTTTATGGAGTTAAACCGTCGCTATGGCTGCGTCCTGCAATTGGGCGGATCGGATCAATGGGGCAATATCGTGAACGGGATCGACCTGACGCGCCGCGTTGTCGAAAGCGCAGTGTATGGGCTGACCACCCCACTTCTGACGACATCGGATGGCAAGAAGATGGGCAAATCGCAGGCCGGGGCAGTCTGGCTTGATGCAGAAATGCTGTCGGCGTATGAATTCTGGCAATTCTGGCGCAATACGACCGATGCGGATGTGGGTCGTTTTCTTAAATTGTATACCGAACTTCCAGTGGACGAATGCGACCGCCTAGGCGCGCTTGGTGGTGCAGAAATAAACGACGCCAAAGCGCGACTTGCCACCGAGGTTACGACACTCTTGCATGGGGCGGACGCTGCAGCCGCTGCCGCTGCTACAGCGCGAGAAGTTTTTGAAAATGGCGGCGTGGGTGAGGACCTGCCCACCCTTACGTTGTCCGCAACAGACATTGCCGACGGCATCAGCATCGTGCAGTTGATCGTAAAATCAGGCTTGGCCGGTTCCGGCAAAGAGGCAAAGCGCCTGATCGCCGAAGGTGGCGCGCGCATGAATGACGAGCTGCTAAGCAATGCAGGCCTGATGATAGACGCAGATGCGCTGGCAACACCTCTCAAACTGTCGGCTGGCAAGAAGCGTCACACGTTGGTGCAGATGGGCTGATTGCCACTAGCCTAAGGGCTATCCCTTTTCAAACACATGATATTTCAGGCATCGATTGTTTTTGAAATAGAAATCTTGCATCATAAACAAACGGTAGAATTACTCAGATTTGGTGAAGAAAAAGAAGGTACGCGATAATTTTTACTCAGCCAATACCGCCTGACATGAAATATTTTAACGCGTTGGAAATTGCATGACGTTTCAAGTGTTTCGTCAATCGCTACAGAACAGTTCATATTATTTCGGCTAAGACAGTCCGGCCATAACTGCACGCGCTGCGCGCAAACCTGGATCTTCTCCACCGCGTCCCAATGCGTCCATTGTTTGATGCATCGCCGCCAACTGACCTGTGGGGTGTTCGATTAATGAATTCAACGCTGCTGAAACATTGGATACATTAAAATCTTTGCCAATCACCTCTGGAACAACACGGCTGTCTGTCACGTGGTTGATCAGGCTGCCCGTATCTGTGGTCACCATCCGGTTGATGATTGCACGGCTCAGCCAATGCAGATCAAAGGCGCTGACCATTGGAGTGTTGGCTGCCGCAAGCTCAAGTGCGACCGTGCCAGAGGTCGCAAGTGCGACATCAGCGGCCCGAAAAGCCGCGCGCTTATCGACCAGCCCATCGGCCAATGTCTTATCCCTCGGATCAAGAATAATTGGTTGATACGGCCAGCTTTTCACCTGCTCTTTAACATTGTCAGCCACAGCTTGGGCCGCAGGCAAGACCATGCGCATCCCCGGCTGGTCTTTAGCGACTTGGGCCAGCGCTGCACCAAAGACAGGGGACATACGCGAAATCTCTCCACGCCGCGATCCGGGCAGAACCAGCACCAAGGGTGCGGCCTCTGCCAGACCATGTTTGGCTCGGAATTCTGCAGCCTCAGTTTCTGTTGCTTGTGATACCGTTGCTGCAGGATGACCTACAAAGTCACATGCCATCCCTTCGGCCGTCATGAAGGGTGGCTCAAACGGAAACAAAGCCAGCACATGGTCGATCATCTGCGCCATCTTGCGCGCCCGGCCCGGCCGCCAAGCCCAAACAGTCGGGGCCACGTAGTGCACTGTCCGAATGTTGCTGCCTGCCTTGACCAGTTTCGCCACCCGCAGCGAAAAATCAGGGCTATCGATAGTGATCAGAACATCGGGTCGGCTATCAATAACCTCTTGTGCAGTTTGAGCAATTCTACGTTTCAAATGGCGGTATTTGGGCAAGACTTCGGCGATGCCCATGACGCTGAGCTCCGACATGTCGAACCGGCTGGAAAGGCCATGTGCTTGCATCAAAGGACCGCCAATCCCGTCAAAGCACACATCCGGTGCTAATGTTATGAGGCCCGCCATCAACGCCCCACCAAGTGCGTCGCCGGACGGCTCGCCTGCAACGATGAAAACCCTTAGCGCACCCATAGAAACAGGCCCGCCCCATTTACGGCCTCGATGACGCGCGGGCGATCCAATAAAATGACGCCGCCGGACGCGATTACAAGCCCAGCAAGCCCCGCTGCGGCAGCCAGTTCGACGGTGCGTGGACCTATCGTTGGCAAGTCAACGCGCGTATCCTGCCCCGGCTTTGGTCCCTTGTACAGCAGACCCGCACGCGTGGATGGTTGCGTCGCGTCGCCAGTCAGCCAATCGGCAACACCTCCAAGTAAATCGCCAGCCCTATCCATTATCTCAGAAACTGGATCCGCATCACCCATAAACGGCGGTGCGCCCTTTGTAAGACCCCGAAGCATCGCGTCCGTGCCCCGAGAATCTTCGCGCGCAAGCACCGCTCCACCACGAATGATACAGGCCTGACCTAAATCTGCAGCGCCCTGTGATACGGACACTCTGAGGGCTGCCGCTACGTCCGTATGAGCATCATCCGGCAGCATCACTCTGCTAAGCATGCCTTGGGGCGGGATTAAATCAGGGGCCAGTTCATGTGCGGCGCGCACCGCAAATTCCGCTTGTTCAAAAATGCCAATGACTGCCCGCAAGGCGCTGTCTTCGCCGCCCGCGATAGATCTGGCCATTATGGGCACCAATGGAAGTGTTGCTGCATCAATCTGGGACGGGTCAATTTGCGGACGCACGATAGCACCGCACAAGCAAACCTCGGTTACACCCTTGTTTTTCAGAGTGATAATGAATGTGCCCAGATGCTCAATCCGAAAAGCAATATCCACATGCAGTCCGTCAGGTACATGTCCAGCAAGCGCACAGATCAGAGGTTGTTTTGACTGAGCCGAAGCGACAGCCACAGGCAACGCGCCCTGCCCTGCGACCAGCGCCAACATCAGCGTGGCGTCAGGAATGACCGGTCAGTGTCACCCATAACAAAAGCCACAATTTCGTTCACATATGCGCTGTCGGTTTCCTTGCTCAAACGCTCTGCCCGATCTTGAAACGTGCCCTCACCCTTCGCAAGCATCTGAAAAGCGGCACGTAAGGCCGTAATATCAGAACGAGGAACACCCCGCCGCTTGAGGCCGACCAGATTTAGGCCATCAAGTACGCCGCGCTGAGCCTGCACCAACCCGTACGGGATCACATCATTAGTGACCATTGTAACAGCCCCGATGATCGCGCCCTTGCCAATCCGAACAAACTGGTGAATGCCAGATAAGCCCCCAACAATCACGTCGTCTTCCAGCACGCAATGTCCTGCTATGGCAGCAGAGTTCACCACGATGACACGGTCACCGATACAAGCATCGTGGGCAATGTGGCACCCAGCCATAAACAATCCGTCATCACCGATCTTGGTAAGGCCACCGCCACCTGCAGTACCACTATTCATAGTCACATGCTCGCGGATTCGGTTGCGCTTACCAATCTCAAGTCGGCTCGCCTCGCCCTTAAACTTCAGATCCTGAGGTACCTCGCCGATGACTGAAAACGAGAACACCACCGTGTCCGCACCGATCGAGGTAGTGCCGGTTACAACCACGTGGCTTTTTAGCTCAACTCCCGGCCCTATCTCTACGTCTGAATCAATAACGCAAAACGGACCAATCCTCGCTGTAGGATCGATACGGGCACCCGCCCCGATAATGGAAGATGGGTGGATCATCTCGTCACTCATGTGGCAGGCAGATCCATCATGGCGGTGAATTCGGCCTCGCAGGCCATCTCACCATCCACCTCTGCAACACCGTGGAACTTCCAAACTTTACTACCAGCCTTGCCGCGTGTGGTGGTCAAATTTAGCTCCAACACATCGCCCGGCACAACCATGCGGCGGAACTTGCACTTATCTATGGCCATGAAATAAACTAGCATTTCTTTGTCGACCATCTTAAGCGAGGCACCCACCATAACAGCGGCGGTTTGCGCCATCGCTTCTACGATCGTAACGCCGGGCATGATAGGCTTTCCAGGAAAATGGCCCTGAAAGTGCGGCTCGTTCATCGTCACATTCTTAATGCCCTTAGCCGATGTACAGCCATCAATATTGATCACCTTGTCAACCAAAAGAAATGGGTACCGATGCGGCAAAATACGCTGAATTAGTCCAATATCAGCTGTCAACAGGTCGTTTGTCATGGTCTGCCGTGCCCTTGTTTTTGTCGTCATTTGGTTGCGGTCGAGTGACCACCCCCTTGCCTAGCAAGGCAAGTCCTCTGTCGCAAGCATGTGCTATTCTGGCTCGGTGGTGCCGTCGCCCAATTGCGCGTCGATCCGCTCTATTGCCGTTTGAGTAATGTCGATTGCATTAGAACTCACAAAAACGCTTCGCTGCTCTAGTATTACGGCAGCATTCGTCTCTATCATAATCTCTTCGAGCACTGGGACCGCTACACTAAAAAAAAGTGTACGATTATCGTCAAGAACGGTCCCAAAAGCAATTCCTTCCGCCTCACGTTCTCGACGGATATCATCAACGCGCGCATCAAACGCGTCCGCAAGAATACGAAAATTCTCCGGATCAAGGCTCGAGCGCTGCTTTGTGAGAGCGCGTTCGTCCGCCTCCAATATGGCCTCCAATCTTCTGTTTTCCTCGGAAACTGCACGGTTACGCGTTTCAATTTTCTGAAAAACCCGCTTCCCAAAAGCGCTTTCTTTATACAATCGGTCGTTGTCGATCGTCAGGATAGGACTTCGAATGTCCTGCGCCAGAGGTTGCGTAGCGATTCCTACTGCGAGCGCCAGCGCGAAAACCAAAACTCGGCTCCAAACAAACACGCGATCAGAAGGTTGTCGATAGAGTCAGATCAAAAGTCTGCTCTTGGTCAAAGTCTTCCTTACGCAAAGCTTTGGAAAAGTTGAAACGCAATGGCCCAATGGCTGAATCCCACAAGACAGAAAAACCGAGTACATGTCTAAACGATCCTCCCTCCCCCACAATGGCTCCCGTTCCCACTCCGCCTAGGTTAACATCATCTAGGTTCCACAGGTTGCCGACGTCATAAAATACAGCCCCGCTCAAACCAATTTCTTCAGGCAAACCCAAAGGGAATTCTGCTTCAAAACGCGCAGCAACGTACATGTTTCCACCAAGCGGATCAGAACTATTTGTATTAATTTCACGTGGGCCGATGCCGCCGGGGTCAAAACCTCGTAGGATTTGCGGATCCAACAGGAATCTGTCGACCGTTCGGCTTGTACCTCCAGACCATGCTAACAATCCGCTTTCAAGTGATGCGCGCAAGGTCACTTCGTCGTTCAGAATACGACGCTGCGCAAGTATTTTAGCAGTTGTCTTAATATACTTTGAATCGCCGCCAAAACCTGAAAAATCTTGACCAAACTCAAACAAAACGCCCGCATTTGGGTTCGAACCAGTGTTGCGCGTGTCGTAAACGTATCTATAGCCTAACAGAGAACTAGTTTGCGCTCCTGCGTTAATTTCGTTCTGGACTACCACACCGTTCGTAACTGGATCACGGGTTAACTGTTCATTTCGCAGTGCAGAGTAGCGAAGCTGTACACGCCCATTCCGGCTGACAGCAAAGGTTAAAGACGGACTAAATATTATAGATTCAGTATCATAATTTGTATCATCACTGTCCGATTCACTGTATCGGAGATCGATCCCAAAAGCTATATCACGGCCCAGCAACGCGGGCTCGATGAAACGAAAACCATACTGCTCAGCTTCATCTGCAGTGCTTAAAGTCAAACCCAAAGTCTGGCCCCGGCCTAGGAAATTGCGTTCTGTAAAGTTGATGGCAATTCCTGGGCCTTCGTCGGCAGAGTATGTCCCTCCGAAACCTAGAGACCCTGTTGGTTGCTCTTCAACGTCTACATCAATGACAACCCTCCCTGGACTTGACCCGTCGCGGGCGTTCACTTTCGACTTGCCAAAAAAGTTCATTGCACGAATGCGCTCGGCTGCATCTCGGATTTCGCGAGGGTTAAATGGATCGCCCTCAGCAATCTTGAATTGACGACGAATAACGCGGTCCAACGTTGTCGCATTACCTTCGATGTCGATACGCTCGACAAAAACACGAGGTCCGCGGCTAAGAACCAATTCCACGTCTAATGTTAGATCTCGTTCATTGCGCAAAACGCGCGGTTCAACCCGTAGAAAATCAACGCCGTCGCGTTGCCCCTTCAGTTCAAGGCGCGCAATTTCTGCTTCGATCATAATTGGCGAATAAACCATACCTGGCTGTACTTTAAGCTGGCCTTGGTACGCATTTGTATCAATTTCTGGGAGGTCGCTGACGACGGTAATATCGCCAAATGAGAATTCCTGACCTTCCTGAACGTTGAAAACGAGGAAAAAGCCATCTCGTTCTTCTGTGAGTTCGGCATTTGTGCTGAGCGTTCGGAAATCAACATAACCGCGCGACAGATAGAAGTCGCGCAGCACCTGTTTATCAAATTCTATTCGGTCTTCGATCAGTGTGTCCGTACGGATCAACGTTCGGAAAATGCCTGCCTGCTTTGTTTGCAAAACACGTCGCAAGCGACGATCGGAAAAGTTCCGATTTCCAACAAAGGCAAGACGTTCTATTTCGATCACATCACCTTCGAAAACTTCGAATATCAAATCTACCCGGTTGTCATCGCGTCGAATGATCCGCGGGGTAACGCGAGCGGCTATTCGCCCTTGAGTGCTGTAGGCTTCGGCAATCAAGCTGGCGTCACGCTCGGCTTGTGCGGGATTGAAGACGCCGCGTTCTTGGCTTTGAACAAGAGCGCTCAAAGCATCATCATCCAAACGACGATTTCCTTCAAAAACGACACGGTTCAAAGTCGGCAATTCGATCACTGTTATCAGCAGCGTTCCGCCTTGTGGCTGTACCGAGACGCTTTCAAACAATCCGCTACCTTGCAGATTTTGAAGCACATCATTGACCTCGCCGGCGGTCACCGCCTGGCCAAGTGCGATTCCAGCGCGAGTAATAATCGCAGCATCACCAACACGTGCGTTGCCAGCCACGACAATCTCAGAGAATTGGAATTGTTGCGCGACAGTGGGCGCAATTTGACCAATCCAACCCATTGACACTAAGCCTAAAAATAGTATAGCGCGAAGGATTTTACGGTGGTAGTTTGGCAGCCAACCAACCGCTTTTATTATCCCCAGTCCCATGGCATTACCCCACGTGTTCATGCATCTAGCCAGATCGTGAGTAACGGGATTGGGACAGCTTGTCAAAAGCACAAAAATCAAAAGAAAAAGTAAGTGAAAGATGTGTATTTGTAGATTAGCCTGACCCTTTAAAGTGTGTTTAAAACCCCATCTGACTGAGGGAAATATACGTACGACGTAATTGGCGCGCCCATGCCAATGACTTGTTCACATTGATGCAACATGAACAGGCACTTAAATTAGAATTTCGGCACATTATACTTCAACGAAACGAGCAGATTACACGCGCAAACCCGCCCTGCAAGACAGGTCACGGGCAGAACAGATCGTTCCAAAGTGCAAACATCATAAGCGACAGCACCAATGCCAGCCCTGCCGCCATCAACACCCGTAAGGCACCGTCGCTTGGTGGACGGCCTGTCGCAGCCTCGTAAGCGTAAAACACCAGATGCCCACCATCCAACGCAGGGATCGGGAAAAGGTTCAAAAGGCCCACGGCTGTGGACAGGACCGCGATGAACCATACAAAGCTTTGTGTTCCTTGATTGGCCATCGAACCAGAGACTTGTGCGATGCCGATGGGCCCAGACAAGTTGCAGGTGCTGATTGCACCAGTGATCATGTGCCCCAGGCCAGATATTGAACCGGTAATGATACGCCATGTCTGCGTCACGCCACCTGTAATCGCTGTGCCTAGGCCAGTGGCTTCGGTCGCGGGCTCAAACGCATTGCCGCTCGCCACTCCGATACGCCACCGTGTGGCAAAACCGCCTCCCGGCTGTGGCTCGTCAACACGTTTGGGTATCAGTACCTTCTTGGTCGTCACCCCATTGCGCCAAACAGACAGGTTAAGGCTGCGCCCATCAGATCCTTCGACAGCAACGACCAACTGACCAAAGGTAAAAATAGGCACACCGTCGACTGCGGTAATTACATCGCCTGGTGCGAGATTAGCTGCGAGCGCAGCGCTTTGTGGGCTGACAGACCCGACCAGTGCAGGCCTTAGGTAAGGGCCCTTCACCATCTGCACGTCACCGCCGCGCGTTACAAGATAATCAAATACCGGAGTTGAGGGCAGATCATTCATTAATGTGGCATAAGCAGCGTCTTTGACGCTGGGCACCGGGACGCCGTTGATCTCTAAGATCACGTCGCCCTCTTTCAGTTCTTGAATTTCATTCGGTATCGGGCGCAGTTCACCAACGGTCAACGGATCGCGAACAACGCCGTTGAAATAGCCCACGGCAGCAAATACAATTATCGACAAGGCAAAGTTGAAAACGGGACCCGCTGAAACTGTTGCAGTTCGCGCCCATAGTGGTGCACCATGCATCGTCTCGCGCAATCTTTTGGGATCAGAAGATGCGGCCGCCATTGTCTCGGTATCCTTTCCCGAGGCAGCGTCCGCGTCACCTGCAAATTTCACATAACCTCCAAAGGGAAGTGCGGCGATCTGCCAACGCGTGCCGCGCTTGTCCATCCGGCTCCACAAAACCGGGCCAAAACCGATCGAAAACACATCGGCTTGGATGCCAGACCAGCGCCCGACGATGTAGTGACCATACTCGTGGATTGCCACGATGATGCTAAGCGCCATCACGAAAAAGAATATAGTCCATACAAATCCGCCAAAGGCGGGTATCAAAACGGAAAGGTCCAAAATTTTATCCTGCTCTTTTTTGGATCGCTGCGCGTGCAGCGCTTCTTGCCACTTGGTCTGCGTTCATAACATTATCAAGTGACATGGGGGCGTCTATATGGCTGGGTTCTATTGCATTCAGTGTGGCATCTACCACCTCTGCCATGCCCGGAAAAGATAATGTGCCGTCAATAAAACCGTCCAGTGCTGTTTCCTTGGCCGCGTTGAATACAGCACCCGACAACCCGCCACGTTCCATAACTTCGCGCGCCAGTCGCAAAGCAGGCCAGCGAACCTCGTCGGGGGCACGAAACGTGAGCGCGCCGATCTGGGCCAAATCAAGCCGTTCAACCGGCAGTGCCTTACGGTGCGGCCAATGTAAGGCATAACCAATAGCATGGCGCATATCTGGCGGCCCAACATGGGCCATGAGTGCACCATCGCGGAAGCCGACCAGCGCATGAATCATCGATTCGGGGTGAACAAGCACTTCGATTTGCGCCGGAGAAACGTCAAAATATTCCTTGGTTTCAATTATTTCTAAGGCTTTATTAAACATAGATGCCGAATCTATGGTGATCCTCTGTCCCATATCCCAATTGGGGTGCGATGAGGCTTGCGCCAAGGTTGCAGTGGCTAGCTTTTCCAACGACCAATCCCGAAACGCACCACCTGACGCTGTTATAATAATCCGTTCAACATCCGCCATGTCTTCTCCGACAAGGGCTTGGAATATGGCCGAATGCTCACTGTCGACAGGTAGCAGCAGCGCTCCATTCGCCTTGGCGGTCTCAAGGATCAATCCGCCCGCACACACCAGCGATTCCTTGTTAGCAAGCGCAAGCGTAGCCCCTTGCTGTAAGGCGCTGATACCCGGCGCGAGGCCTGCGGCACCCACAATTGCCGACATGACCCAATCAGCTGGGCGACATGCCGCTTCGATCAAAGCAGTTTGGCCTGCCGCAGCCACAACGCCAGATCCTGCCAGAGCATCGCACAATTCACTTAGCCGGGTCTCGTCTGCTGTTACTGCGACATCCGCCCCAAGTCGGATCGCATCACGTGCAAGCACCTCAATATTTGAAGCGCCGGATAACGCCACGACATCATAGGAAGCCAGGTCGCGTGCGATCAGGTCTATGGTATTTTGCCCAATCGACCCGGTTGCGCCAAAAATCGATACGCGTTGTTTCAAAGTATACTTCCCTGAAAGCCAACCGTCTGACCTACCAATAGTAAACACAGTGATGCGCCTAGCATACCATCAAATCGGTCCAGAAAGCCGCCATGGCCCGGAATCAGCGCAGAACTGTCCTTGACCCCCATCCAGCGCTTTAGTGCACTTTCCGCGATATCCCCCATCTGGCTCGCCATAGACAGCGCAACAGAGATAATCACCAGCAGCACTGTTACGTCGGTTTTTAATGAAAAAACTGCGCCCACTATGGCTGCCCCAATCCAGCCCGCGACCGTGCCAGACCATGTTTTTTTCGGGCTGATGCGGGGCCAAAACTTGGGGCCACCCACGATGCGGCCAGCAAAGTAACCCACCACATCCGTTACAACCACCACCAACACCAGCCAGATCATCCAATCCAAGCCCATATCATCACGCACACTAATCATACCAAAACCAGCAAGCACAATCAGGATACTGAACGTTACAAATGCCGCGCGGTGTTTCATGAGTTGGCTAAGGCCGACAAATGCTGGTGCAAGCAACAAAGGCAACACAAAGCCCGTCGGGAGGTAGGCTGCCAGCAACAATGCAAAGCCCGACGCACCTCCCAATTGTACCGCAAGCGACGCATTGAGCGGCGCCAACATTCGCACCAATTCCCAAACCATCAAACCGATCACTACTGCGACGAGCACATAAAAAGCGTCGCCTCCAAACCAAATAGCCCCGACGCCCATTAGTACCATGATCAGCGCAGAAACCGTGCGTGCGGCAAGGTCGGACCATTTGCCAGGGCTCTCGGTCATCGTTTTACTCCGCCAAATCGACGTTCGCGTTTGCCGTAACCATTGCACAGGGCGGTAAATTCTTCGCGCGCAAAGTCAGGCCAAAGTGTATCAACGAATTCGTATTCAGCATAGGCTGACTGCCACAATAAAAAGTTAGATATCCGCGCCTCGCCACTTGTGCGGATTACCAAGTCTGGATCAGGCAAAACATACGTATCTAAGTATCTTGGGAGAGTTTCCTCATCTATATTTTCTGGATTAAGCTTGCCCGCCGCTACATCCTGTGCAAGCCGTTTGGTGGCGCGGGCCACTTCATCGCGTCCGCCATAATTCAGCGCTATTGTCAGATTTACCTTTGTGTTGTGTTGGGTTAGTGCCTCAAGTTCATCCATCAAAGCAATCAACTTTTTGTCGAGCCGAACCCGATCGCCAATAAACAGGACCCGAGCTCCAAACTTGTGCAGCGCTCGGGCCTCTTTGCCGATGTAGCGTCGAAAAAGACTCATCAGGCCCGCGACCTCTACCTGCGTTCGTTTCCAGTTCTCGGTCGAAAACGCGAAAATTGTCAGGTACTGGACGCCAATATCCGGGCAGGTTTCCACAACTTCTCGGACGCGCTGCGCTCCTGCATGGTCCCCAAAAAGGCGGGGCCGACCACGCTGTGTGGCCCAACGACCATTTCCATCCATAATAATGGCGGCATGACATGGGCCAGTATGTGAAGAGACAGAGATGGCATAATCCTTGGGGTTAACCTTTAGTCGGCGAGGCTTTTTAAGGAAGGTTTGGTGTATTTTTTAAAACACTTCCTTAAAATGTTTGCCGGGCTAAGGCTCGGTTACAGAGTTTACACCTGCATAATCTCGGCTTGCTTAGTCTCAAGGGCCGCATCCACAGCCTTAATTGCTGCGTCAGTCATATCCTGAACCTCGTCTTCCCAAAGCTTCTGGTCGTCCTCAGACAACCCGTCTGCCTTGGCTTTCTTGATCTGATCCATTCCATCGCGCCGCACATTCCGTATGCTTACGCGACCGTTTTCGGCATAGCTGCCCGCAACCTTAGTCAATTCGCGGCGGCGTTCTTCGTTCAGTTCGGGGATCGGCAACATAATAATGGTACCATTCAGCTGTGGATTGATTCCCAGCCCACTTTCGCGGATCGCCTTTTCTACTTTGCCAACAAGACCCTTGTCCCAGACGTTGACGGTGACCATTCGTGGTTCTGGCACATTAACTGTGCCCACCTGATTTATCGGTGTCATGGCACCGTAGGCATCGACCATCACCGGCTCTAGCATAGACGCCGAAGCACGGCCCGTGCGCAACGATGCAAACTCGATCTTCAGGTTCGCCAAAGCGCCGTCCATACGGCGGCCAAGGTCATCTGTATCCAGCATAAAATCGTCAGACATGCGCGCTCCCCTTTTTCTTTCACCCGTTAGGGATAATTTAAACTACAGTAATCACCAAGCGAGTGAATGGCCAGCATGAGTTAAGCCCGTATTTAGCAATCAACCTTGCACCCGCGTGTACGTTCCCCTGCCGGCCAAGATGCCCCGAAGACCACCCGGTTCGTCCAACGAAAACACAATGATTGGCAGGTTATTGTCTCGGGCCAAAGCAATAGCGCTGGCATCCATCACACCAAGGCGCTTGGCCAGCACGTCATCATAGCTGACCGTGTCGTAGCGGACCGCATCATCATGTTTTACGGGGTCCTTATCATATACTCCGTCGACCTTGGTTCCCTTAAAGATCGCCTCACAGGACATTTCGTTTGCGCGCAAGGTCGCGGCGGTATCGGTCGTAAAATAGGGGTTTCCAGTACCAGCGGCAAAAATGCACACCCGCTTTTTTTCTAGGTGGCGGACAGCGCGACGGCGAATATATGGCTCGGCCACTTCGTTCATTGTGATGGCAGAAATCACCCGCGTGTGAATTTTCAGTCCCTCCAGAGCAGATTGCATTGCCAGAGCATTCATCACCGTGGCAAGCATGCCCATATAGTCGGCAGTCGTCCGTTCCATCCCCTGAGCCGAGCCTTGCAGGCCGCGAAAGATGTTGCCACCCCCGATGACCATACAAATCTCGACGCCCATGTCGTGGACTGATTGCACCTCGCGCGCGATACGCTCGACTGTTGGTGGATGCAGGCCGAAACCCTGATCGCCCATCAAAGCCTCGCCCGAGATCTTTAACATGACCCTGTTGAATGAGGTTTCGGTCTCTTTCCCAGCCATGGTGCGTCCCCTGCTCTTTGATTTGTGCGCAATCTGTCCTAAAAGCGACAGGTTTTCAATGGACAGACGCACATGATCGCCGACCTAATTGCATCGATTCCCGGCAACCTGCCTGTTTTGATTGCCGGGCCCACGGCATCGGGCAAATCTACATTAGCATTGGCGCTTGCCGAAAAGCAGGGAGGCGTGATCATAAATGCCGACGCAAGTCAGATTTATGACTGCTGGCGCGTGCTAACGGCACGCCCTTCGCCCGCCGAACAGGCCCGCGCATCGCATCGTCTTTATGGTCACATTCCCTTTGATGCGCCTTATTCCACAGGCCACTGGCTGCGCGAAGTCTCAAGTATGCTGGATGGCCCCCGGCCGATTATTGTTGGGGGCACTGGCCTTTATTTCTCAGCCCTGACCGAAGGCTTGGCCGATATACCATCAACACCAGCCGAAGTTCGCGCGCAGGCTGACGCGATGCCCCTAGAGGATTTGGCGTTTGCCCTTGATGTTAAAACAGTATCGCGAATCGATATGGCCAATCGGGCCAGGGTACAGCGCGCATGGGAAGTGCAGTACGCAACAGGGCGCCCGTTGTCGGATTGGCAGGACGACACGCCGCCTCCCTTGTTAAAGCGCGGACAGTTCACTGGTGTTGTGCTAGATAGCCCAAAAGAATGGCTCACGCCCCGCATTACGCGCCGCTTTGACCAAATGTTGCATGCAGGCGGTTTGGATGAGGCACGCGCAATGCAATCGCGTTACAATCCGGCGTTGCCCGCATGTCGCGCAATCGGCGTGACCGAGGCCATGGCCATAGTAACCGGGCAAATGACACATGCGGCTGCGGTCGACTCCGCTACTGTTGTGACCCGGCAATATGCCAAACGCCAGCGCACGTGGTTCCGAGCCCGGCTGCGCGACTGGCAATGGGTCGCTTCCGGATCCCTGTGATGACACTTGATTATTGAAAACTTGAATTTGTAAGACGATAATGAAATGTTCAAATTAATGTCACAAATTGAACTTTTTTGAGCAAAACTAACATCGATGTCTTTGCCCCCAGTCCATGTAACAACCCTTGTCCAATGGACCAGCGGGCAAGATTGGCGCCTGACACTCGCCAACGACCGCCCGGCACATCTGCTGATCTGGATGACCAGAGGCCAGGGTCGGCTTTTGTTGAATGGAACGCGGCGCGGTGTGGGGACCAACAACCTAATCTCTGTGCCTCCAAACACTTTGTTTGCGCTTGATCTGGGCCGGCAAAGCATGGGGCAAATTATTGAAATTCCTGATGGGACGGAAATCAGTCTGCCCCAAACGCCAAGGCAATTGCGAGTGCTGGACACCACCGCAATTTCAGAGCTGGCAAACCTGTACGAGGCCGCATCACGAGAGGCGTCACAGTCTAGGCCATTCTCACAAGATGCGCTTGATGCGCATGTTACGCTTTTGTCTGTCTGGTTGCGGCGTCAGATCGCTCAGTCTGAGCACCTACCACGGAAGATGAATGCAGCCGCGCGGTTGAGCGCCGCATTTTGCGATCGCGTGGTGTGGCATCACCGCGATGGGTTACCAATGGCCGAGCATGCCGAAGAACTAAATGTAACGCCGACGCATCTGACCCGCGCCTGCAAAGCAGCGACTGGCAGGACTGCAGCAGATTTGCTGACTGAGCGATCATTGCATGCCGCGCGCTCGATACTTTTGGAAACGACAGTTCCGGTTCAGGATGTGGCCCGCCATCTTGGGTTTGGATCGGCGGCCTATTTCACTAGGTTTATCCAACAGCACACAGGGCTGACCCCCACCGCGCTACGGCGCAGCGGCTCAACAGACGGCGCAGTCACCAGACGTTAGCCTGTAATGTACCGCCCGACGCCGCAAATTGGCCAATCTAATGTCGCAGCCGATCTATAATAATCTAATGCGGACTGTTGACCTTGGAATGCATCTGTTGCCTCATACCAGAATAGATCAATAAACACGCCGATACACCAATCGTGGATTTGCAAAGTATGGACAGCGTCAGGCCATTACAAATGCAACAGTTGACGCAAGGGGATGCGTGACGAGACAGGATAACAAATTCAAGAAAATAAGTGTCTTCGTTTGGGGCATAAATCTAAACAGGCCGGATAAACGCGGCCCGAATAAACGGACAGCAATGTCTGATGAAAGCCACCCAACAGGGGCGATACATGGGAATTTTTATTCTGCGACAACTGGGCGTGATGCTGCTGACGGCTTTGTGCCTGACGTTCATCGTATTCTTTTTGACCAACCTTTACCCAAACCTTGAAAAACTGGCAAAAACTCAGGGCAATTTTAGAATGTCTGAGGAAGAGGTGCAAAGCTGGCTCGAACCACGCGGCTATACCGATCCGATGCTAGTCAAATACGGCCGTTGGCTGGGTGTTGTGCCGGGCTGGATCAATGAATACGCCGAGGGCAAAGTCACCGGAAAATGTTTCAAATCCGACACCGCTGTGGATGATCGCCGAACGTTCTGCGGTGTGCTGCAGGGCGATTGGGGCTTTTCGCTGGTGTTCAAGGACGATGTAGGCGGTTTGGTGGCCACGCGGTTGG
>JABITU010000256.1 GCA_018668195.1 Tateyamaria sp. | reverse complement strand
GCCAAGGTACTCGTTGCTCTGGGGCCGCATCCGCAGCTCGATATTTGGGAAAAGGCGCTGGAACTGCGCGCGCAAATCCCCGAGCTGCTGCTGGTGCGTGTGTCGCCGCCGGGTACACCTGAACAAGAAGGCGTGATCGACCTTGGCGCTGCATTGATGGGTCAGCCCGCCGACCATCTGACATTTGGACAAGCGCGCAGTGGTGATGACCTTGCCGCTTATTTTCATACCGGTGGCACAACCGGTGTCCCCAAGCTTGTCGCGCATACGCACCGCAGCCAACTTGTTGCAGCTTTTGGTGGTGCCGCAATGTGCGGCTACACCTCAGCCGATGTGCTGACGGCTACTTTTCCGCTGTTTCACGTGGCAGGAACCATTGTCGCAGGCCTGAGTGGATTTATGGCGGGGATAGAATTGTTGGTGATGACACCTGCCGGTCTGCGCAACCCTGCCATCGTCGAAGGATTTTGGAGACTGGTCTCAGATCACAAGGTGACGTTGGTCGCAGGCGTGCCGACCGCAATTGGTGCGGTTTTGCAGACACCACTGGGCGATTACGACATAAGCGCCGTGCGCGCAGGGGTGACCGGGGCATCGCTGCTGCCGCCTGCCGTTGGGCAGAGATTCAAGGATGTCACGGGCACAACTCTGTTCGAGATTTTGGGAATGACCGAAGCCTCTGGACTGATCAGCATGGATCCTGTCAGCGGGCAAGGCACAACAGGGTCTGTCGGCTGGGCGCTTCCCTATACGCAGGTCGATGTTTTGAAGCTTGAGGCCGATGGCAGCCTCGGAGGGGTCTGCGACGTCGATGAAATTGGCGTGATTGTAATTCGAGGTGATCATGTCTCTCCCGGATACAAAGATCCGTCGCACAATGTGGGTGTATTTTCAGATGGGGCTCTGAATTCTGGTGACTTGGGATATAAGGACGCTCAGGGTTGTCTTTATGTCGCGGGGCGGTCCAAAGACCTGATCATCCGAAGCGGCCACAACATTGATCCGACAATGATTGAAAATGCCATGAGCACGCACCCCGCGGTAGCGCTGGCGGCGGCGGTAGGCATGCCCGACGCATATGCTGGTGAATTGCCGATGTGTTTTGTTCAAGTCCACCCGAACGCTGAGTTCAGCGCAGAAGACCTCATGGCTCATGCTCAGGAAAATATTGATGAACGGCCTGCCTGGCCGAAGGTTATCAATGTTATTGATGAGATACCCTTGACGTCGGTTGGCAAGATTTTCAAACCAAACCTGCGATGTGATGCGGCCAAGATTGTCATTTCGAAACTCCTTCGAGACGAAATGAAACTTGCCGATACAGATGTCCATGTGGTGGCGGGCGGTCCGCGGGGTCTGTGTGTCAACGTAGTGCTTCCCGCCCAAAATCGATCATCGGTCCCTATGGTCGAAAAGGCCCTTGCCGCGTTTTTGTTTGAGGCACACGTTGCAGTAAGTTAGGATCACGACCCATTAATCCTGTACCGTCAGTTTGCCGGTTTTTGCCTTTGGTAAGAAACGTCTGCGCATAAATAGTGATTATATTTCAATCAGATGTGACGCAGATGGAGGGAAAATCCGGGAAACCCAAAGGGCGGCAATTTCACTTCATTTCAGCGTCCTGGGCCGCTTGCAAATAGAACCACTATTAGTCGAACGTCCCAAGTCTTTGAAATATCGTGAAATTGTCGCTGACGGCACGGGATTAATGGGTCCTGACCCTAGATTGCCATGCGAAACCCTTAATAACCTGACGCTGTCTAAAGCAAAATATTTCACAGCGTATGGTGACGCATGCTGTATTGCGTGTTTCGGGAAATGCTATAGTCAAACTTTCAGCAACTTTCGGGTCCATCCCTAAGGTTTGGCGCACGTTTGCGCGGCAAACCAACTGTGCGCGCAAATCGTGTTATTTTCTGGCTGAACAGGGAATATGCGCATTGGCCGGGGTACCCAACGGGTGCGCTGATCTGACTCCGGCAAAAACTCAGATTAAGCCATGATAGCAAGTGCCTGTTCCGGGCTAAGTGGGGCAGGGCGATCGCAATGCGTTGTCATCTCGATCCAGGTCCGTTTTTCAGCTGACTGCAAGATCGCGGTCATAACTTCGACAACGTGGGTCGCCAGTTCCAGACTGCACCGATGTTCGCGATCAGTGGCGATTGCACTTGCCATATCAGCAAGGCCCGCGCATCTGTAATTGGCTCGGTCCGTGCCTTGTCCGTCTTGCGTGTTAGGCACCCCAAACGGGTGATCGCGAGATTGCAATACGCTTGAGGCATCGGCCTGATCAGCCAGAAAGATATCCCCGCCAAAGAAATTTGGATCGGGCACATAAAGTGATGCCTTGCTGCCGTAAAGTTCCATGTTCTCGTGCCTATGCGCGCACACGTCCCAGCTGGCGCCAAGTGTTATCAACGCTCCATTATGGAATTCGAGGATGGCGTGGATATTTGTTGGTGTCTCGACCGGAATAGTCTCGCCAAGGCGCGGTCCATTGGCAATTGTCCGAGTTTCGAAGCTGGCGGAAGTCATGGCGGTGACAGCCCGAACCGGGCCGATCAGCTGTACCAGATTGGTCACATAGTAAGGGCCTAGATCAAGAATTGGGCCACCACCGTGTTGAAAAAAGAAATCCGGGTTCGGGTGCCAATCTTCCATGCCGCGCGACATCACGTGGCATGTGCCACCGATCACATCGCCGATCTGTCCCTCATCAATGGCAGCGCGGGCCAGTTGGTGTGCGCCACCCAAGAACGTATCGGGCGAAGAGCCAACGCGCAGACCCTTTTGCGCGGCGATCGTGCGTAACGCTTCGCCTTCCTCCAGCGTCAGAACGAACGGCTTTTCAGAATAGGCATGCTTACCGGCCTCAAGTATTCGCTTTGTCACCTCGAAATGGGCGCCAGGTATCGTCAGGTTCACGATGATGTCTATGTCATCGGCTGCCAACAGATCATCAACCGTTTCTGCCCGCACTGAAAACTCGGTGGCGCGCGCAGTGGCGGCTTCCATGTTAAGGTCGGCAACTGCGCGCATCTCGATTGAATTGAACAGTGGTGCAAGTTTGAGATACGCCGACGAGATATTGCCGCATCCAATGATGCCAACGCCAAATTTCTTCATTTAAATAGTCCTTAGAATGCCTGAACCGTCGCCATTGAGCGAGATGCCATGCGGATATGATTGCTGGGGTTGTCATGCTCAATGACGTAGCGGTTGACACCAGCGGCATCCATCGCGGGCTTGATCGTTTTCCAGTCCATCGTGCCGTGACCGACGTCAGCCCATCCATCTTCGTCTGTGTTCTCACCCTTAGGTGCGATATCTTTGACATGAGCAATGATGACGCGCCCCGCGTACTTTTTGAGCCAGGCGACAGGATCTTCACCGCCGACCGCGACCCAAGCAAGGTCGAGCTCCAGCTTGATGTCATCGGACGCCTGAGCAATCACATCGAGCGGCATCTGCCCTTCGACGGGTACAAACTCGAAATCATGATTGTGGTAGGCATAGTCCAAACCTGCCGCAACGATGGGTTCGCCGGCTTTTGCCAGCCGTGCGCCAAGGGCCTGCCACCCGGCAAGAGTTGTGGGCCGTTCATCGGGTGCAATGAAAGGAATAACGACGGCAGAAATACCAAGGACATCGGCAATTTCGATAACTTTTGCAGGGTCGGCCTCAACGAAGTCGAGGGCAAAGTGCCCACTGGGCATGGTCATGCCATGGCTATCAAGCAAGGCTTTCGTTTTGGCCAAATCTTCATAATGCGGCCCCACACCTTCGACTTCTTGATAGCCTGCTTCCGCCAGCATCTTAAAGGTTTCTTCCGCAGTCCAATGACGTGAGGAGTAAAGCTGGTAAGAAATGGTCGGCATAAGTGTTCCTTCGTGCAATTTTTGTTTGGTCAGTCGTGTGTCGGTCAAAGGCGAAGCTCAGTTTCCAAGTCGAACAGTGACGATTTCGTCGGGTCGATGCCGAGGCGCAGTTTTTCACCAGCAGCGACCCGCGATTGCCCGTCCATTCGGACCCGAAAATGACGACCTGCAACTTCGCAGTCGATCAATGTGTCTGAGCCTGTTGGCTCAACCAAATTGACCTCAACATCAATTTTTACGGTGGCATTTTCGACCAGCTCGCCGGTGACGACGTGCTCTGGGCGGATACCAATTGTTGCGGCTCTGTCCACAGGCCCCGCAGTGTTTGCAAAGTCATAGCCTGCAAGCGGGATCGACAGATTGCCAACCTCGAAGTTGCCTGCTTTGATCTGTCCTTCGAGAAAGTTCATGGATGGCGACCCAATAAAGTCGGCGACGTATTTGTTTACTGGTTTGCCATAAATTTCATCAGGCGTGCCCAACTGCATGATCTGCCCATCGCGCATGATTGCGATCCGGTCAGCTAGGGTCATCGCCTCGATCTGATCATGTGTTACGTAAATCATAGTGTTTTCAAGGCGTTGGTGCAGGCGCTTAATCTCGACGCGCAGATCGGCGCGCAGCTTGGCATCCAGATTTGAAAGCGGTTCATCAAACAAAAACACATCCACATCGCGCACCAGCGCACGCCCAATGGCGACCCTCTGACGCTGTCCTCCCGAAAGTGCGGCGGGTTTGCGTTTCAGCAGTGGTTCGATCTGCAAGATCTCTGCCGCACGTTTGACACGTTTCGCGATCTCGGCTTTGGGGAGCTTGGCATTCTTAAGGCCAAATGAAAGGTTCCCCTCGACCGTCATCTGTGGATAAAGGGCATAGGATTGAAACACCATGCCGATGCCGCGCTCGGACGGTTCAGCCCACGTGACGTTCTTGTCGTTGATGTGGATTTGTCCTGCAGAGACATCGAGCAATCCCGCAATGCAGTTCAGAAGTGTCGATTTTCCGCATCCCGACGAGCCGAGCAAAACCAGAAACTCGCCCTTTCCAATCTCAAGATTGAGGTCTTGCAGAACCTTGACGGGGCCAAATTGCAGATCGAGGTTTTTGATTTCAACAGAGTTTTTCATGCGTTCTTCACCCTTTGACCGCACCGGCGGCGATGCCGCGCACGAACAGTCTTCCTGAGACGAAATAAATGACCAGTGGCACCAGACCGGTGAGGATGGTTGCGGCCATGTTGACGTTGTATTCTTTTACCCCCTGCGTGGAATTCACGATGTTATTAAGTGATACGGTCATGGGATATGTTTCCGGGCCGGTGTAGACGACCCCGAATAGGAAATCGTTCCAGATTCCGGTGACCTGCAAGATCATTGCGACGGTAAATATTGGTAGCGACATTGGCACCATGATCCGCAGGTAAATCCCCCAAAATCCCGCCCCGTCGACGCGCGCAGCTTTGAACAGCTCTTCGGGTAGGGACGTAAAATAGTTGCGAAACAGCAGCGTTAGGATCGGCATGCCAAATACGGTATGCACCAGCACAAGTCCCCAAACAGAACCATACAGGCCAATCTCGCGTAGCATGATCACGATCGGATAAAGCATGACCTGATAAGGAATGAATGCGCCAAAGATCAAAATGGTGAAAAAGACATCCGCGCCTTTGAACCGCCAGTTGGCCAATGCGTACCCGTTCACTGAAGCGATGATGATCGATAAGATAACCGACGGGATCGTGATCTGCACCGAGTTCCAGAACCCTGTGCTCAGGCCGTTACATGTCAGGCCTGTGCACGCCTCTGACCATGCTTTGACCCAAGGCTGAAAGGTTATTTCAACTGGCGGGGAAAAGACATTGCCCAGACGGATTTCAGGCATGCCCTTGAGCGAGGTGACGATCATCACATATAGCGGCAGAGCATAGTAAACAGTTATGACGAAAAGAGTGCCATAGAGGAAAATATTACGCCGCGAGAGCGCCCTGCGCGGTTTCGGCCCATGCGGACCAGACAGCGAGACTGGGGATGTATCAACCACGGCGCTTCGAGCCTCCGAATTCAAGAATGGCCCAAGGGATTACGACCAATGAAACGGTCAGCAACATCATGGTCGACGCCGCAAAACCCTGACCCAAGTTGTTGTTTCTGAACATCATGTCATAGACGTATTTTGCGGGCACTTCGGTTGCGATCCCGGGCCCACCACCCGTTTGCGCGACGATCAGATCAAACACTTTGACGATCCCCGTCACCACCAGCACCAGCGTTGTTATGAAAACAGGGCGCATCATGGGAATGACAATATAGATATAGGTCTTCCATGTTGGAATTCCGTCAATGCGGGCCGCTTTCCAGACCTCTTGGTCGATGCCGCGCAATCCGGCGAGCATCAGTACCATAACCAAGCCGCTGCCTTGCCAAAGCCCGGCAATCAACACGCCGAATATGGCGATGTCCGGTGAATAGAGCGGGTCAAATGTAAAGCCTTCCCAGCCAAAGCCCCGCACGATGCTTTGCACCCCGAATTCGGGGTTCAAAATCCACTGCCAAACAAGGCCGGTGACGACAAAACTCATGGCATAGGGATAAAGGATGACGGTGCGGACTGTATTTTCAAATCTGATTTTCTGATCGATCAGCGTCGCGAGGATGAAGCCGATCACAAACATCAATGTCAGCATGCAAAGGCCATAGATCACGAGGTTTTCGATCGCGATCAGCCATTTCTTGGTGCCCCACAAACGTTCGTACTGATCCAGACCGATCCACTTCATGCGGGGCAAAAGCCCCGATTTGGTGAAGCTGTAAACAATGGTCCAAGCCGTTCCGCCGACAAACACAAAAAGAGCAGTCACGATCATTGGGATCGCTGCCACTTTTGCATTCATGTTGCGAAACAGCTGGTTCGGGCGTTCGGTCGCCATAAGCCACCCCTTCTCAGCTGACTAAGTTGGCTGGCGCGGTGTAAAGACGCACCAGCCAGATTGCCTTAGGGCCTATTCAGCATCTGCGATGATTTCAACGAATTCCGCCTGAGCATCCGCAGCCGAGATCGAAGCATCGGCGAAGAACTCAGTGAACAGTGTGTTGATTTGGTTTACTGTGTCTGGCGTCGCCAACATATTCACATCCGGCAACAGCGCACCGTCGGCCAGCAGGCCAAGGCCTTTTTGCATACAGTCGTTTGCAGCCGAAAGATCGATGTCACCGCGCACAGGCAGCGACCCCTTTGCAAGGTTAAAGCTGACCTGCGTTGCCGGCTTGAGCAGCAGGGCCGCCAATTCGGCCTGCGCCGCAGCCTGATCTGCGTCATCGAGAACTGGGAAATAAAATGCATCACCACCCGTCGAAAGACGTGGGTTTGTGCCCAGACCTGGAAGACAGCTGTAATCTTCGCCTGCAACCGATCCCGCAACGGCAAATTCGCCTTGCGCCCAGTCACCCATGATCTGGCCGCCGGCCTGTCCAGTGATCACCAGGTTGGTGGCGTCATTCCAGTTTTGAACCGTTGACTTGGCAGCCATTTCACGTGCTTCGGCCGCCGCGGCGAAAACAGTTGCCACATCTGCGCTTGCGGCAACGTCAGTGTCTTTGTCACCATAAACAGAGGTAAAGATTTCACTGGGCAGAAGGCTGGCCATCATCACGTTGAAAGCACCCGATTGCTGCCACCCCTGCTGACCCATGGCCAAGGGAATTTTGCCGGCAGCAGCAAGTTTGTCAGCGCCAGCTGCAAATTCGGCCCAATTGCTTGGCACAGGCAAACCAGCCTCGGCGAACGCGTCGTGGCTCACCCAGAGCCACTGCCATGAGTGAATATTTACAGGCGCACAATAAACGCGACCCTCGACGGTGCAGGCTTCCAGCAAGCTTGACGGGTTCACGAGGTCCAGCCAGCCTTCGGCTTCTGCGATGTCGGTGATGTCGCGCAGCAGGCCTGACTCGATCAGTTCTTCGGCCTGGCGGCCATGGTTGAACTGAAAGGCTCCCATCGGATCACCACCCGTCAGGCGGCTGACCATGACAGCGCGGGCATTCTCTCCGCCTGCGATGGCGGCATCCACCCACGTGTTTCCGGTCGCGTCAAAGGCTTTGGCGAACTCGCTTACAGCGGCGGCTTCGCCGCCGGATGTCCACCAGTGCATGACTTCCAATTCTGTGGCTGAAGCGCTGGACGCAGCGACAATAGCCGTCGCTGCCAAAAGCTTGGATGTAATACGCATAGCATTTCTCCCTATTACTATATCGTTATAGTTTCATCTATATCGATTTAGTTTTTCATTTCAAGTGATTCCTGTTTCTTAGTATGCTAACCTTACAAGTGTGGTGAAGATCTTGTAAGTACGACAGATGCAGGGCATGCTAACCTGCCTTAGTCGCTTTTTTCGTTTCTTGGAGTGGTTGTAATGAAGCGAGAGCCATCCGAAATTGCCAATCTAGACGAAGAAGAGTTGCGCAAGCGGGTCAATGTTGGCGAAACGCCAACGCTTAAAACTATTGCCCGAATAAGCGGTCTGGCCGTTGCCACCGTTTCTCGGGCTCTTAGCGATGCATCTGACATTGGAGGCGATACAAAGGTGTTGGTGCACCGAATTGCCGATGCAATAGGCTATGTTCCCAACCGTGCCGGTGTGCGGCTGCGAACAGGTAGAACCAATGTCATAACCTTGGTCATTCCGGCTGAAAACGATATGATGAATAGTACGGCCAGATTGACCAGCGCAATTGCTAAAGAACTGCGCGACACCCGCTTTCATCTTAATGTGCTGCCTTGGTTTCCTGACGAGGATCCTTTGCGCCCGATCAAGTATGTCGTGGAAACCCGGTCATCCGATGCTGTCATTTTCAACATGATCGAGCCCGAGGATCCTCGGGTTGCTTACTTGTTGAAGCAAAAATTTGCATTTGCCACGCATGGGCGCACAAAGTGGTGTGATCAGCACCCCTATTATGACTATGACAACAAAGCTTTCATCAGCGTCGCGCTTAAGCGCCTTGCCGCGCGCGAGCGCAGGAACGTGCTTGCCGTTCTGCCCCCACGAAATCAGAATTACGCACAGGACATGGTCCGAGGCCTTGAACAAGGGGTGGGGCCATTAAACATCAACTACCGGATTTCGCAAAACGTCAACAGTGACCAATCGTCGAACGATATATTACAATGTATAATGCGCCGATTAGCGCAATCTCCCGAGATCGATGCAGTAATCTGTACTTCTCCAAAAGCGGCAATAGCGGCAATTGTTGCAATCGAAAAATCTGGCCGTCGTTTAGGGCATGACATTGATGTTCTGACCAAAGAGGTCGCGCCATTGCTCAAGATGTTTCGTGAAAACATCATCGTAGAAAAGGAAGACGTGGGGCTCGCGGGACAGTTCTTGGCAAAGGCTGTTATGCAACAGTTACAATTTCCTGATTTGCCGCCCCTACAGCATCTGTTTGTTCTGTCGGATTAAACTGGCCGCAATTCAGTTTGTTGCCGATCCTTCTATTGCAATTATCGCAGCAAGTGGTCCAGTTTCTAGGACCGATACCGCTTTAAGCTCTCACATCTAGTAAATTTTAATGAGAGTGAGCTTATCCGGCGCTAGGCTCCAAATTTTGTGTATTTTTGCAGCCGCGTCCGGCCTCTGCGATTGTTATCGCGATTTCTTTCCTGAAAGCCTCCGGCGTGTGTCTGGCCGATAGAAGCGAAACGAGCCGTTAACCCGTCAGAGAAAAATGGCGGCGCTCCACTTTGACACCAACGTCGGTCAGCAGCTTTTCGAATGTGGCAGCGGGTGGGGTGGTTTCCAAAGGCAGACGGATCTTGCGGCCAGTGATAAGCACAAGGCTGGTGCGCACTGACATGTCCAAGCGGGTGTCTAGCCTTATATGGCTGATTTGCGACCAAACCACAGATCCGTTGCGTTGACCTGAAAACCAGCTGACTCCGGCTGCGTCAATGACCAAGCCAGAGCGGCGCGACGAGATCAGATCGTACAAGGCTGGCAGCGTGAACAGGACGAATATCCCCACCAGCCAGATCGCAGCGTCAAACAGCAGCCACATTGCGCCCAGTGCCGCCCATACCAAAACCAAGGTGATCAGGGTCGCCCGGTTCCGGCCTGTCGTCTCGAATGTAAATGGGGTCATGACCCGTCAGCGCCCGCCTGTGACGTCCAGAGTGGATCCGGTGATATAGCTTGCCTGTGAAGAGGCGAGCCATAAAATTGCTTGTGCAACCTCCTCCGCCGAACCTGCGCGTTTGAGTGGCACCATCGGCGCTAGCCGTTCGGCGCGATCGGGTTCGCCGCCCTTGCTGTGAATGTCGGTTGCGATAATTCCAGGCCGGATCGACATGACGCGGATGTTGTCGCTTGCGACTTCGTCGGCCAACCCCTTGGTAAACGTGTCGATCGCCCCCTTGGAGGCCGCATAATCGACATATTGATTGCCAGAACCCAGACGTGCTGCCGCTGACGAAATATTGATAATCGCACCGCCTGTGCCCTGCGCTTGCATGCGGATCACGGCCTCTTTGGCGACCAGCATGGCACCGATGACGTTTACATTCATGATCTGGACCAAACGGGCATGATCAATTTCAGTGAGTTTGGCAGTGGTTCCGACAATGCCCGCGTTGTTGATCAGCACGTCGATGCGGCCAAAGCTGTCATCTACCGCCTTGTAGATCGCAGCAATGTCGCCGGGTTGTGACACATCGCCTTGAACGATTACGACCTTGGCACCCAAGGCCTCGGCGTCTTTTTGCACCGCTTCGGCATCAGCGTGGCTGCTGCGGTAGTTCAGAACCAGATCATAGGTCGGTGCTGCAAGCCGGGCGCAGGCGGCACCGATCCCGGCTGAGCCGCCGGTAATCAGGCAAACGGGGCGTTGGGTCATGTCTTGGCCTTTCTCGGATGGGTCGATTGCAGTGCGTTCGGCGGTGATTGGACTTCACGCCTCGCGGATGCGCGTTATCATTTCGGTGGTGTCACGGCTGAGGTTTGGGGTGTCCGCGATGCGCTCAAGCTCTTTTTGGATCATAGACTGGCGTATTGCATCATAGCGCCGCCAGGTCTGAAAGGCCGAGCACATGCGCGCCGCAGTTTGAGGGTTAACGGGATCAAGCTTGATCAGCCAATCGGCAAGCAGGCTGTAGCCCGAGCCATCTCTGGCGTGAAAACCGGCGTGATGCATGGCCAGCGCACCCAGCGTTGCACGAAACCGGTTCGGGTTTTTCCAGTTAAAGGCCGCGTGCCGGGTCAGGGCTGCAGCGGTATCGGCGGCATCATCGGGATGGGCCTCGATCACTTGCAGCCCAAACCATTTGTCCATGACCAGCCGGTCCGCATGCCACTGCGTTTCGAACTGGGCGAGGGCGCCATCGCCCTTGCCTGCGCGGATAAGGTTTGCCAAGGCTGCTAATTGTTGTGTCATGTTGTCGGCTTGATCGTATTGCGCCTGTGCCTGTGCACCGCCGTCCTGACGTGTGAGCAGGGCGAGGGCCGCATTGCCAAGCGCACGAGCGCCCGATTGCGCGGCATCGGGCGCATAGGCCGCCGTGATCTGATGAGTATTATAGAGTTCTAGCAATTGGTCTGCGACGCGGTCGGATAGGGCCTGTTTCAGCCTGTCCACAGCAGCCCAGATCGCGTCCGGGTCCGGGATTAGTCCGGCGCGGTGCAAGTCAACCGCCAGTTCGGATTGTCCCGGAAGCCCCAGCATCTGTGCCCGGTAGGCCGGATCGAGGGTTGTGTCGCCTAAAACGGCCGCCATGCCGTCCAGCCAGGCGGCATCAGGCGCGCTGCCTTTGGTGATCGTACCGATGAGCGAGGCCCGCGCAAGGCTGCGCGCAGCTTCCCAGCGGTTGAACGGATCGGTGTCGTGGGCCAGCAAAAAGGCGTTGTCGGCTGGGTAATCGAGAACGACGGGCGCTGAAAATCCGCGCAGGATGGATGGCACGCTGCCCTCGGGGGCATGCACGGTAAAGCTCTGGCGTTTTTTCTTGAGAACAAACAGCTGGCTTGCGACCTGCTCGGTGCCATCCGGCCCCAAAAGCCCCCAAACGATGGGGATCACTTGCGGTTCTCCATCGGATTTTGGGTTTGATTGCGTCAGATCCAATGTCAGCATGTCGCCATTGCGCGAGGTTTTGACCGAGACTGTTGGCGTTCCGGGCTGGCTGTACCAGCGTTTGAAGGCGGCCATATCGCTGGCGCCAAATGCATCTTCATTGAGTGCATCGGCGCGGTCCTCCAGCACCCATTCGAAACAGGCCAGCCAATCCTCGATCGTGCAGGCCTGACCATCATGGCGCTGAAAGTAAAGCTCAACAGCGCTATCATAGATATCACTGCCGACCAGCGTGTTAAGCATGCCGATCACTTCGGCGCCTTTTTCATAAACGGTCGCAGTATAGAAATTATTGATTTCCTGAAAGCTTTCGGGCCGAACGGGGTGAGAAAGCGGGCCTTGGTCTTCGGGGAACTGGCGTGCGCGCAGGTCAATCACGTCATTGATCCGTTTGACCGGTGCGCTGCGCATATCGGCAGTGAATTGCGCATCACGAAATACGGTAAGCCCCTCTTTCAGGCACAACTGGAACCAATCCCGGCAAGTGATCCGGTTGCCTGTCCAATTGTGGAAATACTCGTGTGCTATAATCGCTTCGATCCGTTCGAAATTTACATCGGTCGATGTCTTTGGCGAGGCCAAAACTGCTGACGCATTAAAGATGTTCAGGCCCTTGTTTTCCATCGCACCCATGTTGAAATCATCAACAGCCACAATGTTGAACACATCCAGATCATAGGCGCGTCCATACACGCGTTCGTCCCACGCCATGCTGTCCTTCAGCGCTTGCATGCCAAAAGCGCATTTGCCCTCGTCACCGGGGCGGACATATAGTGCGAGGTCAACCTTGCGCCCCTCACAGGTGGTAAATGTATCGCGATGCG
This sequence comes from Tateyamaria sp., assembly GCA_018668195.1. The sequence goes on along the minus strand of JABITU010000256.1, from coordinate 1,629 downwards.
CGATCAGTTCGCCTGCGACCAGCGCAAAAAGATAGGCCGGTTTTGGCCAGGGGTCGTGCCATTCCGCCCATCCCTTGCCTAAAGCCACGGGGTTGCCGTTACTTAGCAATGTGCTGTGGGGGCCATTTATGCGAACTGTAAACGTGCTCATCACATCGGGACGGTCGGGGTAATAGGTGATTTTGCGAAAGCCTTCGGCCTCGCATTGGGTGCAGTACATACCATTTGATAGGTACAGCCCTTCGAGGGCGGTGTTTGCTTCCGGATCAATTTGAACTTCGCACTCCCAGACAAACGGGATTGATGGAACGTCACAGGTCAGCCCTTCGGATGTCAGCTTGGGCTTCACCGTTTCACCATCGATCCGCGCGCTGATCAGCGTAAGGTTTTCGCCATGCAGGAAAAAGGTGCGATCTGCGGCGTTTTGGTTGGGGGATACGCGCATACGCGATGTGACGCGAGTGGCAGAAGGGGCCAGGTCAAAAGTTAAATGAACCTTTTCGATGCGAAAGCCAAAGGGGGTGTAATCGTCAAGGTAAATCGTTTGAGGGCTCGCATCACGCATGAGAAGGGACTGCCTTTTGGGGTCAATAGTTGAACGTGACGTTAGGCTGATGCGCGCGGGCCCGCAAGATCGGTTGGGCAACAGTGAACTGCCCTGATTGTCGTGCGTCGCTTGGCGCTCAACGGTTACGCACTAGGTTCGATTTCATGACGACGGTGGTGTGGTTCAAACGCGATCTGCGGCTGGCAGATCATTCGGCGCTGGCTCAGGCGGCGGCGCAGGGGGCTGTGCTGCCTCTTTATGTGTTTGAACCCGATTATTGGGCCCAGCCGGACGTATCGGGCCGACAGTTTGAATTTGTCCGAGAGAGCGTTGAAGATCTGGCTTTGGCGCTGCGCGCGGCAGGTGTCGACCTTGTTGTGCGTGTGGGCTGTGTCACTGATGTGTTGCGCGATCTTAAGGCGGACATTGGGTTTGACCGGATGCTGAGCCATGAAGAGACGGGCAATGGCTGGACGTATGCTCGCGATATGTCGGTGGGGGATTGGTGTGGTGCCAATGGTGTTGCTTGGCAAGAACTGACGCAATCCGGTGTGGTGCGCCGCCTCAACAGCCGCGACGGTTGGGCGCTTGTGCGCAACACATGGTTGCGACAACCCCAAGCGGATGTGCCAATGGCGATGAAGGGCCCTGCTTTGCCCAGTGATCCGGTGCCGCCGCTCGTCGCAGCTGACTATTGTCGCGCGCGGCAAATTGGTGGGCGTACAATGGGCCTGTCACTTTTGGGTGGTTTTTTGACAGAACGCGGCCAGAATTATCGCAAAGAAATGTCGTCGCCCGTAACAGGTCAAGCCGCATGTTCGCGGTTGTCGCCTTACCTCGCCTTTGGCTGCCTGAGCGGGCGTGAATTATCGCAGGCGACGGCCATTCGCCAGCGTGAAGTCAAAGGCACGCGAACAGGATGGGGCGGATCGTTAAAGTCATTTCAGGCGCGGCTCGCCTGGCGCGATCACTTTATGCAAAAGCTCGAAGACACGCCTAAGCTTGAGTACCGCTGCTTGCACTCGGCTTATGAGGGGCTGCGCCCTGATATGCCGGATTCTGGGCGTTTGGCTGCGTGGACG
>JABITU010000028.1 GCA_018668195.1 Tateyamaria sp. | reverse complement strand
GTTCATGGCGGCCCTTTTGCCGGGTCTGCTGATCGGCGGGCTGTACATCTTATACATTGTTGTGGTCGCTTCATTGAACCCGACGGTTGCTCCTCTGCCCGCAGGTGCCAAAAAGGTTGACTGGGAAGCAATCTTGGAAGTGGGAAAAGCGGTTCTTCCGCCTGTCGCACTGATCTTTGCAGTTCTGGGATCAATTTTTGGCGGGATAGCCACACCAACCGAGGCCTCGGGGGTTGGTGCCGCCGGTGCCACTGTCATGGCCTTGGCCTATCGCAAACTGACCTGGGCGAAGCTGTATCAGGTCACACGTAACACGTTCAAAACGACCGCATACATCTTTGCGATTTTTCTGGGTGCAACCTGCTTTGCTTTCGTTCTGCGCGAACTTGGCGGCGACGAATTGATCACGGCAATGATCAAGGGACTAGGCTTTGGCGAAATGGGCACGATCCTGTTCATTCTCTTCCTGGTGTTTCTGCTGGGCTTTGTTCTGGACTGGATCGAAATTACGCTGATTATCCTGCCGCTGGTAGCACCGATCATTGCGGCCATGTCGCTGTCCATTCCTGGTGCAGGCCTGGATAATCCGGAATTGATCTGGTTCGTGATCCTGGTGGCCGTCACATTGCAAACCAGCTTCCTGACACCACCAGTCGGTTTCTCTTTATTCTACCTCAAAGGTGTGTGCCCTCCGGAAGTGAAGCTGACGGATATCTACAAAGGTGTTGTTCCCTTCATCCTGCTGCAGCTTACGGGTCTGGCATTGGTCATCCTCTTCCCATCTCTCGCCATCTGGCTTCCCTCGGTTGCCTACTAAACACAAATGCGGCGACCCTCTGGGGGGCCGCACCACCTAACTTTGGAGACCTGAGATGAAAGACAACGACACAGATATACCGCTCTCAGATGCTCTTGAGTATCATCAAAGGGATCGTCCGGGGAAACTTGCTATTCGCGCGACGAAACCGCTCAGTTCCCAACGGGATCTGGCGTTGGCCTACAGCCCGGGCGTGGCTGAGGCCAGCATGGCCATTGCAAACAACCCATCCGATGTCATGAAGTACACAGCGCGCGGCAATCTGGTGGCCGTGATTTCAAACGGCACCGCAGTTCTAGGACTGGGCAATATCGGCGCATTGGCCTCCAAGCCTGTGATGGAAGGCAAGGCGGTCCTTTTCAAGACTTTCGCTGATATTGATTGTTTTGACATCGAAGTGGACGAAAGCGATCCAGACCTTCTGGCAGATACCATCAGACGGCTAGAGCCGACTTTCGGCGGCATCAATCTGGAAGACATCAAGGCACCGGATTGTTTTGTGGTAGAAGGTCGGTTGCGCAAAGAGATGGACATTCCGGTGTTCCATGATGACCAACATGGCACGGCCATTGTGGTCGGTGCCGCCATATTCAACGCCATGCGTCTGGTCGGCAAGAATCTGGAAGATTGCAAAATAGTCTCGACGGGAGGAGGGGCAGCTGGCATCGCCTGCCTGAACCTGCTGATCGACATGGGGGCCAAACGCGAAAACATCTGGTTGATTGATCGCACTGGGCTGGTTTATGATGGGCGTGAAGCAGACGCTCAGAAAGCCGCCTTTGCACAGCCTTCTGATGCGCGTGTTCTGGACGATGTGATTGACGGCGCCGATATTTTCCTTGGGCTTTCAGGTCCCGGCGTTCTGAAGGCTGATCAGGTGGTACGCATGGCCACCAGCCCATTGATCCTGGCACTCGCAAACCCTGATCCGGAAATTTTGCCCGAAGACGTTCTGGCGGTTCGGTCTGACGCGATCATTGCCACCGGCCGCACGGATTACCCTAATCAAGTCAACAACGTGCTGTGCTTTCCATTCATCTTTCGCGGCGCACTGGATGTTGGCGCGACTGAGATAAACGAAGCCATGAAAGTGGCCTGTGTCGAAGCGATTGCAAGCCTGACCCATGAAGGTGCCTCTGATGAGGTGGCGCAAGCTTACGGCGGTCAGTCTCTGGTTTTCGGGCCAGAATACATCTTGCCCAAGCCCTTCGATTCCCGCCTGTTGGTGTCCATTGCGCCTGCTGTTGCCAAGGCCGCCATGGACACGGGCGTTGCCACCAAGCCGATTGCTGATCTCGAAGCCTATCGAGTAGATCTTTCCCGCTTCGTCAATCGCTCGGCACCATTGATGCGTCCAGTCGTTGCTACGGCCCGTGTTACTCCACGCCGTGTCGTTTTCGCCGAAGGGGAAGAGCCGCGTGTTTTGCGCGCGGTCAATGATGTTCTGAAAGAGGGGGTCGCCAAGCCAATTCTGACCGGACGACTGGATGTTATCACCAAGCAGGTCAGTCTGCTCGGACTGAGTTTTGTGCCTGGACAAGATGTCGCAGTGTTTGACCATACTGATCCCGCGATTGCAGAGGAATACGGTGCGCCGTTTCATTCGATGCGGGCGCGCGATGGCGTGACGCCGGAACTTGCGCGTAAAATGATACGGTCCAGCGATACTCTAGCGAGCGCCTTGCACGTTCAGCAGGGTCATGCGGACGCAGTCATTTGTGGCACATCTGGTGCCTTCACGGATCATCTTACGCGCCTCGAACAGGTCTTTGGTGCCAGCGGCACTGACAGCGTGTTTGCCACGCTGGTGCCGATCCTTTTGGAAAGCCGCACGGTCTTTGTCGCTGATGGTTATGTCAACAGCGATCCCACCGCCGCTGAGGTTGCCAGCATCTGCCGTATGGCCGCCCAACAAGTGCGCCAGTTTGGCGTCACGCCACGGGTCGCACTTGTTGGCCACGCCAGTTTTGGCGCGCATCCAACGGAGACGACCATCAAGATGCGTCAAGCGACCGCCATTTTGGCAGCTGCTGACGTCGACTTCGAGTTTGACGGCGAGATGCGATTAAATCTGGCCTTTGACAAGGCTGAACGCGAGCGCGTGCTGCCGTGTGGGCGATTGACTGATGATGCCAACGTGTTGGTATTTCCAAATCTTGATGCGGCAAACGCGGCGATCAACGCTTTGAAATCATTGGCAGACGCCGAAACGGTTGGCCCGTTTTTGCTGGGGTTGAAAGGGGCCGCACATATTGTAACGCCCTCCACATCGGCGCGCGGGCTTTTCAATATTGCGGCATTGGCCAGTGCCACAAACCGCCATCTCACTTGAACCAACATTTACCCGGAAAGGATACTCCATGACGAATGTAGTCATAACATCAGCCGCTCGCACAGGTGTTGGTAGTTTTGACGAATCGTTTTCCAACATACCGGCGCACGACCTTGAGCCCGAAGAAGAGGCTGTTGCAACGCACCTCTACGCACGCCTCAATTTCAAGCTGAACCGTGCCGCACCCATAAAGGCAGCGCCGGAAGCAGACACAAGTGTCTAGCCCCCAATTTCAGTTCCAGTAATGTTGCGGTCTTTAGCATCCTTTCGGTAAATCGGCCCCTTGGAAAAGCCCAGTGCTTGC
>JABITU010000255.1 GCA_018668195.1 Tateyamaria sp. | reverse complement strand
CCGCTCGGTGATCAGCCGCGACATGCCCGAAGACGCATCGAATCGCGCGCGCCGTGCCCTGCCGCCATCAACAACAATGCGAATGTCGGGAATGGTGAGCGAGGTTTCGGCAATCGACGTTGCCAGCACAATCTTGCGGCCCTTGCCCGGCGCAACTGCAGCACGTTGCGCCTTGAAATCCATTGCCCCAAACAGCGGATAGACAGGGACGTTGGCTGTCTGGCCATCAAGCATCGCCGCAGTCTTGCGGATCTCTCCCTCGCCCGGAAGAAAGGCCAGCAAACTGCCGTGCGCTTCAGCAAAAGCGCTAACGATCAGGTCGGTCATGCCGACCTCAAAGCGCATGTCCTTTGCCATCGGCTTGGGCAGCCAGCACGGTTCAACATCAAAGCTTTTGCCCTCGGATGTCAGGATAGGTGCCCGCATCACGTCAGCGACAGGTCCCGCATCCAGCGTGGCAGACATCACTAACAGGATAAGATCATCGCGGAGCGCATCGGTCACCTCAAGGCACAGAGCTAAACCTAAATCTGCATTCAAAGAACGCTCGTGGAACTCGTCAAAAATCACGGCCCCAACGCCGGGCAGATCAGGTGTATCCTGCAACATTCGCGTTAGGATGCCTTCGGTTACAACCTCGATTCGAGTAACAGGACCTACGGCACTTTCGCCGCGTATGCGGTAGCCCACGGTATGGCCAACCTTTTGGTCAAGCGATGCAGCCATACGTTCCGCAGCTGCACGAGCAGCAAGGCGGCGCGGTTCGAGCATGAGGATTTTGCCTGCCGTAAGTTCCGCGTCGAGCATTGCCAACGGTACGCGCGTTGTCTTGCCTGCCCCGGGTGGGGCTTGCAACACAGCACGACCGCAGGCACGAAGGTTGTCCAGCAACTCAGGCAGTATTGCATCGATGGGCAAGGGTTCAGCGGCAATCATGTCAGGTGTTATGACCCATACCATCGCGCGCGCCAACACTGGACATTTGCGCGCTGCTTTCCCAGAAACGATAGCAGAAGCAAAAGGCTAGGGTCGATGGATACAACCGAACTGGCAAAACGGATCGCAGAGGGCGAAAGGCGGGCTCTGGCCCGTGGCATAACGCTTGTCGAAAGCACACGCGCAGATCAGCGGGTGCAGGCGCGTGATGTGCTCGCGGCCTTGCCCAAAGACCGGCAGGCACTGCGCATCGGCCTGTCGGGCACGCCGGGTGTTGGTAAATCAACGTTCATCGAAGCCTTTGGCATGATGTTGGTTGGGCTGGGCCTGCGCGTTGCTGTGCTTGCGGTTGATCCCAGTTCAGCGCGGTCGGGCGGATCGATCCTTGGGGACAAGACGCGCATGGATCGCCTGAGCAGAGAGGCTCGTGCCTTTATCCGACCGTCGCCGAGCCAGACGCATCTGGGTGGCGTGGCGCGCCGGACCCGCGAGGCTGTCGCGCTTTGTGAAGGGGCGGGATTTGATGTTGTCTTGATCGAAACGGTCGGTGTCGGGCAATCCGAAACGGTTGTGGCGCAAATGTCGGATCTGTTTATTTTGCTGTTGGCACCCGCCGGCGGGGATGAATTGCAGGGGGTCAAACGCGGCATTATGGAAATGGCCGACATGATCCTTGTGAACAAAGCTGATGGAGATCTGAAACCGGCAGCAACGCGCACCTGCGCAGATTACGCGGGCGCTTTGCGGCTCTTGCGAAAACGCCCTCAGGATCCGCAAAATTATCCAAAGGCAGTGATGGTGTCAGCCCTTCACGAAAACGGCATCCGCGCAGCGTGGGATGACATGCAGGACCTTGTCACATGGCGACAGGATCAAGACTTTTTTACAGCCAGTCGTGCCGCGCAAGCGCGGTATTGGTTCGAACAGGATGTTCGCGCCGCATTGCTGGCACAGCTGGATCATCCGGAGGCACAGGCGCTGATGGCTGAATTGGGCGCAGCGGTGGTCGAAAATGCCCTTGATCCGGCTGTTGCGGCAGCGCGAATGCTAGAGCATCTGAACGGGTGAAATGGCGGCGCATCCGATCCGTTTCGGGTTGACCCGGTCTCCGATTCCCCCTAAAGCCCGCGAAAGAAATCCAAAGCGTCGTGCGAATTGCGAGGCGTCCGCCGTTTCAGGCTTTGAAAACAGAGCTGAAAACGGCATGCAGATAAAGAGGATAACCCAATGTCGCGTGTATGCGAACTGACCGGTAAGGGCCCAATGGTTGGCAACAACGTGAGCCACGCCAAAAACAGAACTCGTCGGCGCTTTCTGCCGAACCTGAACGACGTGACCCTGCAATCCGAAGCGCTTGGACGCGGGATTAAGATGCGTATTTCGGCGGCTGCACTGCGGTCTGTAGATCACCGCGGCGGCCTTGACGCCTTTCTTGCAAAGGCCAAAGATACCGAGCTGTCGGTCAACGCGCAAAAAGTGAAAAAAGAGATCGCAAAAGCTCAATCCGCTTCTGCATAATCGCTAGCTAAGTCCCGAGATTTAACGCCTCGTCTGCACATCACAGACGGGGCTTTGTCTTGAAAGCTTTGAGCGAAGAACAAGACCACCATACACTGTTGGAAATCAATTATTTCAATGCTATGGGCGATGTGCGGCGTTTCGCATACTTGGTCAGGCGCTAAAGGTGCAGTTGTGAAATACGTGCCATACAAGTAAGCGTTCATGAAATGACACGTGCGATATCTGCCCTGATCCTGAGCCTTGTTCTGGCGTTGACCAGCCACAGCGCTGCCGTGGCTCGTAGCGGTCCGGATGCTGTGGGCCAAATGGTGATCTGCACGGGCTTTGGCGATGAAATCCTCTATACGGATGCCGATGGGCAACCGACAAGCGCACCTCATCTATGCCCGGATTGTGTGATCAATCTGGATGCCAGTGTGGTGTCTTTTTGGACACCAGCGGTTATCATGGTCGGAGCAACGCAACTGCAGGCGGCCACTGCTCAGGACGTAGTAGAGCGCATAGAACGCACAACGGGCCCGCCTGTTCGCGGTCCTCCTTGCACGATCTGAAACCCCACTCACTTTCAGATCAAATTTAGGAGAATACGATGACTTATCGTTCATTTATCGCGGCAGTTTGTGCTGCTACTGTTTTGGCCGTACCAGCCTCTGCTGGTGGTATCATGGCCGTCGATCCATACGCGCGCGCCGCGAGCCCCAATGCCAAAGCCGCTGCGGCGTTCATGATTCTGAGGAATGACACAGGCCAGGACGACACTTTGATCGCTGCACGCTCGGATGTGGCCAAGCGCGTTGAACTGCATACCCATCTCGAAGTCAGTGATGGTGTTATGCAAATGACCGAGATAGAGGGCGGCATTCCATTGGTGGCTGGGGCGACCCACAACATGATGCGTGGCGGCGACCAT
>JABITU010000254.1 GCA_018668195.1 Tateyamaria sp. | reverse complement strand
CTTGACCTGACAGGAAAATAACATGCGACTGCAAGGCAAAGTAGCGATTGTAACGGGCGGTGCCTCTGGCTTTGGGGCAGGGATTGCGCGCAAGTTTGTGGCTGAGGGTGCGCGTGTGATGATCCCCGACTTGAACATCGATATGGCCAATGAACTTGCGGCTGAACTTGGCGACACGGTCCAAGCCATTCAGACGAACGTGGCACGTGATGCAGACGTCGCCACGATGGTGCAATCGACCTTAGATGCCTTTGGTCAGATCGACATTTTGATCAACAATGCAGGTGTCACACACCTACCTGCGCCTATGGAAGACGTCACTGAGGACGACTTTGACAAAGTTTTCGCCGTAAATTGCAAGTCCGTGTACCTGACAGCCAAGTATATTGTGCCTTTGATGAAGGCCCAAGGCGCAGGCGCGATCCTAAATGTTGCCTCAACCGCAGGCGTCAGCCCACGCCCACGGCTGAATTGGTACAACGCCTCAAAGGGTTGGATGAACAACGCCACCAAAGGGATGGCCGTTGAATTAGCCCCTGCTGGCGTGCGCGTTAATGCGTTGAACCCTGTTGCCGGTGACACCCCATTGCTCAAAAGCTTTATGGGTGAAGACACGCCTCAGATGCGGGCCAAGTTCTTATCAACAATCCCCTTGGGTCGTTTTTCCACACCCGAAGATATGGGGAACGCGGCCTGTTATTTGTGCTCTGATGAGGCCAGCATGATCACAGGCGTTTGCATGGAAGTCGATGGTGGGCGCTGTATCTAACACAGAACAGCCCCCGCCACCAAATCTGCAACCCGCATCAGGCCAGCAAGAAAAGCTGGAAAACATCGTGAACCGCGACGTTTAAGTTGGGCGACCGAAAAGCCAACAATTGACATAGAAACGCGGTGTCCCCAATGCTCGACCAAAAGCGCATTGGGGACACCATCATGACAACTCTTACTTTCACAATCGGGATCATTGGCGGCTCGGGCAGCTTGGGCTCTGCGATTGCAACGGCGCTTTTGGCACAGACCGTTGTCGCCCCTGCTGACTTATGGATTTCCAACACCAGCGGCACCGCCACGCCAGAGCAAGCCAAGTCAGGCATCACTGTCACCAACGACAATCAGGCATTGGCTAACGCCTGTGACGTTATCCTATTTTGCGCGCCTCCTGCCCGTTTCGATGGAATAACAGCAGATGCACCAGAGAAATTGATCTTATCCGTAATGGCAGGTGCTAACCTTGAACAACTGGCGCTCAAAACGCAATCAAAGCGCATTATCAGAGCCATGAGCAGCCCCGCAGCGGCGAACGGATTGGCCTATTCACCATGGATAGCAAGCCCCGACGTGACACCCGCTGACAAGGCCATCACCACCCAAATTTTTGAAGCCTGTGGGAAAACTGATGAGATATTTGATGAGGCACAAATCGATCATTTCACTGCGATGACAGGGCCTGTACCCGGCTTTGTTGCATATTTCGCCCAGTGCATGGTGGATCACGCCACCGCCCAAGGGATCGCGCCAGATGTCGCAGATCGCGCCATTCGTCAGTTGTTTCTCGCCAGCGCTTTGACCTTGAACGATGACCCAACCACACCAGCGGATCAGGTGCGCGACATGGTCGATTACGCGGGGACAACAGCCACTGGGTTGACCAACATGATGGCGTCCCCGCTGTCACACGCCATCAGTGAAGGGCTGTTGGTCGCAGCGGCCAAAGCCCGCACTATTTAGCGCTTCATAAAATCCGCCCAAAGCACGCTTTGCCCTGTTGCTGCACTTTCTTGCGCGGCCATACCCATCGCCACAGCCCGCAATCCGTCATCAAGCGTCACATCGGCCACATCGCGTTCCCCGCGCACCAAGGCCAAGAAACCTTCATGTTGATAAAATGTAGATCCGTTGTGATCCCCAGCATCTAGCAAAGTGGGATCGACAGGAATGTCGCGCACCTCAGGCCCGCTTGGATTACGCGGGCTGACGATCAGTTGCGGGATTGGGGCGTCACCCAGATGTGCAGGCCAAAAACGGCCCGGCCCTGGCACCAGCGCCTCGATCTTGCCTTTGGGGCCAACCACGCTCACCTCTTCTTGATAACGTGATCCTTCGGCAAACATGCACAGTTCCAGCATCGCGCGCATCCCGTTCTCAAAATCCACGATGACATAACCATTGTCGATGATGTCGGACGTTTGACCGTCATACACCTCGTCCAGATGGTTCACGTTCTGGCCCGCACTGGCCATGATCCGCACAGGTTCTGATTCGGTCAGCAAGTGCATCAGATCAAAAAAGTGACAACATTTCTCAACGAATGTGCCACCCGATTTGGCGTTAAAGCGGTTCCAGTCGCCGATCTTTTCAAGGAACGGGAAACGGTGTTCGCGGATCGACAGCATCTTGATCCCGCCAGTGGCCTCTTCCACCTCTGCCCGCAGGGCAGCGATTGGCGGCATATAGCGGTATTCCATCGCGACCCAAACGGGGGATGGATAGGTTTCGCTGAACTTGCGCACACGGGCAAATGCGTTTGGATCTGTGAACAGTGGCTTTTCCACCAAGATCGGCAAAGACCGCGTTTGGGCGATCTGTTCCAACTGTTCCAAATGCATAAAGTTCGGGCTGATAATAACCAGACAATCCAACGCCTCAATCGCCAACAGGGCATCAATACTGTCACAGAACTGCGCGTTGGGAGCCAAGGTTTTGGCGATCCCTGCCATGCCAACATCGGGTTCAAAGATGGCGGCCACGTTGGTGTCAGGTAGCAAGGCGATATTGCGCAGGTGCTCTTGTCCCATCATGCCGCAGCCGATGATGCCGTAGTTGATTAACTTAGCCATGTTCGTATTCCTATTTCAGTCTTTGCACATAGATTGCGCGTGATGGGTCAAACCAAGTGCGTGAAAACTCGACCGCTTTGGGGCCGTCT
>JABITU010000253.1 GCA_018668195.1 Tateyamaria sp. | reverse complement strand
TTCTGGGCTTTGTTTACCACGTTGAAACAGCACAGGCACTGTTTCTGTTGGGTTTTCCGCTGTCGCTTGTCTGGGCGCTGAACCTGTCCACGGCACGAAGTATCATACAAGAGCAAGCGACCGGCCCCGCGCTATACAAGCGGTTGACGCGGCTCAGGGCCTATGTGAGGGCCATCGGGATTGTCGCAATTTTCATGACAGCACTTTGGGGAATGTATCAAAATATGGTCGCTGGCCCATTTGGCCTCTGATCAGTGGTTGACACCTGCGCGCGTTGCCCCAATTGACGGTCTCCGTACCATTGTTATCTTTTGGGTTACCTAATGTACTCGCCTGATCATATTACCGTTTCCGGCGCACCCGAGGGGTTCGATGCTCGCTTAATCCTGAGTGAGGTGGCGCGGCATGGTTCGGTTGTGCATATTTCGCGCGATGACAAACGGCTGGCGGCGATGCAGGCGGCACTGCGCTTTTTTGCGCCTGAAATGCCGGTTTTGGTGTTTCCGGGCTGGGATTGCCTGCCCTATGATCGAATGTCGCCAAACGCTGATATTTCGGCGCAGCGTATGGCAACACTTGCTGCCCTTGTGCACGAAATGCCGGGCCAATTCGTGCTATTGACCACCTTAAATGCAGCAACTCAGCGCGTGCCTGCGCGCACGTTGCTGCGCGAAGCTGCGTTTTCGGCGCAGGTGGGTGGGCGCGTAGATGAACCTGCACTGCGCGCCTTTCTTGTGCGGATGGGTTTTGTGCAGAGCCCCACGGTCATGGAGCCGGGCGACTATGCCATTCGTGGTGGAATCATAGACATTTACCCGCCCGGCGATCTTGGGCCGGTGCGCCTCGATCTGTTTGGCGATGTTCTGGACGGCGCGCGCCGTTTTGATCCGGTCACACAGCGCACAACTGAAAAGCTCGACGTTATCGAACTTGCCCCGGTGTCAGAGGTGATTCTGGACGATGCGGCAGTCACGCGCTTTCGCCAGTCCTACCGGCTGGAATTTGGCGCCGCTGGCACGGATGATCCGCTCTATGAGGCCGTTAGTGCAGGACGCAAGCATCAGGGTGCCGAGCACTGGATGGCCTTTTTCCACGCAAAGCTTGAGACGTTGTTTGACTATCTACCGGGCGCGTCGATCACACTTGATGATCAGATGACACCGACTCGCTTGGCGCGGTGGGACAGCATCGAGGACCAGTTCGAGACCCGCCGCTTGGCCATGGCGAACCGCTCAAAGATGGACAGTGTCTATAAGCCGGCACCGCCCGGTGCCCTGTACCTTGATGACGTTGCTTGGCATGCGGCAATAGCGGACCACAGGGTCGTCCAATTTGCCGCTCTGCCGCAGCCCACCGGCCTCGGCGTCACGGACGCGGGTGGGCGCATCGGCCGCAATTTTTCTCCAGAACGGCAACAGGAAAGCATCAGCCTGTTTGGTGCCTTGGCGGGGCACATTCGGGCAAGGCTTGAACGGGCCCCTGTGGTGGTGGCCAGCTACTCTGACGGCGCACGCGAGCGGCTGACTGGCTTGATCGAAGACGAAGGGCTGGCCGAGGTGATCCCGATCACCGATGCTACGCGGATCGGCAAGCGGGGTTTGCACCTTGCTGTTTGGGCACTGGAACACGGGTTTGAGGCCCCGGATCTGACGGTCATTTCCGAACAGGACGTGTTGGGTGATAGGCTGATCCGCCAGCCCAAGCGCAAGCGCCGGGCCGAGAATTTCCTGACCGAGACACAATCGCTCAGCCCCGGCGATCTGGTGGTGCATGTGGATCATGGCGTTGGTCGCTATCAGGGGATGGAGGTTGTGACGGCGGCTGGGGCCGCACACGAGTGTCTTCTGTTGGAATATGCGGAACGATCCAAGTTGTTTCTGCCGGTGGAAAATATCGAACTGCTGTCAAAATATGGCCACGAAGAAGGGTTGCTCGACCGGCTGGGCGGTGGTGCTTGGCAGGCGAAGAAGGCTAAGCTCAAGGAGCGCATCCGCGAGATGGCGGAACGGCTTATCCGCATTGCTGCCGAGCGCGCTTTGCGCAAGGCCCCAGTGTTGGAGCCGCCAGCGGGCCTATGGGACGCGTTCAGTGCGCGCTTCCCATATCAAGAAACAGACGACCAACTGGGCGCCATTGAAGCCGTGATTGGCGATCTGACGAGCGGCGCTCCGATGGACCGATTGATTTGTGGTGACGTGGGTTTTGGCAAAACCGAGGTGGCCATGCGCGCGGCCTTTGTCGCAGCTATGTCAGGGGTGCAGGTTGCAGTGATCGCACCGACGACATTGCTGGCACGTCAACACTACAAAAGCTTTGCCGAACGGTTTCGCGGTCTGCCTGTGGAAGTGCACCAACTAAGTCGCTTTGTCAGTGCCAAAGATGCGGCCGCAACCCGCGATGCGATGGCGCGTGGAACAGCGGATATCGTGGTGGGGACCCATGCGCTTTTGACGAAAGGTGTTCGGTTTCAGAACCTTGGCCTGCTTGTAATAGATGAAGAGCAAAAATTCGGGGTGACGCACAAAGAACGGCTCAAGCGGTTGCGCAGCGATGTGCACGTTCTGACCCTGACCGCGACGCCGATCCCGCGCACGCTGCAGCTGAGCCTGACGGGCGTGCGCGATCTGTCGATCATTGGCACGCCGCCTGTCGACCGGCTAGCAATCCGCACATATGTGAGTGAATTTGATGCGGTCACGGTCCGCGAAGCGCTACTGCGCGAACATTACCGAGGCGGGCAGGCG
>JABITU010000252.1 GCA_018668195.1 Tateyamaria sp. | reverse complement strand
GGACGCTGCTAACGCATTAATATCAAGGCTCAGCGATAACGAAGTCCGTGCCCTTTTACTCAGCCAGCTCAACACTCAGGCGGTCACGACGCCACAGCAAAGCGGCGGCATTGCCGAATTGCTTAATGCAGGAACCGTGGGGGTGGCGCTATCCGTTGCCGACGCTTTTGAAAAGCTTCCGGATCTTGGCGCCTCGTTTGCCAACGCTTTCAACTCATTCATGGCGCAACTTGGCACCGATGGGCTGATCTTGATGATCGCCATTATGGCCATCGCCATTTTTTCAGCAATTTTGGTCGAATTTGCTTTTCGCCGGATGGTGCGCAATTGGGTGCAGAACATCACGGTCAGCGATACGCCCACTCTCATGGAAACATTGAGTTTTCTGGCCAAAAGGTTGACAGCTGATATCATCGCTGTGGTCATTTTCTTTCTCGCGGCCAATATGATCGGCAGAGCGATTGGCCCAGTAATGGGTGTGTACTTTGGAATGATGGAGCAACAGGCCACGGCCATGCCTGCCTACATCCAATCCATCTGGATAAATTTGATCGTTGTGCCGCGCGTTACACTTGCCGTTGCTCGGTTCCTTCTTGCACCGCAACGGCCTGAATTCCGTATTGTACACACCGACAATGCAACTGCCCTTACCATGTACCTTCACAATGGTTCATTTGCTTTACTTCTGGGGCTTACTTATTTTGTGCCGCAATTTTTCGCGATGAATGGCGAAGCCGTTGCCACCTCTCGGGCGGACTTTTGGTTAAACCTAAGCTTGCATCTTTATACCATTTGGGTGTTCTGGAGCTTGCGCCCCGGCCTCACGATGATGATGCGCGGGGCCGATCCTGACATTACACCAGGTGAAGAACGCGCAGCGCGCATCTTCCCCTATTTTGTGATTACGGCTTCGGTTGTAACCTGGTGGTTGGCAACGATGCTTGGCAGCTATGGACAGTCTGAACTTCTGGTGCACCTGCCTCACATTTGGACAATGACCATCATGGCTTTTGCGCCCGCGCTCGACATGACCGTTCGAGGCCTCGTGCGTCACCTCACGCCGCCCATGACGGGCGAAGGCGCCGTGGCCGAACGCGCCTATGTCTCGACACGCCGTAGCTATATCCGCATTGGGCGAGTGATCGTATTTGGCTTTGTTGTGCTTTCGGTTGCCCGCATCTGGAACATTGACCTCAGCAATATGGCCGCTGCGGGCGTTGGAACGAAACTGGCTGGAAACCTGATCGAGGGCACGATCATCCTAGCGGTCGGTTATCTGGCCTACGAGAGCGTCTCGCTCTGGATCAACCGTAAATTGGCCGCTGAACAAACCGCATCGGGCTACGACCCCGAAGACGAAAGCATGGGCGGCGGCGATGGCGGAGGCGCGGGCGGGTCAAGGCTTTCGACTGTTCTGCCATTGATCCTTGGGGTTGCGCGGGCTGCGATCGTAGTGGTGTTCTTGTTGTTGGCGCTTGGCAACGTAGGCATCGATACCACGCCGCTGTTGGCCGGTGCCGGGATCGTAGGTCTAGCCATTGGTTTTGGTGCTCAAAAACTTGTAACAGACGTTGTGTCGGGTATTTTCTTTCTTATTGATGATGCCTTTCGCACAGGCGAATATGTCGAGGTCGAAGGCACGATGGGCACAGTCGAAAAAATTTCCATTCGTTCGATGCAGTTGCGTCACCACAAGGGGCCGGTTCACACCCTTCCCTACGGTGAGATTCCCAAAATCACCAATTACAGCCGCGACTGGGTGATCATGAAACTGCGCTTTACCGTCCCCTTTGGTACTGATCCCAACAAGGTCAAAAAGATATTCAAGAACATCGGCAACCAGATGATTCAGGAAGAGATGTACAAGGATGATTTCCTGCAACCCTTCAAGAGCCAGGGCGTTTTTGAATTCGACGACGTTGGGATCGTGATCCGCGGCAAGTTTATGGCCAAGCCGGGCACTCAGTTCACGTTGCGCAAGGAAATCTACAACCGGATCAATAAGTCGTTCGAAGAAAATGGTCTGGAATTTGCCCGCCGCGAAGTGCGCGTCGCAATCCCAGGCATGGACGATCACAATGAACTGACACAGGCTGACAAAACCGCCATTGCCGCTGCCGCCACGCAAGCCGCACAAGAGATGGTGGAAGAAACCCCAGCCGCTAGCAAACCCGGCGACTAAAATCGGCACAAAACCCTCAGTACAAGACGTACCCAGCCAATAAAAGCAGAGCCTCAGAAATACACGGTCACCCAACTTGGCGCGCATAAGCGGCATTTCAGAACCAAATACAGCGCATGGTGCGCGGGTCATTGAAACAGCGCGTTCTGCCCCTTCCCCCCGGGCTCTGCCTGCTCTAAACAACGCGCCACAACCGCCGGGGGATGAACATGCAAGAACCAAAGATCACCGAGGACCTAATCGCAAGTCACGGGATCAGCACAGACGAGTACGCAAGGATCCTCAAGATCATTGATCGCACGCCCACCTTCACCGAACTGGGCATATTCTCGGCCATGTGGAACGAACATTGTTCATATAAATCTTCCAAAAAATGGCTGCGTACTTTGCCGACCACCGGCCCACAGGTAATATGCGGCCCGGGCGAAAACGCGGGGATCGTCGATATTGGCGACGGTCAAGCGGTAGTTTTCAAGATGGAAAGCCACAACCATCCATCCTACATCGAACCCTATCAGGGTGCAGCCACCGGCGTGGGCGGCATCCTGCGTGATGTGTTTACCATGGGCGCGCGCCCGATCGCGGCCATGAACGCTCTTAGCTTTGGTGCGGTTACACATCCAAAGACTCGTCAACTGGTGCACGGTGTCGTTGAAGGCGTCGGCGGTTATGGCAATGCGTTTGGTGTACCGACCGTGGGCGGCGAGGTTCGGTTTGATCCGGCCTATAACGGAAACTGTCTCGTAAATGCATTTGCTGCAGGCCTTGCCGATGCAGACAAGATTTTTTACTCCGCCGCATCTGGGATCGGCATGCCTGTCGTTTATCTAGGTGCCAAAACGGGCCGAGACGGCGTTGGTGGTGCCACCATGGCCAGCGCTGAATTTGATGATACAATCGAAGAAAAGCGCCCCACCGTTCAGGTCGGCGACCCGTTCACCGAAAAACGCCTGATGGAGGCCACGCTTGAGTTGATGGCAACTGGCGCAGTCATCTCAATTCAGGATATGGGGGCCGCCGGCCTGACGTGTTCCGCGGTCGAAATGGGCGACAAAGGTGGGCTCGGCGTCCGTCTCAACCTTGATGATGTGCCCGTGCGCGAAGAGCAAATGACGGCCTATGAGATGATGCTCTCCGAAAGCCAAGAGCGCATGCTGATGGTGCTTCGCCCCGAACTGGAAGCCGAGGCAAAAGCCGTCTTTGACAAATGGGATCTCGATTTTGCTATAGTCGGTGAAACCATTGCCGAAGATCGGTTCGTCATTGTGCACAAGGGTCAGACAAAAGCTGATCTACCACTGTCAAAACTGTCCTCCGAAGCCCCTGAATATGACCGCCCGTGGGTACCAACACCCCAAGCCGCACCCCTTGAAAAGGTGCCCAGCATCGACCCAATCGATGGTCTGCGCACATTGATTACAAGCCCGAATTATGCTGCAAAACAATGGGTTTACGAGCAATACGACACCATGGTCATGGCCGACAGCGCACGCACGCCCGGCATCGGCAGCGGTGTAATCCGAGTGCACGGCACCGACAAGGCCCTCGCTTTCACATCCGACGTCACGCCACGCTATGTAAAGGCCAACCCAATTGAGGGCGGCAAGCAAGCCGTAGCCGAAGCTTACCGAAATCTTTGTGCGGTGGGTGCCACCCCTCTGGCCACGACAGACAACATGAATTTCGGCAACCCAGAAAAGCCGCAGATAATGGGGCAATTCGTCGGTGCAATCGACGGGATCGGGCAAGCGGTCACTGCGCTCGACATGCCAATAGTCTCTGGCAATGTGTCGCTTTACAATGAAACCGACGGGGCAGCGATCCTCCCCACACCAACCATTGGTGCCGTTGGACTGATCACACACACGGATCACATGATCGGCTGCCAGGTCCGAAATGGGCACGTAGCAATCCTCATTGGCGAGACCACCGGACATCTGGGCCAATCTGCATTGTTGGCCGAAGCCTTTGGCCGCGCCGAAGGTGACGCCCCTCCTGTCGACCTCGCCGCCGAAGCGCGCCACGGAACGTTCATTCGAGACAATCGGCACTTAATCACTGCCTGTTCCGACCTAAGTGACGGCGGCCTTGCCCTGGCCGCATTCGAATTGGCCGAAGCAAGCGGAGTGGGGCTTGTGCTGGACAGTGCAGACACCAGTTTTCTTTTTGGTGAAGATCAGGCGCGCTATCTTATCGCCTGTAACTTTGACAAAGCCGAGGCTCTGATGATCGCAGCGGGCCAAGCAGGCGTACCTATCCAAACCGTTGGAAAATTCACCGGCGATACCATCCGGCTGGGCAGATCTAGCGCGCCACTGTCCGAATTAAGCACCGTTTATCGCAACACATTCGGCGTAACATTCGCCTAAAATGAGATGAAAGGGTTGGCGGGCGGGCGTCTTTTGCGGCTACCGCAAAACAGACCGCTCCGGCAGCCCATCATCTGACATCATACGCAGAAGCCTATCTCGGTCGCCAACATCATCCCGGTTCGAAATCACCTGAGCCAGCGCCTCAAGTGATGCTATCGAATGGCCCGCGCGAAAGCTGTCTACATAAGGCAGCATTGCGGCAATGCCTCGGGCTTTTGGTGCAAAAGCATCCCACCTTAAAAGAGGGTTTATCCAGATGAGGCGGCGAGCCGACAGCTGAAGACGCTCCATTTGTTTGGCCAAGGCCTGCGGATCGTCCCGATCCAGCCCGTCCGTGATCAATAGCATGACCGATCCTTGCCCCAAGACCCGACGCGACCAATCACGGTTAAAAGCCTCTAGACATGCTCCGATCCGCGTGCCCCCTTCCCAGTCTTGTGCCTCTGCTCCTGCTGCTTTCAGGGCTGCGTCCACATCTCGCTGGGCCAGATGACGGGTGATATTCGTAAGCCGCGTACCAAACGTAAAGGCATGTACCTTTGCCCAGCCCGCGCCCTTTGAATTCGATACCGCGTGCAAGAAGTGCAAAACAACCCGAGACTACTGGCTCATGGAGCCAGAGATATCGCAAAGTACAACAAGGTTTGGATATCGCAGTTTCGGCGTCTTCCACTTCAGATCATGCAATTCGCCACCCTGCCGCATTGCCGCACGAAGCGTGCGCGCGGCATCAATCCGACCTGCGTCCGCCGCGCGGGTTCGGCGCGCTCGAATCGGATCAACTGGCAGCTTCATACGCGCAAGAATTGCCTTGGCCTGGGCCATCTCTGCGGTGCTCATCTGTTCAAAATCAAGCGTCTTCAGTTTTTCTTCTGCAGACATTGTAAACGATGCATCGATCTCAATTTCGGTGCCGCTGTCTTCGTCTTCT
>JABITU010000251.1 GCA_018668195.1 Tateyamaria sp. | reverse complement strand
TACAGTGGTATCAAACAGAAATTGTCGTGTTGGGTATGATCCTCATTGGCGTTTTGTGGTTGACCCTTGATCGGCTGCTATTTGTGCCAATTGAACGCGTAACGGTGCGGCGCTGGGGCCTTGTTTCCTAATGGGAAAGCTCCCTGATCTTGGTCTCGGCACAGCCGCCCTTGCGCTTATTGACGCGTCAGAGGCCCAGCGGGCGCTATGGGCCGCATTGGATAAAGGGATCAAGTACTTTGATACCGCCGCGCTTTACGGTGGTGGGCAGGCCGAGATTCGGCTTGGAGAAGTCCTAAAATCGCAGGCGGTAAGTGACATTTTCGTGTCCACAAAGGTTGGCAGGTATCGCGAACTCGGCGCTGCTGCGCCGGGCTCAGCAGGCACGCCTGATATTTGGAACTTTTCGGAAGCGGCTACCCGTGCCTCCATTCGGCGGTCACAGGATCGATTGGGTCGTGATCATCTGGATTGCGTTTTCCTACATGACATCGAAATGGATCCCGAGGCTGCATTGACGGAGGCTCTACCTGTTTTAAAAGACCTGCAAAGAAAGGGCGAGATCGGCATGATCGGTGCTGGATGCAATTCCAATGCTGGATTGCTTGCGGCCATCAATGCAGGCGCTGCGGATGTTGTTTTGGTGGCCGGGCGTTGGACCTTGCTTGACCGAAGCGCGGCACAAGACCTGTTGCCGTTATGTGAACATAAAGGTACCGCCGTTGTGGCCGGTGGCGTGTTGAACTCAGGCTTGCTCGCGAAGCGGCCGGCTGAAGGGGCATCGTTTGATTATCGCGCCGCGACCGTGACTGAGCGCCAAGCTGCAACTAAAATACATGATCTTGCACAGGTAAGTGCCATCCCTTTGATTAGCGCTGCTTTGGCTTTCCCCACCCGCCATCCGGCGGTTGGCACCCTTTTATTGGGTGTTTCATCGACCAGCCAACTTGAAGACAACTTGACTGCATTGAAGACCAATATCCCAGCCGAGTTTTGGGAAAACGTCGCGCAAATGGGTCTGCAACCATGAGAAATGCAAATGCGATAGACGCCCATGTCCACATTTGGGATGCCCAGCGTCGGGACGACATATTGATTTGTGATGCTCACCCTGAACTGAACGATAGAGCGACAAGCGATGCATTGAGCGCGCATTTAACGGGCAGTAGATTTAGCCGCGCGATTCTGGTGCAATCTGCCCCTGATAATGCTCATTCCGACTGGTTGATCGAGCATACAGCACGGTTGAGCACGATTGCAGGCGTGGTCGCGTGGATTGACCCAACGGCAAACGATGCTTTGGATCGCGCTGAGTGTCTTATTGCGCAACCGCGTGTTTGTGGGGCGCGGTTGATGCTCAACAGAATGACCACGCCCGCACAATTGCTAGCTGTGAGACCGATGGCGGTCTTGTCATTGCTAGCCAAAAATGACGTCACAATTGAATTGTTGGCCCTCTCTGCTCAGCTTGATTTTGCTTATGACCTTGCCGGTGCGATCTCTGGCAAGATTGTGGTGGACCACTGCGGTCTACCACCCCAAAACGCTATGGCAGATCAGATATGGCGTGACCGGTTACAAAAACTGGCCACACGCCCAAATGTTGCAACCAAATTGTCTGGTTTGATCGAACCCTATGCGATGATGCCACCTGACCACACTTTATTTGCAGTGATGGATTTCGTACTTGCCCAGTTTGGTACAGACCGCTTGATGGCCGCCAGTAATTTCCCGGTCGTGCAATTGACCGCGCCGGAACAAACTTGGGAGGCAAGCCTTGCGTCTTGGGTTCAGGCACATGGTTTCAGCCCCCCTGAACAGGCTTCCCTTTGGCACAATTGTGCTGCCACTTGGTATCCACGGACTAAACAAAACGTCAAATTGGAAAGCCCCGAAAATGACTGATCTCACATCTAAAACTGCACTTATTACGGCTGCTGGGCAAGGGATCGGCAGGGCAGCCGCTATTGAGTTGGCCAAAGCCGGCGCGCGCGTAATTGCAACCGATATCAACGAGGACACCCTCGCAGAACTTTCCGGCCTGTATGGCATTGACTGTCAAAAACTGGATGTGCTGGACGCGTTGCAAGTCGCAGATTTTTGCGCATCTTTTGGCCCCTGTGATATTCTTTTTAATTGCGCCGGCGTGGTTCACTCGGGCTCTGTTCTTGAAATGCCCGAGGCGGATCTGGACTTTGCCCTCGACCTGAATGTGCGAGCGATGGTGCGAATGGTTCAGGCTATTCTACCCAAAATGCTGGAGCGCGGCGATGGCACGATCATCAACATGTCTTCCGTGGCCTCTAGTGTGAAAGGCGTGCCAAATCGTGCGGCCTATACAATTTCAAAAGCGGCCGTGATCGGATTGACAAAGTCCATTGCTGCAGATTTTGTCGCCCAAAGTATTCGGTGCAATGCGATCTGTCCCGGCACAGTCGAAAGCCCGTCATTGCAAGCGCGGCTAGGCGCCGATGGTAACTATGAAAAAAACCACGCGGAATTTGTCGCCCGTCAGCCTATTGGCCGTATCGGAACGCCGCAAGAGATTGCCGAGCTTGTCGTGTACTTAGCTGGCGCCACCTACACCACGGGCCAAGCTTATGCCATCGACGGTGGTTGGACGATATGACAAAGGCAAAGGCAAAGGCAAAGGCAATGTTATGAGATTTTTACGGTTTGGAACCCCTGGCTCCGAGAAACCTGCCCTGATTGATACCGACGGTACACTGCGTGATCTGAGTGGAGAAATTGCGGACCTCAGCGGTGCAATGCTGGACCCGATGAAGCTGACAGAGCTTGCCAAACTTGACACAAACTTACTGCCCGCGGTGTCTGGCAACCCACGGTTGGGGCCACCTGTGGCGGGCACAGGAAAGTTCATTTGCATCGGCCTGAACTATTCCGACCACGCTGCCGAAACCGGTGCGATCGTTCCGCCAGAACCTATTATTTTTATGAAAGCGACTTCCGCGATCTGCGGCCCGAATGACGCGGTTCATATTCCACGCGGTTCAACCAAAACTGATTGGGAGGTAGAACTGGGCGTCGTGATCGGTCGCACTGCGAAATATGTCACCGAAGCTGAGGCTCCAGGTTACGTGGCTGGTTATTGCACCGTGCATGACGTGTCAGAACGAGCGTTTCAGATTGAACATGAAGGCCAATGGACCAAGGGCAAATCGGCTGACACTTTCGGCCCTATTGGTCCCTGGCTCGTGACTCCAGACGACGTACCGAACCCGCAAAATTTGCCTATGTGGCTAACGGTGAATGGCAAAAAAATGCAAGATGGGTCGACCAACACAATGATCTACAGCGTGGCATTTTTGGTGTCCTACCTGAGCCGCTTCATGTCGCTACAACCGGGCGACATCATTTCTACAGGAACGCCACCCGGTGTCGGTATGGGCATGTCCCCACCGCGCTACCTTGCGCCAG
>JABITU010000250.1 GCA_018668195.1 Tateyamaria sp. | reverse complement strand
CAATGAAAAGCGGATCAGGCGTCTGATGCGGTTGATGGGCTTCATGCCATTTATCAAAAGCCCGAGATCAGCAAACCGGCTAAGGGGTACAAGATTTACCCATATCAGGAAGCTGCCAAGGTTGTAGGCTAGCGCATCAAGTTGAAGCCTGACCTCCTTGTCACGGAACCACTTGAAAACAGAATGCCAGCTGCCGAAATGTTTGGGCGGGTCACACCAAGGCAAGCTCGCTCATACACGCCAAAGAACCGCCTCCATGAACCTAAAATTGTCACGACCAAATGCTCAAGGATCATAAACTTTACCGGGAGAAAGCGGCGCCATCCACTCCCAAGGCTCATCTGAAATAGCACAGCAATCTTCGTCCGCTCAAACCTCCATTTGGTAACTTTGGATCAGAGTTCAAAGAAAATTGGAAACCTGAATACTAACAGATACTAAAAACCTGATATTTCCAGTTTTTAGTCAAACTCGATAGTCCAATGTTTGCATCCATTCCAACGTGGCATCCGTGTCACTGCCGGGCTTGTATTCCGCCCCCAATGGTGCGTCCCACCCCATACTGGCAATCGCTTTGAAAACGCTTCGGTAGTCGATTTCGCCACTATCTGGCGCAGCACGTTCCGGCACAGACGCAAACTGAATATGTCCGATCACGGACTGCAAATCCTGCAACCGGGTGATCAAATCGCCCTCGGTGCGGCCCACATGATAGCAATCAAACATCAGTTTCAGGTTCGGTGCCGCAACCTCAGCGATGATCGCTTGGGCCTGATCTGTCGTGCGCAGAAAGTAACCCGGTGCATCATGCCGATTCAGCGGCTCAATCAACACGGTACGGCCGGACGCTGCACCGCATGCATGTCTGAGGTTCTCAACAAATACTGAATGCGCCTCGGCCCCTTCGGCAAATCCCGCCATGACATGGACAGCCGCTGCATCCACCGCATCAGCATATGCGAATGCCTCGTCAATGGCCGCTCGCGCCTCTGTTGCGCGACCAACCAGGGCGGAAAGACCATTTTCACCGCCAGACACGTCGCCACGCCGCGTGTTAAGGCCCAGCATCGGCAAACCCGTCTCTTTCAGCGCTGTCTTCACTTCGTCCGCTGGAACATCATAGGGCCAGTGGCACTCTACTGCGTCAAAGCCTGCCGCATGTGCCGAATGGATCGCATCAGGCAATGGCCGGTCCTGCCAAAGAAAACCAAGATTTGCAGAAAACCGCATCAGGTATCCTCCCCCGGCAAAGTCAGGCCAGCGTCACGGGCATAAACTTTGGCAACGGCAGCGTCATCTTCATGACCCAACCCCATGGCTGCAGCAGTCAAAAACTGCTGCAACGCAACAGCAGTGATCGGAGCATTGAAATCTGAAGATTTTGCAATATCCAACACAATCCCAAGGTCTTTCGGCCAAATGTTCACTTGACTGTGTGGCGCGTATTCACCCTCTACAATGTGCGGCGCGCGGTTTTCCAGCATCCAGCTAGAGCCAGCACATTTACTAATCACCTCCACAAAGTCAGAAGGAGAAATCCCTTGGGTCATGCCAAAGGTAAGCGCTTCTGCCATGGTCGCGATGTGGACACCAGCCAACAGCTGATTAACCGCTTTCATCGCAGACCCGGGGCCCGCTGCATCACCCAGTGAAAATATCGTCTCAGCAGTGGCCTCCAGCACCTGTGACAGGCCTGCAAAGGCGTCTGCTGTACCTGCAGCCATCACCGACAATTTGCCAGCTGCTGCCTTGATAGCCCCCCCCGAAATCGGAGCATCAAGGTAATGTAAACCCAGTTCAGCGCACTGCGCCTCCATCCGCCGGGCAAATTCCGGCGGGACCGTAGCGCACGCCATCACAGCTGTTCCCCGACGCATCAATCGAGCCACGCCAGCAACACCAAACAAAACATCTTCGGTCTGAGCGGCATTTAACACAACCACGACAAGCGCATCTACCGTGCCCGCGACAACCGACAATTCACCTTCTGCGCCACCCTCGGCACGAAACCGAACCATCGGTGCCTCTGCCACGTCATAGCCAAATGTTTGGTGTCCAGCACGCAGGCAGGACTGCGCAATGCCATACCCCATTGACCCCAAACCAATAACCGCCACGCTTAGTGCTTTGGCCATTTTATGCTCTCCTAAAATACATCATTCCATCTTATCAACCCAGCCAACGATCACAATCTAGCATCGAAACATAATTTCCCGATCCCCGGCTTCATTTTGCCAGAAAAACTCTCCCCGCAGGGCCGATTGCCCATTCGCAGAATAACATAAATTTTCAAATCACTTAGAACGGTTGCGGCGCAAGATACCGGCAGCTGGCACGACCTCTCCTTCAATAGCAACCGAAGCAGAGGAATAATTGAACCAGAATGTTTCAGTACCAGTATCGCGACGGCGTACACCCTCTGGCATGGGGTCGAACGGCAGATCAGGGGCCATGATACGTATCAGGCGCATATGTGCTGCGTCGTCTCCCCAGCCAGCCATGTAGCAAATCTGCGAGCCACAGAGCGTTGCAACCGGCGCACCGTCCTGCGTGGTCAAGGCAATGTCACCTCCCGCTTCAATCTGCTCAAGGTACGAATGCACTGTACCGCCGCCCGATAGCATGACCGGCATATCAGGCCGTATTGACTGAACGCGCGCCACAGTCAGATCGCTGCCCGGCCAAGCCGGGGGTAATGGCGTCGGGATGTTGAAATCCACATCGCGTGCACCTGACCGCGGTCCCAGAATGACCGGACAGTCTGCTGCTGCCAAAGCCTCTTTCAACGCGTCTGGCATCTGCATCATACCCGGCACCAGCACGAGGCCATATCCAGAAAAATCCTGCGTATGAACGGGCAAGATATCGACCGACAGACCCAGCTTGCGCAGGCTGCGGTACCAGTCAAATACCAATCCGAAATAGCTCAGCCCCGCCCCATGCGGTTGCACAGCCCATGCGGCATCCGCATCATAGTCAAACATCAGCGCCACCGGTGCCTGAGCGCTTGACACATCGGGGGCGGCGACAAGTTCTGCCGCAACGGCCCGGGCTTCTGCAAAGCCCTCGGCTTCGGCACTGTCAGGTCGCAAAAGCCCGGCGTGCATCTGCTCTTGTGCAAACGGCGCTTGCCGCCAGCGAAAATAGCATACCGCCTCTGCGCCGTGGGCAAAGGCTTCCCATGTCCAAAGCCGCACCATCCCCGGCAAGGGCGAAGGGTTGTAAGGGGCCCAGTTCACGGGCCCCGGTTGCTGCTCCATGACCCACCACCGGCCACTGCCCTTTGCCGGCGCACCACGCGTGCCCCCCACGGCACGGTAAAGATCGTGATGAAAGGCCTGAAAATCCGGATCGCCCTGTTGGGCATAGGCCCTTTGATGGGCCGTGTCTGCCCCGACCCGACCTTCCTCAAGAAACCCGAGCGGGTAGCTGTCCCAACTGGCGATATCCAGATCTGCGCCCATGTCAAAGTGATCAAAATCCGTGATGCGACCCATGAAATTATGGGTGATTGGCGCAGCCGAATGCGCACGAATTACGTCTGTCTGTACCCGGTTGAATGAAACAACCTGATCGCTGGCAAAGCGGCGGAACGCGTTTACATGTGCCGGATTGGGTTCAGTCACTGTCAGGTTCGGCAGGCCGATCTGATCAAAATCATCATAGTCCATTGACCAGAACACATTGCCCCAAGCCGTATTAAGCGCAGCAATGTCACCAGAATTACCAGCCCCTGTATATCGCTTTCGCAGCCATTCCTGAAACGCGGTCCGCGCCGCGTCCGAGTAGCTTATCGTCGTGTCGTGACAGCCGTATTCATTGTCGGTCTGCCATGCCGCCACGTGTGGATTGCGCCCGTACCGTTTGGCCATAGCTGTGACGATACGGCGGCATTCTGCAACGTAACCAGTGTGCGAAAAACAGTAATGGCGGCGCGATCCGTAGCCTCGTGATCGCCCCTCGATATCAAGCGCCAGCATATCGGGATGCTTATCTAACACCCACGCAGGCGGCGTTGCCGTTGGGGTGCCCAATACCACCTGCAGGCCTGCAGCCCCAAGTATCTCGATGGCTCTGTCCAGCCAATCCCAATGGTACGCGCCTTCGCTTGGTTCCATCCGTTTCCACGCAAACTCTCCAATCCGTACCCATGTTAGGCCAAGATCCGCCATGCGCGCCGCATCCTCTGCCCATTGCACCTCCGGCCAATGTTCAGGGTAATAGCAAACCCCAAGCGTTCGTTTCATAAAATCACCTGATATTCACACTGCCCTATGACATCCAGTTCGGTAACAAAGGTCATGCCGCCTTGCGCCTCGTCCACACCCTGGGCCGCGCTCGTTACAAAAAGGGTTTTCATATCCGCACCCCCAAATGCCGGACATGTCGTCTGGCTCGCAGGCACCCCGACCGCGCGCAGAAACGCACCATCCGGCGCGTAGCAGGCAACGCGGCTCGCTTCCCATTGGGCGTTCCACAAATTGCCCAGCGCATCCACGACCGATCCATCGGGGTTTAACCCCTCTGGGCGCAGATCAACAAACACCTCCGGGCTGCCCACAGGCCAACCAGCATCATCCAGTTCGACCCGCTGAATGCGGCGCGTGAATGTGTCGGTGAAATAAGCGGTTTTGCCATCAGGCGAAAAACAAATTGAATTGCTGACAGTGATCTTGTCAAACAGTTTTTCCAACCTGCCTCGATCGTAGCGATAGATCGCGCCTGCATATGGTTCTGCGGCTTTGCCCATGGTGCCAATCCAGAACCCGCCGTAAGGGTCGGCGCGCCCGTCATTTGACCGTGTCACGGGATTGTCACTTTCCAATCCGACGAGGAACTCCTGCTCACCGGTGGTGACATCAAATTTCCAGAGCGCAGTTTCTGACGCGATCAACAACCTGTCGCGATCCACCCATCCTGCAGCAGAGACATGTTCGTCAAAGCCCCAGAACTCTTCGGTTTTTCCCTTACGGTAGAGCGTTTTGCCCAGAATATCGAACCAGAACAATTCGCTTCGTTCGGGGTGCCACAACGGCCCTTCGCCCAAGGCACAGGCGGTATCGCTGAAAACTTGCATCACAGTGCCTCATCATAGGCGGCCACAATGTCAGCCGCGCGTTGGGCCGCATCCGCAACGGACATCCCGGGCTTGTAAAGTGCTGAGCCAATACCAAATCCCGTAATGCCCGCAGCAAACCAGTCGGCAAAATCAGCCGGGCCAACACCACCAACAGCATAAGTCTTGGTGCCCAATGGAAGCACCGCACCAATCGCCTTTAGTCCCTCAACCCCCAGCAAGGACGCCGGAAACAGCTTGAGCCCATCAGCGCCGGCCTGCAGCGCAGAAAAACACTCCGACGGTGTCATCACACCGGGAAAAGACATCATCCCGGCCTGTTTCGTGGCAACGATCACTGTCGCGTTTGCATCTGGAGATACGACCATATGCGCGCCCATTTCGGCGAGGCGTTCGACAGCGGAGACCTCCAGAACGGTGCCAGCACCGATCATGGCCTGATCGCCCACCGCGTCCAGCATAGCTGCGATACTATCAAAGGGATCAGGCGAATTTAACGGCACCTCAATTCGGGTGATCCCAGCGGCGATCAGCGCATGGGCCACATGCACGGCCTCAGGCGGAGTAATACCCCGCAGAATGGCAATAATTTCTCGGCTCATGCGGTTTCTCCACACAGTTCATGATAAGCGGCGGACAGGCCCGCCAGCGTCATTTCTTCGGCATCGGCGGACAGTACAGGTACAGCCTGCGCGGCGAGTGCCACAGCATAGGCATCGCTCAGGTCTTGCGCCCCGATCAGAGCGACCTGCTGGCCCAGCCAATAAGGCCGCATGGCAGCCAGCTCGGCCCCGATCAAAAGGCCCGATAATCGCGCACGCGCCGACGCAGGGGGCAACCCATCAAGCAAACCTTCGGCGCGCAATGAAAACAGTGCAGCGGCCAGACCCTCGGGGCGCGAAATCGCCTGATCCACCCCCAATGCAAAAGCCTGTTCATCCCAGCCGTTGCCAACAGAGTGACGCAAAACAGATTGCCGCGACAACAGCGAAAACATCTCACCCGTCATCGCGGTTCGAAAGCTGACGATTTCACCTGCGCTGACATGGACCCACTTGGTGTGGGTTCCGGGCAAGCAAATCACCCCTGCGAAGTCGGGATTGCGTGACAGATAGCCCGCAATCTGGGTCTCTTCTCCGCGCATCACATCTGCGGGGTTGGCCTGTTTCACACCGGGCAAAATACGCACACTCAGGCCCGGCATCCTGATGGGCGCCAGAGTGGCAGCATCGGCGCCCGGCGGCTTGCAGGGCACAGCGGTATACGGCGCCTCGGCCCAGCCCTGACGAGAGCCGACCATGCCGCAGGCGATCACCGGGGCGGGCAATACATCGCCACACAGGGCCTGCAACGCGGGCTCAAACCCCTCTGGCGCCAGTACGCCCATACCATCCTCAGACTGACGGCGCTCGATTATGCTGCCATCCGCACGCATCAACCAAGCGCGCAGGTGCGAGGTACCCCAATCCACAGCGATCCAAGCCATGTCACGCATCAGCCCGTCACCACGACGCCACCATCAACGACCATCGACTGGCCCGTCATCATGCGACTGAGGTCAGAGGCCAAAAACAGCGTCGCACCCACAATGTCGCGCGGCTCAAGGTGTTCTTTCAGGCACTGACGATCCATATGTGCGGCCAAACCCTCTGGTGTGGCCCACATGTCTTTTTGCTTTTGCGTCAGCACCCAACCCGGCGCGATGACGTTAACGCGGATCTTATCAGGGCCAAATTCACGCGCCAAAGACCGGGTCATCCCATTGATCCCCGAATTGGCACCTGTGTAAATGGGGTATCCGGCATTTCCCATCATGTAACTGATCGAGGAAAAGTTGATGATTGACCCGCCACCCGCCGCCTGCATACCCGGAATAACGGCCTGACAGGCAAAGAAGTATGCCTTGAAATTGATAGCAATCATCCAATCCCAAAAATCGCTGTCGGCCTCAGCCGTGCTGTGGCGTTTGTCATTGGCCGCGTTGTTTACGAGGGTCGTGACGGGTCCGTGTGCCGCGGTGGCCGTTTCAATCGCGGCCTTCAAAGCATCTACATCGGTGATGTCACAGCGTATGAAAAGCGGTCGTATCCCATACTTGGTCTGCATTTCGTCACAAAAGCCAGTGGCATCCGAGCGCTGGACAAAGGCAACCTGCGCACCCTGCGCGATAAACCCTTCGGTCAGGGACGCGCCAATACCGGATCCACCACCCGTGATGAATACGGATGCGCCCTTGAGGTCAGGAAAAGTGGCTGAGTCTTGCATTGTTCATACCTATGAATTGCGGTGTGCTACGGTCAAGCAAGGTCACCCTTGATCACCCACATCCGTTCGGGAAAACTCCATGGCAACGTCAGGCCATGATACATCAGATAGGCGCCACTCACCATGAGCGGGCCAGATTTCAGAGCTGGAGCGCCACGTGACAAATGGCCAAGTTCGTCGCGGTTGACCAGTTCTATCCGGTATTTCGCCTCTGGCGACAGCCGGGTCAGGCGTAAAGGGCGCGGCACGATCTGGTCAGAGCTCGCAGCCTTGCCAGCAAAGACAACAAACTGCCCACCGTCATCCGAAAGGTGCTGCTCAGCGGTAACTGCCGGGTCGGCACTGTCAAGGCGCAAGATATCCGCGCCATACATCCAATTTCGGTTTTCTTTCCACCAGCCAGTGATGGCGCGCAAAACCTCTGCCTCGTCTTCGGTCAGCTCACGTGGATCCATCTCAAAGCCCATGTGCCTTTGTGCGGCAACCCACGCCCGGAACCGAATGTCGAGGGTCCGGCCAGACGTGTGACACGTGCGCGGCCCAACATGGCTGCCAGTCACTGCCATCGGCAGGAAAAGAGCAGCATTATGCTGAATGCGCAACCGTTCGACGGCGTCATTGCTGTCGCTCAACCAGACACGCTGGGTGCGCTCCATTATGCCAAAGTCGATGCGCCCTCCACCAGACGCACAGCTTTCGATCTCTAAATCCGGAAATGCACCGCGCAACCGATCCATCAGTGCATAGGTGCCACGTGTCTGCGCCGCATCTGGCATGGGCAAGACACGGTTGTGATCCCACTTGACATAGTCGATGTCGTGATGGGCGAGGATGTCATGCATCCGTTCAAAGAGAAAGGCTTGCACCTCAGCCAAGGCCATATTCAGCACCATCTGCTGACGGCCCATGATCTGAGTGTCATCGCCCAAAGCCCAGTTGGGATGCGTACGGAAAATGTCAGAATTTGGGTTAACCATCTCTGGTTCGAACCAGATGCCGAACGTCATGCCCAGACCTTTGACATGATCGATCAGGGGTGTCAGCCCATCGGGATATTTGCGCCGATCAACCCGCCAGTCGCCCAAGGCTTGGGTGTCATCATCGCGTTTTCCAAACCAGCCATCATCCAAAACAAAGCGCTCGGCGCCAAGCGATACGGCCTGTGCCGCGATTTCTTTTAATTCATCAAGAGTGTGGTCAAAATAGACGGCTTCCCAGCAATTGTAATGCACCGGACGCGGGACATCGGGTTTGGGAAACGTGACAATCCGGTCGCGCAAATGGCGCTGGAATGCCGCCGCACAGCCATTCAATCCATCATCGGAGAATACCGCATAGAGCTTGGCAGTCTCGAACTGCGTTTGCGCGTTTATCTCTAGACCGGAGGCATTTCCGAACTGGATCTGTCGGCGCCCGTCCGGCAATTCTTCTGCAACCATCCGGTGCCCACCGGACCAACCGTAATGGAAGGCATAGGCGTGGCCACTGGCATTGGAGACCCCACGCACTGGCACAATCAAACCTGGAAAATGCTCGTGCCCTGTCCGACCTGTTCGGTTCTCGCGACAGTGCATGCCCGGCGACCAGGGCGTACTGTTTATCTGGAACTCTCCGCACCAGCGACCACCAAAATCAATCATCTCATCACTGAGCTGCGATGCTGGGAACACTGGAGCTGACAACCAATGCAGCAGCATCGGCTTTTCAGCCTCAAGCTCGGCACTGGCCTCGATAATATGAGTTGTAGCATCGATCGCAAAGCGTGCGCGATAGGTCAGGCCATGGTCCCGATCCATGAACGTTAGCACCAACTCGCCTTCGCCCTGATCGACCCGCTCAAACGAAAACCTAGGCAAGCAAGGGGTGCCATCGCTGTTACGTATGATCGTCCCCGGCTGGCCCGGAAATGCCAATGTCGCCTCGGGGCAAATCGAAAGCTCGGGGTTTTCATCCAACATGCCGCCCGTCACATCGACGGAATACGCATTATAGAGTGTCGTCAGATCTTCGTGGTCCGGCAAGCGTGGCCCCCAATAGACCACTTGGGCCAATCGGCCCTTGTCCGAGCCGAGAACCAAGCTCTGACGTCGGTCATCCAGACGCCAACACCGTATCACTTTACCGCCCCCAGGGTCAGACCGGTGATGAAGTGCCTCTGCATCAAAAAGAACATGGCAACCGGTGGAACAGCCGCAAGCAACGATGCCGCTGAAACCAGATGCCAATTGTTTACGAATTGACCGTTCAATGCGCGCACGCCGGCTGTGATCGGTTTGACGGACTCACCTTGGGTCAGCACGTTGGCCCAGAAAAAATCGTTCCAGACAAAGGTGAAGATCAGCACAGCAAGCGCGGCAATCGCCGGGCGCACCAATGGCATGACCACGTACCAGAAAATCTTCCATTCCGCGACGCCTTCGATGCGCGCAGATTCCACCAGATCAAAGGGTAGTGCCTTGATGAAATTCCGCATAAACAAGGTGCAAAATCCGGTCTGAAAAGCCGCGTGAAACAAAAACTGGCCCGCAATCGTATCATACAGCCCGGTCTGCACCGACATGTCGCGCACAGGTACCATCAGGATTTGAAACGGAATGAAGTTGCCGGCAACGAACAGAAAAAACAGCGGCAAAGCCACCCGGAACCGATAGATCGCCAGCGCATATCCCGCAAGACAGGCGAGGGTGACCGAAATTGCGACCGTTGGCACCGTGATCAAAACCGAATTCAGCATATATTGCGCGGCCGCTGATTGTGTGAAAACGGCCGTGTAATTCTCAACCAATACAAATTCCGAAGGCCAGCCGAACACATTGCCCGAGTTGATATCCTTGGCCGAGCGGATCGACGTCAGAAAGATCGCGATCAGCGGCAAGAGCCACAACAGCAGCGCCACAGGCAGAAATGCCTGATAGCCTGTCCGAACAGCCGGGCTGGATTTTTCGATAGGACGCGGAAACATCAGCGGCCCCCTTTCTCGTCCTGGTACATGCGCCACAGGAAATAACTGATGAAAAACAGCATGATGCCAAATAGGACGGTTGCAACAGACGACCCATAGCCATAGCGCTCGCCATATTCGGAAATCGCGACCTCATACATGTAGTGTGACAAGACGTTGGTGGAACCGAACGGCCCTCCTTGAGTCATGATGGCGATCATGTCGAACGACCGCAGCGCGCCTATGACAGTTACCACGATGGCAATGAAGGTGGCGGGTTTCAGTTGCGGCACCACCACGTACCACAACATTTTCCATCCCTTGGCCCCATCAAGGCGCGCGGCCTCGATCTGATCGGCGGCTACATTGTTAAGCCCCGTGAGATACAGGATCATGCAATACGCGACCTGCGGCCAGAGGCCTGCGGCGATGATGCCATAGGTGGCCCATTCCGGGCTTGACAGAATGTCAGGCGCAGGGCGCGAGCACTTGAATGTGACATTGCCAACAATGTTTTTGGTTTCTTCGCAAAACAATGCCTTCCAGACGGTGCCGACAACGCCAAAATCAGGATTGTAGAACCAGCCAAAGATCAGGCCGACGACGACCTGAGAAATGACAAATGGGAAAAAGAACATCGATTTGTAAAACCGCATTCCCGTTACCGTCTGGTTCAGGAACAAAGCGACGAACAGCCCCAAAGGAACGGCAAGCATATAAAGCACAAGCCACGCAATATTGTTGCGCAGCGATGTCCAGAAATTGGGATCGTCCCACAGCTTGAAATAGTTGTTTAGCCCAACCCATGTCGCGGTGGAATTTCCACTCGCATCATACAGCCCATTCCACTCATAAAGGCTTAGCCGCAGGCTCGCAAAGATCGGTATAACCACGTAGATCGCAAAGAAAAACAACGCAGGTATCAGGAAAACCCAAGGTGCAATAGCCAGCTTATTGCGGCTCAGCCAGCTTGGCTCGGCCTGAGGTTGATGCACGGCATCTGACATGGGTCGCGCTCCTGCTCTGGTGTTAAAGTGCCTAAATCAAGTGACACGGGCTAACCTTGCGAAAACGCCTTTTTTGAAACGTTTACAAAAGGTTAGAAAGGGAAAAGGGGCAAGCCACGCGGCCTGCCCCTTTAATCAGAACTTACTTATAGACTTCGGCTTGAACGGCATCGAGGCGCTCAAGGATTGCGTCCACCTTGGATGTATCCAGCATGAATTCCTGGAAGCCTTCCATGCCCGCCTTGGCCATAGCAGCTGGTGCATCACGGTCATAGAACTGCGCAAGGCCTGTGGCCGCGTTTAGCAGGGCAAAACCTTCCTGAATGAACTTGTCGTCCGAAATGTCAGCCTTGGAGTTGATGGGCAGCTGACCAATGGTCTTGTTCAGCTTTGTCTGCACATCAGGGCGTGCAACGAACGCTAGGAACTTCTTGGCATCTGCCACGTTTTTCGCATTCGTTGGGATAAAGAACGCGTCTGCAGGCGCTTCTTCTGCTGGAGCCACCGACGGATCAATCGTCGGGAACGGCATGAAGTCGATCTGGTCTTCGGTCAGACCGGCATCTTTGTAGCCACCAACCGAGAAGTTGCCCATGACGTACATCGCCGCATCGCCATTGGCGAATGGCGCGATAGCGTCCTGCCAGCTCATCGAGGCGTGGTTGTCGATAAAGCCACACTCGTTAATCAGCTGCTCCCAGTTCTGGAACGTTGCTTTGATGCGCGGATCGGTATATTTGATCTCGCCTGCGGTCAGCGCGTTGTGAACGTCGTAACCGTTCGTGCGCAGGTTGAGGTAGTCAAAGACACCGGCGGCAGTCCACAGGTACTTGGTGCCGATGGTAAACGGTGTCACACCATTTTCTTTCATCTTGCCACAAGCAGCCATCAACTCGTCCCAAGTGCCCGGCTCTTCCAGCGAGAGCAGGTCAAAGACGTCTTTGCGGTAGTAAATGCCCCACTGGTAGTAGGAATAGGGCACGCCCCAGATCTTACCATCGCGCGACATCGTTGCCTTGATTGCCGCCAAATCTTCGTTAAAGCCGTTGTCGGCCCACACGTCGTCAACAGGTTGGAACAGGCCAGCGTCAACAAAAGGCGCCATACGGTTGCCCGGGTACCAGCTGGTTACATCAGGCGCATCCGCCGTCAAAAAGTTGCGAATTGCTGTTTTGTGCGCCTCGCGATCGTTGTTGTTGACGATCACGTTGATGTTAGGGTTTTCCGCTTTGAACTGCGCAACCATATCATCAAAGCCCTGCTTTGGGGTGGGGTTCAAGTCATCAAAATTGATGACCAGATCGCGCGCAAAAGCAGACCCAGCCATAGCAGACAAGGCAATCGCCGCCACGGCGGTTTTAATATTCAGGAACATCGTTTCCTCCCTTAGTTCCGTTTCTCCCGATCCAGAGCTTGTATCATTGCTCCGGAAACGGGAAGTCAAATTTCTTTTGACTTCACGTCTTGCATCATGGAAGTTCCACATAGTGAAACTGTTTTCCAAATAATGGAACTATGCGGCGAGGCGAACGGCAGGTCAACAGTTTCCTGCACGGCGCCCTGGGAGGACCGCAATGACGATGACCGCAAAGCACGCGTGGCGCAAATGAATACGCCACCACCCCGACACGGTGACGGCACGATTGGCAAGGCGCTTGATGTGCTTGACCTTGTTGCTGGGCTGGAACGGCCCGCGCGATTTTCAGAGTTGCTTGCACTGTCCCACCACCCCAAGGCCACACTTTACCGGCTTATCCAGAGCCTCACAAATCTTGGTATGCTGCGCTATGACGTTGACCGGCAAACCTATGCGCCGGGCTTACGCCTTGTGCGTTTGGCCCATGCTGCATGGCGCCAAAGCAGCCTTGCACCCATTGCCAGACCTTATATCGACGCGCTTTCAAAGGCCGTCGGCGAAACCGTCCACCTTGCACAACTGGACGGCGGCCAGGTTCTTTATGTTGACAAACGCAACGCTGCCGAACCGCTCGAGATGTTCAGTCAGGCGGGCAAGATCGGCCCGGGCTACTGTACTGGCGTAGGCAAGGCGATGCTGGCCTTTCTGCCAGACGATGATCGTGCGCAGGCT
>JABITU010000027.1 GCA_018668195.1 Tateyamaria sp. | reverse complement strand
TCGCGGCATAATGAAGTAGATAAACAAGGGGCAGAGCAACTGCTTTGCCCCCTTAAACTGTTGACTCTATTCCCACCACCGCCTACATCCGCATCAACATCCGGAAGCATAAACCCTTCCGGTCCTTGTTATATCAAGGATCGCCCTCCGTCAGCGCGTCGCGCCCACGGGGGCAAAACTGTTTGGTTTTGTCCCCGTCTCAATGAGCTGACTTAGGTATTTTGTATTGCGCATCGTGATGATGCAATCGTCACCACCCCTTCCTATCTAGGGGTTAACAGTAATCGGGCAAAGGAGCCTTGGCATGTTTGAAAATTTATCCGACCGCCTTTCCGGCGTCTTTGACCGACTGACAAAACAAGGTGCGCTGTCTGACGAAGATGTCAAAACAGCCCTGCGCGAGGTACGTGTTGCTCTACTTGAGGCCGACGTTTCCCTTCCTGTCGCGACCAATTTTGTAAAAGCTGTTCAAGACAAGGCTACAGGCCAAGCGGTCACAAAATCCGTGACGCCGGGCCAACAAGTCGTCAAGATTGTGCACGATGCATTGATAGACACCCTTAAGGGTGAAGGCGAACCAGGCCACCTAAAGATTGATAGCCCACCTGCCCCAATCTTGATGGTTGGTTTGCAAGGTTCAGGTAAGACAACAACAACCGCAAAGCTGGCGAAACGTCTAAAAGAGCGCGAGGGCAAAAAGGTCCTTATGGCCTCTCTGGACGTGAACCGTCCGGCCGCGATGGAACAGCTGCAAATTTTGGGCGTTCAAATTGGCGTGGACACATTGCCGATCGTCAAAGGCGAAGATCCCGTATCCATAGCCAAGCGCGCCAAGACCCAAGCGAACATGGGCGGTTACGACGTCTATATGCTCGACACTGCGGGCCGCTTGTCCATCGACGAAGAGTTGATGCAGCAGGTCGAAGCCGTTCGCGACGTGTCCAACCCACGCGAGACATTGCTGGTTGTCGATGGCCTAACAGGCCAAGACGCGGTGCAAACCGCAGAAAACTTTGACCAACGCATCGGCATTACTGGCGTTGCCCTCACCCGTATGGATGGTGATGGTCGCGGCGGTGCTGCGTTGTCCATGCGTGCCGTCACTGGCAAGCCAATCAAATTCGTCGGTCTTGGCGAAAAGATGGACGCGCTTGAAACGTTCGAACCTGAACGCGTCGCTGGCCGTATCCTTGGCATGGGTGACATCGTTGCCCTAGTTGAAAAAGCCCAAGACACGATCGAGGCCGAACAAGCCGAGCGCATGATGAAGCGCATGGCCAAAGGTCAGTTCAATATGAACGACCTTAAGATGCAGCTTGAGCAAATGATTCAAATGGGCGGCATGCAAGGCATGATGGGCATGATGCCCGGCATGGGCAAAATGGCAAAGCAGGTCGAAAAGGCCGGTTTTGACGACAAGGTGCTGAAACAACAAATCGCCTTGATCCAGTCCATGACAAAAAAAGAACGCGCCAACCCTGCCCTTCTTCAGGCCTCCCGCAAAAAGCGGATCGCCAAAGGTGCCGGCATGCAGGTGTCTGATCTGAACAAACTTGTGAAGATGCAGCGCCAGATGTCGGACATGATGAAGAAGATGGGCAAAATGGGCAAAGGTGGCATGCTAAAGCAAGCCATGAAGGGTATGATGGGCGGCGGCGGCGCTGGCGGCGGAATGCCTGCTGGCATGGACCCGTCCCAAATGGACCCCGCAGCACTTGAATCAGCGGCCAAGCAACTTGGCGGCAAGATGCCCGGCCTTGGTGGTCTCGGCGGAATGGGCGGCGGCATGGGCCTGCCATCCGGTCTGTCCGGTTTCGGGAAAAAGAAATGATCACCTGTACGCTAACATATAAAATCGACCCAGCTCAGCTGGAGGCGTTTGAGACCTATTCAAAAGCGTGGATCTATTTGGTCAACAAAATGGGTGGAACACACCACGGCTATTTCTTGCCTCATGAAGGCGCGAACAACAAAGCCTGGTGCATGTTTTCTTTTGCATCGCTTACGGCATATGAAGATTATCGCACACGCATGGACGCTGACGCTGAATGTCAGGCCGCCTATGCTTATGCAGTGAAGACAAAGTGCATCCTGTCCTATGATCGCACCTTTACCCGTCCACTATTGGATGGCGCAAGCCCCGCGGAATTGGGGCTTATCTAATGTTTGCATATGTACAGTCCACCTACGCAATACCGACATTATACCGACGTAATACCGACGTTGTATTTTCAGCATTTGGAGGCCGTTATGTCTGACGCAGTCACCCGTGCCGCAGAGGTCCTAAAGGGCCACCGCGAGAGCATTGATCGCCTTGATGCGATCATGATCTATACTCTTGGCGAGCGTTTCAAACACACACAAGCTGTGGGCAAACTCAAAGCTGAACACGACCTTCCCCCGTCCGATCCCGCCCGCGAGGCAACACAGATCGCACGACTAGAAGATTTGGCCAATCGGGCCGACTTGGACCCCGATTTTGCCAAGAAGTTACTCAACTTCATCATCGCTGAAGTTATTCAGCATCACAAAACACATCAAGAATAAACCCAAAGGAAACAACAACATGTCTATGAAAATCCGTTTGGCCCGTGGTGGCTCTAAGAAACGCCCATTTTACCGCATCGTAGCTGCTGACAGCCGCATGCCACGCGATGGTCGCTTCATCGAAAAATTGGGCACATACAACCCACTTTTGGCTAAGGACAGCGAAGAGCGCGTGAAAATGAACATGGAACGCGTTCAGTACTGGTTGGGCCAAGGCGCACAGCCAACTGACCGTATCGCACGTATGTTAGAAGCTGCTGGCGTTGTTCCAAAAACAGAGCGCAACAACCCTAAGAAGGGTGCTCCACACAAGAAAGCCGTTGAGCGCGCAGAAGAAAAAGCAGCTAAAGCAGAAGCAGCAGCTGAAGCAGCAGCAGCACCTGTTGAAGCACCAGCAGAAGAAGCTCCTGCTGAAGAAGCAGCAGAATAAGATCGGTAATGGAAGCGTTCTCGGACAGCTTCCGAACCGATCTATCGCAGCTGATGCGATGGCGGCGCGACGTGCGCCGCTTTCGCAGCGATCCGGTGGACGAGGCGTTGCTGATGCAATGCCTCGACACCTTCCGCCTCGCCCCCTCCGTGGGCCTTTCGGAACCTTGGCGCATTGTGCGGGTTATATCCCCAGAGCTTCGCCAGAAATCTATCGAAAATTACCAAACCGCCAACGCTACTGCCCTTGAAGGGTATGACGGTGAAAAAGCTGCTATGTATTCGGGATTAAAACTATCCGGTATGTCCGAAGCCCCTGAACACATTGCAATTTTCTGCGATGACAGCACCAGCAAAGGCTCCGGCCTTGGCGCGACGACCATGCCAGAAATGCGCCGCTATTCTGTTGTGGGTGCGATCAATCTGATGTGGCTACATGCCCGCTCCCATGGTTTAGGTATGGGGTGGGTCTCCATTCTGGATGCCCCAAAACTATGTACCGATCTGGACATCCCTCAGGATTGGTCCCTTATCGCTTACTTGTGTATCGGTTGGCCCGAAGCCAACTCTACCACACCCGAATTAGAAACCGCTGGCTGGGAAACCCGCCGCGCGGCCCTGCCCATAGAAACCCGTTGAGGTCCCAATGTTCAGATTGATGCGCTTGATAATCTTTGTTCTACTCGCCTTTGTCGCTGGGCAGTTTTATGAACGTAGCCAAACCTCTGAACGCTGTGCCACACTAGGCGGAGATATGGACGCAGGACTTTGCAAAGGAATAGCAAAATGAGCAATGAATTGATCTGTGTTGGTAGCATCGGCGGCTCTTATGGCGTCAACGGAGAGCTACGTATCAAAAGCTTTTGCGCAGTCGCAGAAGACATTGAAACCTACAGCCCCCTCACCCGCGAAGATGGGACTGGCTCATACACCATCGCCATTGTGCGCGCGGTCAAAGGTGGCTTTGTGATCCGCATGCCAGAGGTTGTAACAAAGGAACAAGCTGACGCGCTAAAGGGTGTGCAACTTTACGCCCGCCGCGATCAGCTACCAAGCCTGCCAGACGACGAATACTATCATTCAGACCTCACTGGTTTGCAGGTTCTAGATACAGGTGGCGCGACCCTTGGCACGGTGAAATCCGTACAGAACCACGGCGCTGGCGACTTGTTGGAAGTTCAGTTGCCTGAAAGCTCAGCGACGGTTTTGGTTCCCTTCACCTTAGCGGTCATTCCAACTGTCGATATGGCCACGGGCCGCATTATCGCAGACCCACCTGACGGCCTATTCTGATCATGTGGCGCAGTGAACCTCTTACTGCGCACGCAGGTCTTTGATGCCACGCAAGATCATCATACATACGGGTTTCCACAAAACGGGCACGTCCTCTGTTCAACACGTTTTACGTGCCAATCGACCACTTCTACAGCCTGAATTGGCAATGAGCCTTAAGGGGCAAATGCCG
>JABITU010000249.1 GCA_018668195.1 Tateyamaria sp. | reverse complement strand
TTCGTTTGGATGGTAACATGGCACATGTCCCCAGCTGGCGCCCCGATGTGATGGGCGAGGCCGACCTCGTCGAAGAAGTGGCCCGCGTGGCATCGCTTACCAAGTTGCAGGGTCGTCCGCTGCGGCGCGTGACCAGTGGCGTGCCGAAACCGGTGATGACGCCGATGCAGCGGCGCTTGCAGGCCGCGCGCCGCACCTCGGCCGCGTTGGGTTACAATGAATGCGTTACCTACAGCTTCATTGATCAGCGCTCTGCGGGCCTGTTCGGTGGGGGCGACGATGCGACCAAGCTTGAAAACCCGATCTCCAGCGACATGAGCCACATGCGCCCCGCGCTGCTGCCCGGTTTGTTGCAGGCCGCGGCGCGCAATCAGGCCCGCGGATTTATGGATCTCGCCTTGTTTGAGGTTGGCCCCGCTTTTCACGGTGGTGAGCCGGGCGAAGAGCACATGCTGGTCAGCGGCCTCTTGGTTGGTCGCACCGGCCCCAAGGATGTGCACGGCGCGTCACGTCCGGTCGATGTTTTTGATGTGAAGACAGATGCAGAGGCCGTTCTGGCCGCTATTGGTGCACC
The DNA here is from genome assembly GCA_018668195.1 of Tateyamaria sp. The sequence continues at coordinate 3,525 of JABITU010000249.1, read as the reverse complement.
TGCGCGGGTGCAGATACTGCGTGGCGCGTCCGACTGCTGGCACCCCGGGCGGCATGGGATGATCTGTCTTGGCCCTAAAAAAGTACTAGGTACTTACGGCGAACTGCACCCCCGCGTGCTTGATGCGATGGACATCAAGGGCCCGGCCATGGCTTTTACCCTATGGCCCGGTGAAGTGCCAATGCCGCGCAAGTCCGGTGCGAACCGTGGTGCGTTGGATATTATTGACCTGCAGGCAGTCGAGCGTGACTTTGCCTTTGTTGTTGATGCAGAGGTCGAGGCTTTGACGGTGGTCAACGCTGCCGCTGGGGTTGACAAAGCGCTGGTCGAAAATGTCCGCGTCTTTGACGAATTCATTGGTGGCGCATTGGGAGAGGGCAAGAAATCGCTAGCGATCACTGTGCGCCTGCAGCCTCGGGATAAGACGTTAAAGGATGCCGAGATTGAAGAGGTGGCGAAAAAGGTGGTTGACAAGGTGACCAAGGTCACCGGCGGCGTCCTGCGTGGCTGACGCCTGGTCCAGACGTTGCGCCACTGCATCGTCAAGCTCATCGAAAGCGCAGGTTGGTGTGCGGCGCGCGCCTGTAACCAGGTGCAAAAGCGTTCTCGTCGGCATGGGTTTTAGTATGAGCCACTGAGAACGATCCCGGCTGCCCGTCGAACTTTTTTGTCGTCACTGACCGGATCGGATCTTGCCTTTTTGCTCTTGCAGTGCAGTTTATGGCGCCTCGCAAAAAGGAAACTGCACATGACCCTCAACGTTTATCTGTCCGGTGAAATCCACACCGATTGGCGCCAGCAGATCGTGGAGGGCGCAGCGGGTTTGGACATCGATTTTTCAAGCCCCGTGACAGATCACGCTGCAAGTGATGATTGCGGCGTTGCTATTCTGGGGGCTGAGGACAACAAGTATTGGTACGACCACAAAGGTGCGATGCTCAACGCGGTCCGCACCCGCAAGGGGATTGCCGATGCAGATGTCGTGGTGGTTCGTTTTGGTGAGAAATACAAGCAGTGGAATGCGGCCTTTGACGCCGGGTATGCCGCTGCTCTGGGCAAGTCACTGATCATTTTGCATGGCGCAGAGCATGCGCATCCCTTGAAAGAGGTGGACGCGGCTGCGTTGGCAGTGGCTGAAAAGCCCGCTCAGGTCGTACATATTCTGCGCTATGTTCTCGATGGAACTTTGCCAGAAGCTTGACCCTAATCTCAGACCAACGCGGTCGGCCTCTGACCAATGGGCTGAAAGATACTTAGGTCATATGGTTACGCGTTAGCGAAATGATAGAACAACCCTGTTTCGACGCCATGTTTTATTGCTCATATGCTTCTGCAATCAAATCTTGGTCGCAAGCCGGTATAATCGTAGCTCTGTTATGAGCATCTTTTATAACTATAAGTTCCAGATTTACGCTAAATCTAGTTGCTCATCCGGTGTCTCCGTTCAACGCCATAAGTGTGCTGGCTAAGCGGGAATTCATCTGGCCAGCCCATTGGTGGACCTCTGGGCATGAAAGTTGCTGCATGACACAATCTGCAGGTGTACGGGGGCTCTGCCGCCGTACACCTGCGATCTTTACAGCTAAAAGAGGATCAGCTGTGTGCGGGTATGTTTTTGGCCTTGTCTACCGCAAGTCGTGCCATGAACCGATCCAAATAGGCCACCAAATTTTTGTGGTCATCCCAACCAACTGCATCTTGGGTGCCGTAGTAGGCCAGCGCACTCAGCCAAGGTGCGATGGCAATATCTGCGATGGAGTACGTGCCGGTAATCCAGTCTTTGCCATTCAGTTCCTGTTCAAGCACGGCAATCAGACGTTTCGCTTCGGCGAGGTAGCGTTGCTGAGGACGTTTGTCTTCCCATTCAGAGCCTGCGAATTTTGAAAAGAACCCAAGCTGGCCCAGCATTGGCCCAAGACCACCCATCTGAAACATCAGCCATTGGATGGTTTTGGCTTTATCCGCTGCGGTTGTACCAATCAGCTTACCGGTCTTTTCAGCGAGGTAGATCAGGATCGCCCCGGATTCAAACAGGCCTAATGGGCCATCGGGCCCGTTGGGATCAATGATCGCAGGAATCTTGTTGTTGGGGCTCAGCGACAGGAATTCAGCGCTTTTGACGTCGGCATCCGACAGGGTAACAAGATGTGCCTCATAGGGCAGCTCCATTTCCTCAAGTGCGATCGAAACTTTGACACCATTGGGTGTGGGAAAAGAAAACAGCTGCAGGATTTCTGGGTTCTTTGGTTGCCATTTTTGAGTGATCGGGAAGGCGCTGAGATCGGCCATGTAAAAAATCTCCTATAAGCTGAAACTCGTAGACAGTTATTTTCGTTTCGTCGCAATAGGTTTTGTAATTTGAATTGGTGTGTGATCACGTTTTCGCATGTGAATTTTGGGATCAAAGGTATTGTTTAAGTAGGCTAGGAGAAATTGAAGTATTAAATGAATTCAGAGATTTAATTGCCAGAGGCAACGTTATGGATATGGCGGTTGGGATCATAATTGGCGCGGAATTTATCGCCATTATTGCTTCCTTTGTGGGTAATCTGGCCAACCCGCTCATTGGTCTGTTCTTGGGAAGGGTCAATTTCACCGACATGTAAGCGGTTCTGGCTGGTGACGTCCCACAAGGCACGTCGCTTGATGCCATGCGCGAATCGGGAGCGGGGGCAACGGTTATGCGACTGAGGCCGGGCAGGCCGGGCATCGTTGGACGTATCAATCCCATGATGTTCACACACTGGAGAGCTATATCAACAGTCGGAATTATCGCTCGCAAGCCGTTGCAAAGCGTCTTGGGGCAGTGACCGACGGCACACGTGCGGATCATGAACCCGGTGCTGAAGTTTGGCGGCATCTAACAGAACCCAGATAACTGAATTGGATTGAGCATTGTAACTACAGTCGTCATCACGAACGCATGAGCTGTCAGTGAGATTAGGAATACAATTTTACGACATAATGTCCTATTCTACGAACTATCTTGCATATTCGGTATAAAATGTGAAACAATCTGTGGACGATGATGCTTGATGCAATAGATCAAAGGATTTTGACGGCTCTTCAGCGCCGTGGCCGCATGTCCAACTCGGACTTAAGCGATGCTGTGCATCTGTCGCCCTCTGGCTGTCATCGCCGCGTGCAGCGGTTAGAAGAAGCTGGTTTTATTCGTGATTATGTTGCCTTGTTGGATGCGCGAAAGATGGGTGTGCCGACAACGGTCTTTGTCGAAATTACCTTGCAAGGACAGGCTGACGAGGTTCTCGAAGCTTTTGAAAAGGCCGTCGCCCGGATTCCCAATGTTTTGGAGTGCCATCTGATGGCTGGCACGGCAGATTACATCCTGAAGGTCGTCGCCGAGGGGACCGAAGATTTTGCCCGCATCCATCGCCAACACCTTGCGCGTTTGCCGGGTGTTGGACAGATGCAATCAAGTTTTGCGCTTAGGACTGTCTTTAAAACGACTGCACTGCCAGTCTGAGGCAGTGGTACCTGCCGTTTCCCGTGGTTTCGCTTTGCCGA
>JABITU010000248.1 GCA_018668195.1 Tateyamaria sp. | reverse complement strand
CGCTGGCCCAACTTTGTCGGTTCCGCGATGATCTGGCCGTGATGGAGGCCGCTCCGGTGGACAAGGATGCCCGGGCGCAGGATCTGGGACATATGCGCCAGCTGTTTTCACGCAGCCTCGCACTTGTCGCCGCCCGCCCTGCCGGACATGTTTTGACAGCTGCAGATCTGACCGCCAAAAAACCTGGATCCGGCATTGATCCACAGCGGTTGTCCGACTTGGTAGGCCGTAGACTGGCCAACGATGTTCCTGCCGATCGTTTGCTACGGGACACTGATTTCTAGTCATCAAAGGCCTGATAAGGACGCGCATCCATGACCGTTTGAACCAAAGTCGAAAACACCTTGCTCAGGGGCCACAGCCCCCTGCTTGAGGGCACCGATATGCCAGAAGACCTCTCGTATCAAACATCTCCTAAACTGCCTCATTCGCACGAATATCCGTGACGTATTTCCATGATCAATTATTGTACACATTGGAGTGAACTGGGTAAAAATTTGAATTGATCTGTTTAAACTTTTCCTTAATTCGCGGTAACTAGCACACATTATACATTGGTCGGCCAGTCTTTCATTAATCAGCCAGTCTTTTCTTAAAGGGTATCACAATGCGCATTCATCCGGTTATTCTTTGTGGAGGCACAGGAACGCGGTTATGGCCCCTGTCGCGTAAAAGCTATCCAAAACAGTTTGTACGCCTCTTGGGTGACAAGAGCCTGTTTCAGGCCAGCGCTCAACGGCTGTCCGGCAATGGCTTTGCCCCTCCCATGGTTCTGACAAATTCGGATTTTCGGTTTGTTGTCACAGAACAACTGGCGGATGTCGGGATTGATCCCGGCCCGGTGCTGATCGAACCCTCTGGTCAGGACACTGCGCCCGCCATTCTGGCAGCCGCCTTGTGGCTGGAGCAAACTGATCCCGACGCGCTTATGCTGATCGCGCCGTCCGATCACGTCATTCCCGACACTGCAGACTTTAGGGCCGCTGTGCGGCTTGCTGCTGAAACGGCTGTGAGCGGGCGATTGATTACCTTTGGCATTCAGCCTGATCGTCCGGAAACAGGCTATGGCTACCTTGAGACGGACACGCCCATAACCAAGGACACCGCCAATCAGGCGCATCCTCTGGTGCGGTTTGTCGAAAAGCCGGATGCAGACACGGCCAAAACAATGCTGGAAGCCGGCACCTTCTTATGGAATGCGGGCATTTTCCTGTTTTCTGTGCGCGCTATACTTGACGCCTTTGAATGCCATGCCCCTGATCTGTTCCCACCGGTGCGCAAGGCTGTAGCAGACAGCCGTACCGACCTTGGCTTTGTACGTCTGGACCCCGAAGGCTTTGGCGCTGCAGAGGCGATTTCAATTGACTACGCGATTATGGAACATGCGGACAATCTGAGCGTTATCCCCTATATGGGCGGGTGGTCTGATCTGGGAAGTTGGGAGGCCGTTTTACGCGAATGTGATCACGATGCCGCTGGAGTGGCGACATCAGGACCGGTGACTGCAATAGACTGCGAAACCAGCCTGTTGCGGTCGGAATCTGAAAACCTGCATTTGGTGGGGATTGGACTGAAAAACGTGATTGCAGTTGCGATGCCTGATGCCGTTCTGATTGCAGATGCAAACAGAACCCAAGATGTGAAACGTGCCGTCAGCACATTGAAAACACAAGGAATAGGCCAGGCCACGCAGCTTCCACGCGACTACCGGCCCTGGGGTTGGTACGAAAGTCTTGTGATCGGGGAACGGTTCCAGGTCAAACGCATCCATGTGCATCCCGGCGCTGCATTAAGCCTGCAAAGCCATGTTCACAGGTCCGAGCACTGGATCGTTGTGCAAGGGACCGCGCGCGTGACCATCGATGAAACCGTATCGCTCGTGACCGAAAACCAATCAGTCTATATCCCCTTGGGCGCCGTGCATCGCATGGAAAACCCGGGAAAAGTTGATATGGTTTTAATAGAAGTACAGACCGGTATTTATCTGGGCGAAAATGATATCATCCGCTACGAGGATATCTACGCCCGCGGTTGACGTAACAAATGGCAGCCATAGGAAAATCTTTATGAAAATCGCGATGATAGGAACTGGCTATGTCGGTCTGGTCTCGGGGGTGTGTTTTTCGGATTTCGGACACGAAGTGGTCTGTATTGATAAAGACCCCAACAAGATTGACATGCTGAACGCAGGTCAGGTGCCCATTTACGAGCCAGGCCTGCTTGATGTTATGACGCGCAATGTTGCCGCTGGACGTCTGAGCTTCACGCTTGACCTCAAAGACGCACTGGATGGTGCCAGCGCGGTCTTTATTGCAGTCGGCACCCCGACGCGCCGTGGCGACGGGCATGCAGACATAAGCTATGTGCTCGCAGCTGCGCGCGAGATCGCGTCAACTGCACGAGATTACCTTGTCGTGGTGACAAAATCTACGGTTCCGGTGGGAACCAACCGCGCCGTTGCTCAGGCCATCCGGGACACCAATCCGGATCTTGAGTTCGACGTTGCATCAAATCCCGAGTTTTTGCGTGAAGGCGCTGCAATAGGCGACTTCATGAAACCCGACCGCGTTGTTCTGGGGGTGGAATCCGAGCGCGGCGAAACCGTGATGCGCGATATTTACCGCCCATTGTACCTGCGCGAATTCCCCATCGTTGTGACCGATCTGGAGAGCGCGGAATTGATTAAATACGCAGCCAATGCGTTTCTGGCGACCAAAATATCGTTTATAAACGAGGTCGCAGCCCTGTGCGAAAAAGTCGGCGCAGACGTCAAGGAGGTCTCTCGCGGGATCGGACTTGATAACAGGATCGGAAGGCTGTTTCTGCATGCCGGTCCCGGATATGGCGGCAGCTGTTTTCCAAAGGACACCATGGCTTTGGCGCGCACCGGGCAAGAATTTGCATCGCCAATGCAAATCGTAGAAACCGTTATTCGCGTGAACGAAGAAGTCAAACGGCGCATGGTCAACAAACTGCGTGATTTATGCGGTGGGACCTTTAACGACAAAAAAATCGCCGTACTGGGCGTGACGTTCAAACCGGACACGGACGATATGCGCGATGCCCCTGCCCTGACCATCGTCCCTGCGCTTGTCGGAGGCGGGGCCGACGTCTCAGTCAGCGATCCGCAAGGCGCACATGAAGGATCTGCCCTGCTTCCCGGTGTGACCTGGGCGGACAATGCCTATGTGGCTGCCAAAGACGCCGATCTGATCGTGCTGTTGACAGAATGGCGTGAATTCCGTGCCCTGGACCTAAAACGGCTGGCCACAACCATGGCGCGGCCCAAAATGGCAGACTTTCGGAATATTTACAACAAATCCGACGCCGAAGCCGCCGGTTTTGAAGCATATATCTCAATAGGCCGACAGGATTTGATGTCGCGTTAAAATCGATCGAGATTAAATCTTTGTAAGGGTGGCGGCGCTGAACTGAGTAACAAGCTTCATGCGCATCCATATGAGGTAATTGG
>JABITU010000026.1 GCA_018668195.1 Tateyamaria sp. | reverse complement strand
ACGCGGCTTGAAAGTTTTCCCTTTTTTTTAAAATGGTGATCCAACTGAGCCCCGCTTGGAACCCATCGAGGATCAGTTTTTCCCACAAAGTACGCGCGTCATACTCAGGCACACCCCATTCAGTGTCGTGATAATCAACGTAAATTTGCTCAGGACCAGCCCAGCCACACCTTCCGTCCATGTTACGTTCTCTTTCATTCAGCTTTAATATTAGAACAAAACACCAACATTAAGCATTTTTTACAATTTATGGGTGAATGTCGCCATAGTAAATCTGCAAGGGGGTCGCTGCCAGACCATGCGAAAGAAAAAAATGATGAGTGTCCCTGTGGGCGCCGACAATCCATTAAACGCTGCCGTTACGTCACGGGATCGAGGAACGCTAGATATGGTCGCGCAGGCAATCAAAAACAATCAGGCTATGCTTGCCTTTCAGCCGGTCGTGATCGCGGGTGATCCCGGCCGCGTCGGTTTTTACGAGGGGTTGATTCGCGTTCTGGACGAAACGGGACGGATTATACCCGCACGCGAGTTTATGCCGATCGTCGAGCGGGCCGAGCTGGGTCGAGAAATTGACGTGGTTGCACTGAACCTAGGACTGAAAACCTTGCACAGAAACCCATCTTTGCGGCTTTCAATCAATATGTCGGCGCGGTCAATTGGGTATCATCGTTGGATGCAGACCTTACAACGCTGGGTCAAAAAAGACAGCACTCTTGGCGAGCGACTGATCCTCGAGATCACTGAAAGCTCCGCCATGGATCAGCCGGAGTTGGTCATCGACTTTATGGCTCGCCTGCGCAAGTCCAACATCTCATTCGCATTGGATGACTTTGGATCGGGCTACACCGCCTTGAAATATCTTAAAAACTTCCTCTTCGATGTGCTCAAGATTGACATGCTGTTCTGTGATGGCATCGCCGAAGATCCAGATATGCAAATTCTGACACGTGCGATTGCTGATATCGGTCAGCACTTTGACATGCTGGTCGTCGCCGAAGGGGTCGAACGTCAAGCGGACGCGGAAAAGTTGACACAGATGGGTGTAGATTGCCTGCAGGGTTACTATTTTGCGGCACCAAGCATCCGACCCGATTGGCTGCTCAACGAGAAGAGTGGAAAACGAGGCGTAAGACCAAAAGCCGGTCAACGCGCCTGAGACACCATGCCCATTGCCGCGCTGCGGCAAATCCGGTATGCGAGCCTGGCGTGGGCTTTGAACCCCACAAACCGGGGTTATCCTCGTAACTTTATCTTTCAAACAGACAGAGGATCTGACCCTATGACCAACATCGTCATCGCTTCCGCTGCCAGAACTGCCGTTGGCAGCTTTGGCGGTTCGTTTGCCAACACCCCCGCCCACGACTTGGGGGCCACCGTTTTGGAGGCAGTGGTCGCACGCGCCGGCGTCGAGAAAGCCGAGGTATCCGAGACCATTCTTGGACAGGTCCTTACTGCTGCACAGGGTCAAAACCCTGCCCGTCAAGCGCACATTAACGCGGGTCTGTCACAGGCGTCTGCAGCATGGAGCATTAACCAAGTCTGCGGTTCAGGCTTACGTGCGGTTGCGTTGGCAGCACAACACATCCAATTGGGCGATGCGGATATTGTGATCGGTGGCGGACAAGAAAACATGACCCTTAGCCCCCATGCCGCCACTTTGCGCGCCGGTCACAAGATGGGCGATATGAAATATATCGACACTATGATCCGCGACGGGTTGTGGGACGCCTTTAACGGTTACCACATGGGCCAGACTGCTGAGAATGTAGCTGATCAATGGCAGATCACCCGCGACATCCAAGACACCTTTGCCGTGGCAAGTCAAAACAAAGCTGAAGCCGCTCAGAAGGCCGGTAGATTTGCGGATGAAATAACGCCCTTTACCGTGAAAACGCGCAAGGGTGACATCATTGTCGACGCTGACGAATACATACGTCATGGTGCAACTATGGAAGCGATGCAAAAACTCCGCCCCGCCTTCACCAAGGACGGGTCGGTTACCGCTGCAAACGCATCGGGCCTTAATGATGGCGCGGCTGCCGCACTGATGATGACCGCCCAAAATGCCGAGAAACGTGGGATCGAGCCGCTGGCGCGTATCGCCAGCTATGCTACCGTTGGCCTTGACCCGTCGATCATGGGTGTTGGTCCAATTTATGCCAGCCGCAAAGCGTTGGAGAAGGCAGGTTGGAAACCCGAAGACCTTGATCTGGTTGAAGCCAATGAAGCGTTTGCGGCCCAGGCTTGTGCCGTCAACAAAGATATGGGTTGGGATCCTGCCATCGTAAACGTGAACGGTGGTGCGATTGCGATTGGTCATCCTATCGGTGCCTCTGGTGCGCGAATTCTCAACACCCTGCTGTTTGAGATGAAGCGTCGAGACGCCAAAAAGGGACTGGCTACGCTGTGCATAGGCGGTGGCATGGGTGTCGCCATGTGCCTCGAACGCGACTAATCCCAAAAAGGGTGGCTCCGCATGGGGCCGCCCCTACTTCACTTTACACAACTGGCCGACCACACAGCATGCGTTTGTATTTTTCATACGCAAACTGTCCCGAAAACGAAACAAGCTCACGTATCTAATCTCAGGAGTCCCTAATGTCCCGCGTTGCTCTAGTCACCGGTGGTTCCCGCGGCATCGGTGCCGCAATTTCGAAAGCCCTCAAAGACGCAGGTTATGCCGTCGCTGCCACATATGCGGGCAATGACGAAGCTGCGGCCAAATTTACCGAAGAAACCGGTATCAAGACGTATAAATGGAACGTCGCAGATTATGATGATTCTGCTGCTGGCATCGCTTCGGTCGAGGCCGATCTGGGACCGATCGACGTGATCGTGGCCAACGCCGGCATCACACGTGACGCCCCCTTTCACCGCATGACACCAGAACAGTGGCATCAGGTCGTCGACACCAACCTGACCGGCGTGTTTAATACCGTCCATCCGGTATGGCCCGGCATGCGCGAACGCAAATTTGGTCGAGTAATAGTTATTTCCTCGATTAACGGCCAAAAAGGCCAGTTCGCGCAAGTGAACTATGCCGCAACCAAGGCGGGCGATTTGGGTATTGTAAAATCCCTTGCTCAGGAAGGCGCGCGCGCAGGCATCACCGCCAACGCGATTTGCCCGGGCTATATCGGCACTGACATGGTCATGGCCGTCCCGGAGAAAGTGCGCGAGGGCATTATCGCCCAGATCCCAGCAGGCCGCCTCGGGGAACCAGAGGAAATCGCACGCTGCGTTGTGTTCCTGGCATCGGACGACTCGGGCTTTATCAACGGCTCAACCATCTCAGCCAACGGCGCGCAATTCTTCGTTTGAATTCCGCCACGCGCAGAAAAAGGGGCTGATGCTTCGTGCATCAGCCCCTTTTTCATGCAAAAACATGACAGCCCTGCGCTAATCACCGGGCAATCAACAGTATTTTTTTCCGCCGAACATCCAAGCCCAGACATCTTTCATGGCCTTTGCCCGTTCTTTGTGAGCGTTTTGTATTGCGTTCCGAATGGCGCGGTCTGTGCTTGCTTCGATCATGGTGTTAATCCTTGAGTTGTAATCCTTGTTGGGCTTGATATGCGCCTTTAATACCCAACCGACAAACGAGACTTTTCATCACCTCACATAAGTTATATTTAACTGGTCATGGTTGATCGTTTACCCCCCCTGACTGCTTTGCGCGCGTTCGACGCAGCCGCACGCCATATGTCTTTTGCCAAGGCGGCGGATGAACTATTTGTCACGCCAGCCGCGTTGTCGTTTCAGATCAAGTCGTTAGAACAACATCTTGGCGCACCGCTTTTTCGGCGATTAAACCGAGCAGTCGAGCTGACCGAAGCGGGGCGCGCCTTGGCACCGGGTGCGTTGGGCGGATTCCAAACCCTTGCTACCGCGTGGAGAGCTGCCCAAAGACAATCAGATAATCAATCACTTACGGTGACCGCGGGCCCAGCCTTTACGGCCAAGTGGCTAGCCCCACGCCTGTATGAATTTGCTCAGGCTCATCCAGAGATCGAGCTGCGTTTTTCCGCGTCGCTCAAGATCATGGACTTTGGAAGAGATGCGATTGATGTGGCGATCAGGTTCGGGCATGGAGCGGATGAGGGGCTTTATTCAATCCCACTGGCCGCAGAATGGGTGTGCCCCGTTATGACCCCTGCTCTCGCCGCTCAATACACGACGCCCGAAAGCTTAACTAAAGCGCCACTAATTTTCGACGATAGCATCAGCTTTATTAAACCGTGTATTGACTGGAAGACATGGTTTCGCGCCATGGGCGTGGACTTTGCCCCCGACCATGGGCTGCGGTTCAGCCAAGCGGATCACGCGCTGGATGCAGCGCTCGCAGGCGTTGGAGTCGTATTGGGGCGTCGTGCGCTGGTGGTCAAGGACCTCGCTGATGGTCGTCTAATCGCTCCTTTTTCCACCGCGCTAAACACCGGGGCCCGTTTTCGGTTTCTATGTGCGAAAGGCACCCAAGACCGGCCCCAAATTGCCGCCTTTCGCAATTGGATGGTGACCGAAATTGACAAGAACTCTCACATCACCGAAGCGATGACTCTGATCCCAAATACTAACGTGCAGCAATCATGAGCCAAGAACGCGCAACAGCCTTGGGATTTGTTGCTGTGTTACTTTGGGGCATGCTAGCATTGCTTACCGTTTGGTCAGCACCGGTGCCACCATTTCAGTTGAACGCCGTCTGTTTTACGATCGGCGGAGCGCTTGGTTTGATCTGGCTTGCGGCATCGGGCGGATTGTATCAGCTGCGCGCAGTGCTGCTGCATGTCTACGGGTTGGGATCTCTTGGGCTGTTTGGATACCACGCTCTATATTTCGGAGCACTGCGCTTGGCCCCAGCCGCACAAGCAAGCCTTATCGCTTATCTTTGGCCTTTGCTGATTGTACTGCTATCCGGCCTGTTACCGGGTGAAAAGTTGCGCAAAGGCCATGTGATTGGTGCCGCCATCGGCTTTTTAGGGGCGGTTATTGTCTTATCGGATGGAACCGTAGGATTCGATGCAGCTTCACTTAGTGGCTACGTGCTGGCAGGCGCCTGCGCCCTGACATGGTCCAGCTATTCGGTCGTGTCGCGACGGATTGGTAGTGTTCCCACGGCATCGGTCGCAGTATTCTGCCTTGTCAGTGCGGCGTTGTCCTTGCCGCTACATATCATTTTGGAAACCACAATCTGGCCGTCACACCCTATTGGGTGGGCCAGCATGACATTGCTGGGCGTGGGTCCCGTGGGGCTGGCTTTTTATCTATGGGACGTGGGCGTGAAACGTGGTGACATCCAATTGCTTGGCACGACATCATACGCCGCACCCCTAGTTTCGACAATTGTTTTGGTTATCTGCGGGGTCACGCAACCAACCTGGTCGCTGGTCGGCGCAACCATCCTAATCACAGCCGGTGCGCTTGTTGCCGCACGCGCCAGCTTGCGAGCGCCCTGCTCAACCAGATAAGCGAGTGATTTCTTCTTTAAGTTTCAATTTTTGTTTTTTCATGACAGCGACCTGCGTGGTGTCTGCTGCGGGTGAGCGTTGAACCATATCAACTTGCTCGCTCAAGGTTTGATGCTTTTTTTTCAACTCTTCGAGATGGGCTGTCACGCTCATTCGGTCCTCCTTTTAGTCGAGTGCAGTTTCATCAGAGCACAATCTTATGGTTGTGTCACGCCGCATGTGCAGCATTTGGACGATCAAAGTACCTACAAGTTGACGCGCTGTAGCCTAGACGAACCTGCGGGACACTTCCGTTGTTACTGTAGCTTGTCTCTGAGCGCTTCGTAAGGGGTCTGGCCGTTGTGCGCGCCGTGCGGTCTAGCGAAGTTGTAGAAGCGCTCCCATTCGTCGAGTTTAGCGTCCAGATCAACGTCGCCTTTGTAGCTGAAAAGTTGATAGAACTCCTGCTGATCAGAACGGTGAGATCGTTCGACTTTACCATTGAGTTGAGGGGT
>JABITU010000247.1 GCA_018668195.1 Tateyamaria sp. | reverse complement strand
GCAACCTCCCCACCAAGACGCTTCATCTCATGAGCCACATCGCGACGATCCAATTGCGCCAACAACAACTTACGCACGTCGTCCTCAAACCAGTAACGCGCCTGGGCTGATCGAGTTCCATCAAAGAACCCATTGGCACGGCGCCATCCGTCCAACTCAAGCATCGCAGTCCATGCGTCTTCGAACCCGTCTTCTTCCAAGGCCGAAACCGTCAGTGCTTTAGGAAAGCCCTCAGGATCTTGGGGACGTTTGCGCATCAAACGCAGCGCGCCGGCATAATCCGCACGCGTGCGCATCGCGACAGGTTTTAGATCCCCGTCCGCTTTGTTGACCAATATGATATCGGCCATCTCCATGATACCGCGTTTTACGCCTTGCAACTCATCACCACCCGCAGGTGCCAATAACAACATGAACAGATCAGACATCTGGGCCACGACCGTTTCTGATTGTCCAACGCCCACAGTTTCGATCAACACCACATCAAAACCTGCGCCTTCACACAAGGCGACAGCCTCGCGCGTGCGCCGCGCGACCCCCCCTAAATGGGTTTGGCTGGGCGATGGACGGATAAATGCATTGGGATCACGTGCCAAACGGTCCATGCGGGTCTTGTCCCCCAAAATAGACCCACCAGAGCGGGCCGATGAAGGATCAACCGCCAACACTGCCACACGCAGACCTTGGCCCGTCAACATCATGCCAAAGCTCTCAATGAACGTCGACTTTCCAACACCCGGTGTGCCCGAAAGGCCTATACGCAACGCTTGACGGTCTTTGGGCATAGCCGCTAAAACTTGGGCTGCTTGGGCACGGTGATCCTCGCGTGAACTCTCCACCAGCGTAATACCACGCGCCAAGGCGCGGCGTTCGCCCGCGGCAATTCGTTTTGCCAGATCATCTAGGTCCATGGTCATCTCACATGTGATTCACCGCTTTTGTCCTGCAGCACAGACCAAATGTCTAGCCTCACAGCACTTCTGCTTGGCCTTATGCACAGATTAACGGATAAGACAGCATGACACTGACACTCCCCATTGATGCGGTTCTGCCCGATGTGATCGACGCCCTGCGCTGTCAGGGCCGTGTTGTGCTGCAGGCCCCACCTGGGGCAGGCAAAACAACACGTGTGCCCCTTGCGATGAGGGATGCCAACCTAACCACTGGCCGCATCCTTATGCTCGAACCACGCCGCCTTGCAGCGCGCGCCGCAGCTGAACGCATGGCGCAGACAATTGGCGAATCTGTTGGGGAAACCGTGGGCTACCGCATTCGCGGCACCTCTAAGGTTGGCAAACAAACGCGAATTGAGGTTGTGACCGAAGGCATCCTGACACGCATGTTGCAGGATCAGCCTGACCTGCCCAATATCGGTGCCGTCATTTTTGATGAATTCCACGAACGCAGCCTCAACGCTGATCTTGGCCTTGCTCTGTGCCTCGAAGTTGCCAGTGCGTTGCGCGATGATCTGTTGCTGGTGGCAATGTCGGCCACGCTAGACGCCGCCCCGATTGCCGAAGTCATGGACGCCCCTATCGTAACCTCGCAAGGTCGCGCATACGACGTAACCCCCCATTGGCTCACCAAACCGATTGCCAAAACCACCCGTTTTGAAAAAGCCGTTGCTGACACCACCCTTCACGCCCTTAGTGAGACCACGGGCAGCGTTCTTGTGTTCCTACCCGGTGAGGGCGAAATTCGCCGCGTTCACAGCCTGCTTGAAGGCCAAGTCAAAGGTGATTGCACCCTCGCCCCACTTTTTGGCGCTATGGATTTTACTGCTCAACGTGACGCGATTTCTCCTGCTAAGCACGGGCGCAAAATTGTGTTGGCGACAGCCATCGCAGAAACCTCCCTGACAATCCCAGATATCAAAGTTGTGGTGGACGGCGGCAAATCCCGCCGCGCCCGATTCGATCCTGCCAGTGGCATGTCCCGTCTGGTCACCGAACGTGTCACACGGGCTGAGGCCACCCAACGCGCAGGCCGTGCAGGTCGTGTGCAAGCAGGTGATTGCTACAAGGTTTGGACTCGCGGTGAAGATGGCGCTTTGGCCGCCTACCCACCTGCTGAAATTGATGTTGGTGATCTCACAGGGTTTGCACTTGAGCTGGCAGTTTGGGGTTCAGGCCCTGAGGCCCTGCAATTTGTCACCCCTCCCCACGCGGGTCGTTTGGCAGAGGCGCAAGCCGTCTTGAAAATGCTCGGAGCTCTGGACTTTGAGGGGCGGATCACGCCCCATGGCCGTGCTTTGGCCAGTTATCCTTTGCATCCCCGCCTTGCCCATATGATTGAAACCGCGGGAAAAGACGCCGCCCAAGTCGCGGCCCTTTTGGCAGAACGCGATCCCTTGCGCGGTGTATCGGTTGATCTGAACCTACGCATCCAAGTAATACGTGACCCAAACCGTTTGGGCGGCGCGGTCAATCGTGGTGCCCTTGAACGTATCAAGGTCGAAACCAAACGACTGGCCAAACGCGCCCCGGCTTCAAAACGCGCCTTCTCATTGGGTGAACATGCCGCCCTCGCCTATCCAGATCGTATCGGATTGCGCCGTGCGGGTGAGGCGCCGCGTTTCGTCCTGTCAGGGGGCAAAGGTGCGATTATGCCGGCTGAGGATGCGATTGGTGGCAATCGCCTGATTGTGGCCACCGACCTAGACGGTGATCCCCGCGAGGCCCGTATTAGACAAGCCGTCCCACTGGCAGACAGCGAGTTGCGTAACTTATTTGAAGACCAGATTGAATGGCGCAATGTCTGTCTATGGTCGCGCCGCGAGGGTCGCGTCTTGACTCGCCGGCAGGAATGCTTTGGCGCGCTTGTTCTAGAAGATCACACATGGTCAGACGCCCCCGACGATGAAATCGCGGTCGCTATGATGGAAGGCATACGACAACTTGGCCTAAAGCCATCAAAGTCAGCCAAACGCTTCATTGCCCGCTGCAAATTAATGGACGATTCCAGCTTTCCATCGGTTGATGAAACGCATCTGCTTGAAACTTTAGATGACTGGTTACTGCCGCACATCAGTGGCGTGCGCAGTTCTACCGATTGGAAGGCGTTCGACATAATCCAAGCGTTGCAAGCGCGCCTTGATTGGGACCAAACCCAAGCATTGAACCGCGCAGCACCAGGAAAATTTGAAACACCACTAGGGCGCACAATTCCGATCGATTATTCCGGCACGCAGCCCCAAATCGCAATACGGCTGCAAGAGTTGTTTGGGGTGACCGAACATCCCATGATCGGCAAAGAGCCTCTGCAAATTACATTGCTGTCCCCTGCGCAAAAGCCGGTTCAGATCACTGCAGATTTGCCGCGTTTTTGGGAAACCAGCTACGCGGATGTGCGCAAAGACATGCGTGGGTCATACCCGCGCCATCCATGGCCCGAAGACCCTACAAAAGAAGATCCAACGCTGCGAGCCAAACGGCGCAAGCAATAGCTTAAACAGCGTTCCAATCGCCGTGATGCTTGCCTTCACCGTCCAGACGTTCAAAACCATGCGCTCCAAAAAAGTCACGCTGTGCTTGGATCATGTTCGCAGTGCCACGGCCCCGAGCAATCGTATCGTGCCACGCAAGGGCTGCGGACAATGCGGGAACCGGTTGGCCCGTCAGTGCCGCAACCGCTACAACGCGGCGTAGACCTGAGATGGACACAGCAAGTAGCTCGCTGATGGCTGGCGCAAGGATCAAGTGATCAAACGGTAGCTCTGCGCGGAAGGCCGCAGCAATCTCATCCAACAAAGATGAGCGAATGATGCAGCCTGCGCGCCAAATTTCGGCGATCCGCGCCATATCCAGCGCCCAATCGAATTCTTCAGATGCGGACGACAAGATGCGGAAACCCTGCGCGTGACCCAAAATGCGGGCCGCCATCATCGCGTTTTCCATATCTTTTTCCGTTGGCAGTTCGGCAGGTATCGCGCCTTTTTCCAACAATGGATCGGCTGCAACACGCATATCTTTTTCCGAAGACCATCCACGCGCCCCAACAGCAGCTTCAATCGTGCTAGCGGACTGCCCCAGCTTCAGCGCCTCAACCAAAGTCCAACGGCCCGTGCCTTTTTGACCCGCTTTATCAAGGATCACATCAACCATTGGCTGACCTGTCTTGCTGTCAACAGATTGCAACGCCGCGCCTGAAATCTCAATCAGATATGAGCTAAGTGGGCCTGTTGCCCAGCGCTCGAACATTTGACCAATTTCTGCTGGCTCTTGGCTACCTTGATCGCGCAACAAACCATAGATTTCAGAAATCATCTGCATGTCAGCGTATTCG
>JABITU010000246.1 GCA_018668195.1 Tateyamaria sp. | reverse complement strand
TTTGGCGTAGGCGATCATTTCTTCCAGAGTATCAAACGGCGCGTCTGCACTGGCAACGAGGGCCAATTCCGCCTTCGCGATTGTGCCAAGGTAGTCAAAGCTGTCGATGTTGAACGGCAGTTCATCACCGCGTTGCACCAGCTGCACAAGCACTGGAATACCAACACCCATACCAACAGTTTGGTTATCTACAGGACGCTGTGACAGGCTTGTGAACATCGCGACACCACCGCCGCCTGGACGGTTTTCAACGATCACGTTCCAGCCCGTTTGTTCCTTCATCACTTCGGCCAATACGCGGCCCATAGTGTCGGTCGATCCACCGGCACCAAAGCCGATTTCGATTGTGACGGGGCCGTTTGGCTCCCAATCTGCGGCCATTGCTGGTGCGCCAAATGCCATAAGTGCAGCAGCACCCAGTACCTTTAGTTTTGAAGTAAATTTCATTTTTCTCTCCCTTAGTTAGTCGTTTTAGTTTCGTTTATTTCTCAATCCCTGCGTCTGCCCCCTCCCAAGGGCTGACAGGCATTGGCCTTTATACATCACCCTCAGGTATAAATTTTCCGGGGTTCAGTAATCCGTTCGGGTCTAGCGCCTGTTTGATTTTGCGCATCGCCGCCAATTGGCTGTCTTGTTTTAGCGCGCGCATCACGTCCAGTTTGCTTTGCCCAATTCCATGTTCCGCTGAAAACGATCCGCTCAACTGCGTGAGCAGCGCGAATGCCTGTTCCTTTGCCCGCGCCAGCGGCAGATCGGCCCAGTTGTGCCCTTCTGCGCCACTCAACGCGTAGTGCAGATTGCCGTCACCCAGATGCCCAACCGTCAGGGGCGCAAAGCTCAATTCGGCCATCACTCCATCCATCGTCGTTACGAATTCGGCAACGGCCGCAAGGGGCAGCGCGATGTCTAGATGATAGGCAGGACCATTGGCGGTGATCGCCTCAAGGATGGATTCACGCATGGTCCACAGATCAATGCGCTGCTGTTCGGATTGCGCGATCATCGCATCCATGACGATGCCGTCTTCCATCAGCCCCTCAAGCCCCGCAAAGACCAAAGACTGCAGACGGGTATCGCCACTTTCATCTGGCTCTGCATCGTCATGACGGGCAGAGGTCACTTCGAAAAATATCCCTGTTTCGGCAGGCGCATCCAATGGTTGGCGTGTCTTTGGGAACTCTTTACAGATCACATCCACAGCGGCCTGCGGCATGTATTCAAACGCCTCGACCCCGCCACCGGTCTGATCCTGAAGCGCGTTCAAAACCCGTGGGGCATCCGCAAGCGAGGACAGCGCCAAAAATCCTGTCGTGCGTACCTTTGGTTGGGGCGACAGTTTGAACACCGCAGCGGTGATGATGCCTAAGGTTCCTTCGGCACCGATCAGCAAATCCTTGAGATCATAGCCCGTGTTATCTTTGCGCAAACCCGTCAGCCCATTGATGATGGACCCGTCTGGCAAGACCGCTTCGATCCCGATGCACAGCTCGCGCGTCGTGCCGTATTTGACCACGTTCGATCCGCCAGCATTGGTCGAAAGAACCCCACCGATCATCGCACTTCCTTGCGCGCCAAAGGTCAATGGGAACGCCAACCCTTGATCGCGCGCCGCCTCTTGAGCGGTCTGCAATATAACGCCAGCTTCGACGGTCATGCTGCGGGCACTCACGTCCAAGGCGCGAACCGCGTTCATCCGTTCAAGCGAAACAACGATGCTATCGCCATCGCCTGTCGCAACGCCACCACCACACAGACCAGTGCGCCCGCCAGCCGGTACAATCGGCACCCCGTGGTCGTGGCACAGACGCATGATTGCGGCGACTTCTGCAGTGGTTTTGGGTTTAACGACGGCGATTGGAGTCGCAGAAAACTGCCCTGTCCAATCTTTGCAATAGGCGGCGGCCTGATCAGATTCGCCCGAAATGACCTGCGCGGAACCCGCAATATTTTGCAGGCCCGTCAGCAATTCGCCCTGCAAACCAAGGGGCAAATCCGTCATCGTATTCGTGCTTTGTACGGTCAATTTTCGCCCCCCTCGCTGCTTCTTGAAACACCTTGTTTTATTTCAACTCGACTCGTCAACAAAAAACTACCATGGTAGTTCTAAACTTGAGGAAACCGACCAC
>JABITU010000245.1 GCA_018668195.1 Tateyamaria sp. | reverse complement strand
GACCGGATGACGCAGGTTTGAACTGCTGTCCCCTCAGGCGTGGCCGCGCGGCTTCATTTCTTCCAGCGTCGGGCGTGCCCGTTCCCAGATTACGACGGGCACATCCGGCGTGTCCCGCAGCCGGGCCAGCATCCGTTCAGTACGCAGCCCAGGCAACGTTGCAAAAGCGTCGAACAAAGCGTCGCCCCCGGCCGCGTCCACCGGGATCATCAAGGCCGGGCCATCGGCCTGTTCCAGCACCCAATGGGCCGGGCTTTGCCCCCCGTCAAGCCGCAGGCGCTGCAAATCTCGCACCGCCACGGTGCCACCAGTCAGAGGGGCGAAATAGGCAATCTGCCCCTCGTCAACCTGCACAGCGCCCATGCCACCACCCGCGCCACGAAACCGGCCCCGTTGCAGCCCAACCATGATCAAGGCCCCTGCCCCGACCAGCAGCACAGGGGCGATCATCCCCAGCAGCCCCTGTGGCCCCGCCAGCCACCACAGGGCCAACACGGCAAGAGCGGCCCCGACCAAAACTTCACGCCAGCGCCACAGAGTGGCCGTTGCTTCAGGTCTGATGAAACTCATGGCTTATCTCCTGTCCGGATCGGTGCTTTCAGCAGTGCCACACGGTACTGCCCAATATGTTGATACCCAAGCGCTTCGTAGGTTCGCGATGCACTATCGTTGTTGGAAAACAGAATGGATTGCGCCACGCCACGAGACCGGTTGTGTTGCAACAATCCAGCCAATGCACGTTTGGCATAACCGCGCCCCCGCATGTCATCCGGCGTGTAAACGCCACCAATCTGCACGATGTCCGGCAGCCGCGCGTTGATCCCCGCCATGGCAACCGGCACGCCGTCTTGCTCAAAGAGCGCCACATCCGGGTTATCAACAGCGCGCGCTGCCCGCGCACGGGTTGCATCAGAGGGCGGTGCACCTGCTTCGGCCTGCCCAACGTCCACAGCATAATCTGCAAACCAGCGTTCCAGCACCGGCAAATCCGCGGCAACGGGCGCGCGCACAGTGACCAAAGTCGATTTTAGATCCGCGATATTCAAATGATATAAAGGCTCGTCTGCAAACATTTGCCATGGCCCGGCCCGCACCCCAAGCGCACCCAAGCATTGCTCTACCTGCGCCGGAACGCCAGTCATTCCGAGAATGGTTTGCCCATTAATCCGTTCCGCAAAAGCCACCCACGATGCTGGGCACGCGCCAGGCGCTTGGGCCATAAGATATCCCTGATTTGTGATCCCATACACGGCAGTGATCTGACGGTGCTTTTCGGTCAGATAGAATGTCGTGCCATAAGGGGCCATGCGATCATCGGTGCCATGCTGCGCGAGGTTTCCCCTCAAGAACATTGACGTTGCTGGATAGCAGGCAAGAAACGTATCTATTGCAGCCGCATCCCCAGCGCCTGCAATCCTCAGGAGCGCGTCTGTCACTGCCAGTCTCCGATCGTCATTTGCCAAAGCGTCAACGCCGCCACAGCAGCAGTATCAGCGCGCAGAACACGTGGCCCCAACGATACGGCATGTGCCAGATCCATCCCGCGCAGCCGGGCGCGCTCACGATCAGAAAAACCACCCTCTGGTCCGATCAGAATGGCCCAAGGCCCTAATATATCAGGCAGCGCAGATGCGTCGCCCGCTAGCGCCTCATCGCAAAACATGAGGTTGCGCGATCCTAAATCGGCCAAGGCCCGGTCCAGCTTTTGCAGCTCTGTCACCTGCGGGACAAATGTGCCGCCGCACTGCTCAGCAGCCTCAATCGCATGTGTCTGAAGGCGGTCGCGTTGAACGCGGCCTGCGTTGGTAAACTCGGTCTGCACCGGAATGATGCGGCGCGCGCCCATTTCTGCAGCTTTTTCCACGATAAAATCTGTGCGCGTTTTTTTGATCGGGGCAAACAACAGCCAAAGGTCAGGCGGCAGTTGCAAGGGACGTGTCTGAGCAACGCAGGTCAGAACGCCACCCCGTTTGCCCGCCTCGGTCACCGTGGCCTGCCATTCGCCATCGCGACCATTGAACACCAACACCTGCCTGCCCAAAGACAGCCGCATTACGCCAAAAAGGTAATGTGCCTGATCCCGCGACAGGACAACCGATTGCCCCAGACCCAGATCATGCTCTACATAAAGGCGGATTTTCGCGTCTTTCATGGACCCTACATATGAGCAACCAAGCCTCTTCGCCAGAGCCCCAGGACAGCGGACCTGTGTCGGATGCAGTGTCAGGCAACTGGGTCGACCGGTTGGCCCCGGCACCTGTGCGCCCTTATCTACGTCTGAGCCGCGCTGATCGTCCCATTGGAACATGGCTGTTGCTGTTGCCATGCTGGTGGGGGCTGGCGCTGGCGATACTCTCAACCCAAAGCGCCCATTGGCAAGACGCATGGATCGCGATTGGCTGCGCTGCAGGCGCATGGCTGATGCGTGGCGCGGGATGCACATGGAATGACATCACGGATCGCGACTTTGACGGCCGGGTCGAGCGGACGCGGTCCCGGCCCATTCCATCCGGTCAGGTAAGCGTGCGCAGCGCAGTCGTCTGGATGTTCGCCCAAGCCCTGATCGCTTTCTGCATTCTGCTAACCTTTCACGCCAATGCGATCTTGCTTGGCGTGCTCGCTCTACTGCCTGTGGCCGTCTATCCCTTTGCCAAAAGGTTCACATGGTGGCCCCAGGTGTTTTTAGGGCTGGCATTCAACTGGGGCGCATTACTGGCGTGGACAGCGCATACCGGCAGTCTGGGTTTACCTGCCGTGGTCCTGTATCTGGCCGGGATCACATGGACACTGTTTTACGACACGGTCTATGCCCATCAGGACACCGAAGATGACGCGCTCATCGGCATAAAATCGACTGCGCGACTATTTGGTACACACACGGCGCCTTGGCTACGAGGCTTCTTGATTGCGACAGTTTTGTTGATGGGAATCGCGGTGATCCTTGCGGGATTGACAAACGCTTCGGTTGTCGCCTGTGTTCACGCGATTAGCGGATCGTTGGTCATGGGCTGGCATATGCGCTGGCAGTTACGAAACCTCGACATCGCCGATCCCGCAAAGTGTCTTTGGCTTTTCCGCTCAAATCGTGACACAGGCATGATCCCGCTTGTGTTTTTTTGCTTAGTACTGCTGGTTTGATTGAATAAGTGGGCAGCACCGCATAGACCGATTTTCAACTCAACTGCGACAAAGCCATGCTCATGCGTTTTTCTTCTGTCTTGATCATATTTGCCACCTTTGCTGTAGCGGCAACCCTATCGCTCGTTGCGGCAGCGTATTCAGTACAATTGATCGAAGACAGTTCGGAGATGGGCGTCAGGGACGCGCTTGACCAGCAGAAAATGAAGTGGGCCGAGGTTGAGGCAGACGGATTACAGGTGACGCTGGCTGGCTTGGCACCGACCGAAGCAACACGGTTTTCTGCACTGTCAGTAGCCGGTTCGGTGGTTGATGCCGCCCGATTGATCGACGAAATGCAGGTGGTCGCCGTTGCTGCGCTCGCCGCACCGCGCTTTTCAGCCGAGATACTGCGCAACGATTCGGGGCTGTCCATTATCGGGCTGGTCCCTGCATCGACAGATCGCAACGCAATCCTTAACCGAATCCGAGAGATCAGCGGCACGGCCCCGGTCGCTGATCTGATCGAAACGGCCGACTATCCAGTGCCACCGGGATGGGAAGACGCGCTTGGTTTTGCACTTACCGCTATGGAGCGGCTGCCCAGAGCCAAGGTTTCGGTATCCGCCGGCAGGGTGGCCATCAATGCAATTAGCGACAGCGCCGAAGAAAAAGAACGCCTCGAACAGCACTTGAACCGCGCTGTGCCGCCGGGACTGCGCATGGCACTTGACATTGCAGCGCCCCGACCGGTCATTACACCATTTACCTTGCGCGTAGTGATAGACGAGACGGGCACGCGTTTTGACGCCTGCTCAGCCGACACCAGGATCGCACAAACCCGGATACTTGCCGCAGCACGACGCGCGGGTTCGACCGGCACCGCCACCTGCACGGTGGGCATGGGCGTGCCCAGCCCGAATTGGAGCATGGCCGTCGAACAATCGATCGACGCTTTGGCAGAGCTCGGCGCCGGTTCAGTGACATTTTCGGATGCTGACATCACGTTGTTCGCGGCCGACGGAACAGAGCAATCAGAATTTGACCGCATTGTTGGTGAGCTTGAAACAGCCCTCCCTGAGGTCTTTGCGCTTTCTGCCAAACTGCCAGAAACGTTTGACCCAGAAAAGGGACCACCGGAATTCGTGGCCACTCTCAGCCCCGAAGGACTGGTGCAACTGCGCGGTCGTTTGGCAGACGGAAATCAGCGCAATATGGCCGACAGCTACGCCCGCGCCGCTTTTGGATCAGATAACGTCTATACGGCAACGCGCATTGTTGATGATTTGCCGACATCGTGGCCCATGCGCGTTCTGACGGGGCTCGAGGCTCTGGCTGAGTTGTCAAATGGAGCCGTCACTGTGACACCCGGCACATTTGTAATTTCTGGAAACACAAGCAATGCTCAAGCCAGCACGAAAATCGCATCCTTGCTGGCAACTAAACTTGGCGAAGCAGAAGATTTTGATATTCGAATTACATACCTAAAAAAGCCCGAACCGGCAGCAGTTCAGCCCACCGCTGACGAGTGCGAGGCAGACATCGCAGACATAGTCGAAATTTCCAAAATCACATTTGAACCGGGCAGCGCGACCATCGATGCCACCGCACTTGGGACGATGGACGATATCGCGGACGTGCTGCGCGAATGCGGCGACTTGAAGCTGGAAATTCAGGGTCATACAGACAGCCAGGGACGCGAGGAAATGAACTTGTCCCTCAGTCAGGCACGCGCGCAATCGGTACTTAACGAACTGCGCGCCCGTCGAGTGCTGACGGCGACATACACAGCAAAAGGCTATGGCGAGGCATTGCCGATCGCTGACAATACAACCGAAGAAGGGCGCGAAGCCAACCGGCGCATCGAATTCAAGCTGATCCGACCCAAACCATCGCAGGCAGAAGACGAAACAACGCTGGAAAACATCGCCGGTTCAGGCGATACACAGGAACAGCAAGGCACCGAAGAAGGGAATGAGTGATGAGCCGAACCGAGTTTATCATTGCCACTGCAATAATTCTTTTCGTGTGCTTTTGCTTGGGATGGTTTGCAAATTGGCTGGTCCATCGCTTTACCCGCGTTGCGGCCGGTGACGTCGCCGAACTTGACCGGATGAGCCAAGAATTACACGAGGCAGAGGAAACGCGCGATCAAGCGATCACCTACCTGCAGCAGCGCGAGGCAGAGCTGACCAACCAACTAAGCCAAACCGAAGCAGAGTTGCGCGCCGCCATGGACGGTTTGCGTGACGCCCGCCACGAAACCGAAGAATTGCGCGCTTGGGTTGACAGCCAGCAAACCGGCTAAGAGCTTCGAGACAGCTGCGCTTACCAGCGCGTCAAAGCAGCTTCGTCCTCGTCACGAGCGTCCACCCATACGGATCCGTCTTTTGTGACTTCCCGCTTCCAAAACGGGGCCCGGGATTTTAGGAAATCCATCAGGAACTCGGCTGCTTGAAAGGCGGCCACACGGTGAGGTGCTGCCGTTGCAACCATCATGATCATTTCACCGGGCAGCAAACGACCATGTCGATGGATGATCAATGTGTCTTCTAATTCCCAGCGCTTCGCCGCCTGCGCCGCAATGCCCGTCAGGGCCGCTTCGGTCATGCCGGGGTAATGTTCAATCTCCATTGCCTGTAATTCGCCCCCCAAGTCGCGAACAATCCCGGTAAAGGTGACGACTGCGCCAGACACCGCGCGCTCCTGCGCAAAGCGGTCTGCTTCGGCACCAAAGTTGAACGGCCCATCCTGCAAAACGATGCGCACCTTAGCCCCCGGTCATGGGCGGGAAAAAGGCGACCTCACGGACCCCCGCCAAAGGCGTATCAAAGTCCGACAGTTTCTGATCAACTGCCACACGCAACGCGGTCAGGTCAGCAAATGCGGCGGAATAGCGTTCTTCGCGCTCACGCAGCACTTCGACCAAATCCATGACTGTTTTTGCTTCTGTTTCCACAGTTTCACGTGGCAGGCCAATCCGCTCGCGGACCCATGCAAAATACAGCACTTCCATCGTCATCAACCCTTCAAAAAAGGCATTGCCTTGCGGAAATAATCGACGCCCGTGATCAAAGTCAGCGCAGCGGCTAGCCACAACAGCCACAACCCAACTCGACCAGCCCATTCTGCACCAGCCAACTTCCATGCCAGACCATGCGAATCTTGTTCCTGCCCACTAAGGATAGCGCGGACTATGTTCTCATCCATTCCCCAAATCGACATGCCAAAATAATGTTCGAACACGCCTTGGGAAAACAGCACAGCAATGGCGACCATTTGCAGCGTCGTTTTCCACTTTGCCAATTGCGTAACCTTAAGCGTGCCCGCGGTATCACCCAAAAATTCGCGCAACCCCGAAACAAACACCTCTCGAAACAAAATGACCGTCGCGGGAAGAACCAACCAAGGTGACCAGGACGAAAACCCGATGATCACCATCAACGCAATCACAACCATCGCCTTGTCGGCAATCGGGTCCAGCATCGTGCCCAGTTTCGTCTGCTGCCCCCATGCACGTGCAAGATAGCCGTCAAACCAGTCGGTTATGGCGGCACCAACGAAAAGCACAACAGCAAAAATATCTGCATAAGGCCTAGTGAAGTAGAGAAACATTACCGCAACCAAAGGAGCTGCGAGAAGTCTGAGGCAAGTCAATATATTGGGTACATTCCAAATCATATCATCTTTGTAGTTGGTTCTTGAGACACCCGAAAGGGGCAGTCTTACGTGCATACTGCGACACCACAAATTATCCCTGATCGTGAAAGAAATCATACACTTTTTGCGCCAATCCTTCGGAAACGCCATCAACAGCCCGCAAATCAGCCAAATTGGCTCGTCCCACCGCCTTGGCTGAGCCAAAGTGCGCCAGTAGTGCGCGCTTGCGCGCAGATCCTACGCCAGGGATATCATCCAACGGATTGGCCATGTTCGACTTAGCACGTTTGGCGCGGTGCGTGCCGATGGCAAAGCGGTGCGCCTCGTCCCGCAAGCGTTGCAAGAAATAAAGTACTGGATCATTGTGGCGCAGCGCAAAGGGTCGAACGCCCACGCGGTGAAACCCTTCCTTGCCGGCGTCGCGATCGACGCCCTTGGCCACACCGACCATAGGTATATCTTCGACGCCGTGTTCACGCATAATCTGTGCCACAGCCGACACCTGCCCTGCGCCACCGTCGATCAACAACAGATCAGGCCACAGGCCCTTGTCTCGATTGGGATCCTCGCTCAGTAAACGCTTGAAGCGTCGGTGAAGCACCTCTTTCATCATCCCAAAGTCATCGCCGGGCGTCAGATCATCACCACGGATGTTGAATTTGCGATAGCTATTTTTCATGAACCCTTCGGGGCCAGCGACGATCATTGCACCAACCGCATTGGTACCCTGAATGTGCGAGTTATCATATACCTCTATCCGTGTGGGGGGATCAGGCAGATCAAATGCTTCTGCCAGCCCCTGCAGCAGTTTGGCCTGCGTAGCGCTTTCCGACATCTTGCGCGCAAGACTTTCACGGGCATTTCGCAGCGCACCATCAACAAGCTCTGCTTTTTCGCCACGTTTGGGCACTAACAATTCGACCTTCCGACCCAGTTTTTGCGTCAGCGCCTCGACCATTAAATCAGGGTTTTCAATCTCATTGGACAGAATCAATTGCCGCGGTGGTTCTTTGGTATCATAGAATTGACCTAGAAAAGCCTCGAGAGCCTCGGCCGCGTCCACATCCACCCCAACCCGAGGATAGAAGTCGCGATTGCCCCAGTTCTGACCCGCCCGAATAAAAAACACCTGCACACAGGCTTGACCCTTTTCCAGGTGAATGGCGACGATGTCCGCCTCGGTCACGCCCCGCGGGTTAATGCCTTGCGCTGACTGCACCTGAGTCATTGCGCGGATCCGGTCGCGCAGGGCACCTGCCCGCTCGAACTCTAACGCCTCAGAGGCTTCTTGCATTTGGTCCGCCAACCGGGCTTGAATTTCTGTGCTCTTGCCCGACAAGAAACGTTCCGCATCCTTGACGGACTGAGCATAATCAACGTCAGAGATCAGGCCAACACAAGAACCCGAGCACCGCTTAATCTGATATAACAAGCAAGGCCGCGTACGACTTTCGAACACAGAGTCAGTGCAATTTCTGAGAAGAAAAACTTTTTGGAGTTGGTTGAGCGTACGGTTCACTGCGCCTGCACTGGCGAACGGGCCATAATAAGCGCCCTGCTCTTTTTTGGCGCCACGATGTTTCTTGATCTGCGGAAAAGCATGGGTGCCAGTAACCAAAATATTGGGAAAGGATTTGTCGTCGCGTAGCAGCACGTTAAACTTCGGTTTAAGCTGCTTGATCAGGTTTTGCTCAAGCAGCAGCGCTTCGGTTTCAGTTTTCGTCGTCAAAAACATCATTGACGCGGTCATCGAAATCATACGCGCGATCCGGCCACTGTGTCCCGATGGACGAGCGTAGTTTGACACGCGAGCGCGTAGGTTGCGCGCCTTGCCCACGTAAAGCACCCGGCTTTCATGATCCAACATCCTGTAAACACCCGGAGAACTGTCGAGCGTTTTTAAATAGCTCTGGATGACTTCATAGCCGACCGGGATCGGTTGATCAGGCTCAGGTTGAATTGTGTCGATTTTCTTTGTCATTCGATTCGTTTCACACCACCTGATGGCTGCATCGATCCAGCCCCCGGTGCAACACAAGAGACATCCACCGAACCTGTGGATATGTATAAGGATAAGTTCTACAGTTACGCAAATTTTTGTTGTATTTCTTGCATTTCGCCAAATTGCCTAAAAATTAGGCGATTTATTAAGCGTTTGTTTTTAAATGAATTTTTTATTGCATACATGCAAGCAACTGAAAACAAACACATTTAGTAAATATTTCGTTACTAACATTTACGACGTGCAAAACTCCTTTGAAGTGACCTATTCGACACCCAAGACATCTGGGGTTTCCCACGCAAGATGTTGGCCACCATCAACACACAAAAGCTGACCCGTGATTGCAGGCGCATCCAGAAAATAGCCAAGGGCCGCCAGGATATCGGCAGTATTTGATCCCCGCCCCAATACGGTTGCGGCACGTTGTTTGGCAAAGTGCTCCGCGCTTTGGCGCCCACCCTGAAGCGTGGGGCCCGGGCCAATGGCATTAACTCTGATCGCCGGAGCCAACGCCTGTGCGCTTGTCTGAGTCAATGCCCACAAGCCCATCTTAGCCAGTGTGTAGGTCATGAACTCGGGCGTTAGTTTACGCACGCGCTGATCAATCATGTTCACAATAAGTCCGGCCGCCAGCGGTTCGCTCTGTACGTCCCCCTTTGGCTCAAGCCCCTGTGTAGCCATTGCCTGGCTCAGGATGAACGGGGCCCGCAAATTGCTGTTCATATGCCTATCCCAATTTTCTCGGGTCGCAGATTGGATCGTGTCATACTCAAAGATAGATGCATTGTTGATCAGACAGGTGATAGGGCCACCCAGTTCAGCCGTCGCCGCTTGGAACAATGCGTGCGTGGCGACCTCGTCGAGCATGTCAGCTTGCAGGGCCACAGCCCGTCGTCCAAGCGCTTCAATCTGAGCGACGGTCTCGTTTGCGCCAGTCTCTGAACTGGCATAGTGCACGGCAACATCATAGCCACGTTTTGCCAGATAGACGGCCATCGCTTGGCCCAGACGATGTCCGGCTCCTGTCACAAGCGCACGTGTCATGGCGCATTCCTTTGATGGTTGGTTCAGTTCAGTACAACAAGCAGATAGGCTATATAAAGAGCCGTCAAGATCACTCCCCAGATCCGCGTTATGTCGCGGCGCATATACACAAACGGCACCAGCAGGATCGACGCACCCAACATGACCCAAAGGTCAAATCGCAAGAATGCAGAATCTACCGGGATGGGTCCGACCAGACTGGCGATTCCAATGATAGCCAGCAGATTGAACATGTTCGACCCTATCACATTTCCAAGCGCAACATCAGCCTGACGGCGCAACGCGGCCATGACGGTTGTTGCGAGTTCTGGCAATGATGTCCCAATAGCCACAAGTGTCAGGCCGATAACTGTATCACTCACCCCATATGTTCTGGCGATTATCGTCGCATTGTTCACCAGCAGGTCAGCGCCCAGAGGCATGCCAACCAAGCCCAAAACCAAAAGGACAGCTATCCGCCATCCCGGCAAGCTGGGATCAACCCCGTCGATCTCGTCTTGGTCCGCATTGCCCGCAGCGCAGGTGGCTCTGTGCCCTGTTGCTTCGCGCGCCGCATGATATAATACAGAGCCCAAGCCAAGCAAAAGTACAGCTGCTGCGATCCAATCAAAAACGCCCCTGAAAGCCAGCGCAATAAACAGTACAGAAGCCAAGATCATGAAACCATAAGACTTGCGGGTTTCACATTCCGACGTATGCATTGTTGCCAAGAGCGCCGGAATACCAAGCACCATCAGAATGTTAGCAGTGTTTGATCCAACCACGTTGCCCAGCGCCAGACCCGGCGCATCATCAAGTACAGCCTGAATCGCAATCAGCAATTCTGGGGCCGAGGTCCCAAAGGCAACGATTGTAAGGCTTACAATCAGCGCAGGCACACCAAGGCGCAGCGACAGATTCACAGCACCCCTGACCAAACTGTCACCCGCCAACAGCAAAATGATAAGACCCAGAAAGCTTAACGCCCAAGGCAAAACCATCGCCATCAGGGTTTATCCTTGCCGCAGGCACACGGGCCTTTCCCAATCCGATACCGCCCACAACTACATTTCGCTGGTGACAAACGTTTGCCTCCAATCCAGTGCAATTTGCCAAAGATAGCAAGCATCGCAATGAACGCTAGAAACAGCAGTACAATTTTGCTCAGCATTTCCTATAGCCCGAATTGTGCATAAGCAGCCCGTTCCTCGATGGACCCGATTGCGTCGTGGACGACACTTGCACCAAACCGCGCCAAAAACGGGCGGCGCGCCCCGTACTGCCGCACCTTTACCTTGTCGCCAAAGCGTTCTTTCAACAGCGGCTTGATGTGCCCGATGCCATCAATCAGGCCAAGCTGCTGGGCTTTTTGGGCCAACCAAACTTCGCCAGTGAACAGGTCGGCTTGTGCGTCAAGCTTACCTGCCCTGCGTCTTTGCACGTGATCAACGAAGTTTGCGTGGATGTCTTCCAATAGTCCTTTGAGCCGCAAGACATCTTCGGGGTTTTCCGGACGGAATGGGTCAAGCATGGATTTTGACTTTCCCGCTGTATAAACTCGCCGCTCGACCCCTTGGCGAGCCAGCAATTCATGCGCTCCAAAGCTGGCTGAAATCACACCAATAGATCCAACAACCGATGATGGATCGGCATAGATTTCATCAGCCGAAGCAGCCAGCCAATACCCCCCCGACGCGGCCACGTCTTCGACAAAGGCAATCACGGGTATTTCTTTTTCATCAGCAAGGCGGCGAATACGCGAACCAATCAAAGAGGATTGCACAGGGCTGCCCCCAGGCGAATTCACCTCAAGCGCCACAGCAACCGGCTTGCCTCGCGAAAATGCTTTTTCGATAATCGGGCCGAGGGCCTGATCGTTTAACGCGCCACGCGCACCGCCCGCTATCACCCCCTGCAACCGGATCACGGCAACAGTTGGGTCGGACTTAACAAAAGGGATCCATCTTTTCATGTATGTCCATGTAGATTGGAGCATGGCGACAAACAAGGCTGACGCGCAAACGAGTTGTCACACGTGGCGTCATTGCCGAATGCGCCATCCACTTTTAAAGATCCACCAAACAGTGCCCAAACACAACGCCGTAAAGCCGCCAATCGCCAACAAAGAAAGGGTAACAGGAACATCACTCAACCCAAAAAAGGCCCACCGAAACCCCGAAATCAAGTAAACAACGGGGTTGAACATAGAAATCGTCTGCCAGACGGGTGGCAACATCGAGATTGAGTAAAAAGAACCCCCCAGGAAAACCAGCGGCGTCACAATCAGCAAGGGAACAAGTTGTAACTGCTCGAAATTACCCGCCCAAATGCCAATGATGAACCCAAAAAGCGAAAAGCTGACACAGGTGAGAACCAGAAAAACGACCATCGCCAACGGATGCGCTATCTGGATGTCCACAAAAAAGAAAGAAGTGGTTAGAATCACAATTCCGATAAACATGGCTTTGGTTGCAGCGGCCCCCACATAGCCCATGACGATCTCAAGGAAGTTGACCGGCGCTGACAGCAGCTCATAGATGGTGCCGATGAATTTAGGAAAGTAGATCCCGAAGGACGCATTCGAGATGGACTGTGTCATGACCGTAAGCATAATCAGTCCGGGAACAATGAATGCGCCATAGCTGACCCCGTCCACCTCATCGATGCGGCTGCCGATTGCAGCGCCAAAAACCACAAAATAAAGTGAAGTCGACAAAACCGGTGATATCAGCGACTGCGCGAACGTACGAAAGAACCGAACCATTTCGTGCAGATATATGGCTTGAATAGCAGTCCAGTTCATTGCGTCACCTCAGCTTGCTTATGCACAAGTGAAACAAAGATGTCCTCAAGGCTTGATTGCCGTGTCACCACGTCCCTCAGCTGCAAGCCCGTGGCGGCGACATCGGTTAGCAACTTGGTTATGCCGGTACGCTCGCCTTTGGTGTTATAGCTATAGACGAATGACCAACCATCCTTAGCTAAGGTGAGGTTGTAAGCAGACAAAGCCTCAGGAATATTACTCAAGGGGGAGGTCAGTTGCACTTCAAGCTCTTTGCGACCCATGCGAAGCATCAGCTTGTCCTTGTCCTCGACCAACAGAATTTCGCCGTTTGCGATCACGCCAACACGATCAGCAATGGCTTCGGCCTCTTCGATATAATGCGTGGTCAGGATTGTTGTTACGCCATCAAGACGCAGCTGTTTAACAATGTCCCACATGTCCTTGCGAAGTTCCACGTCGACACCAGCCGTGGGTTCATCAAGAAACAGGATGCGCGGCTCATGCGCCAGGGCCTTGGCGATCAGAACGCGCCGCTTCATCCCACCAGACAGTTCCCGGATCTGATTGCTGCGTTTGTCCCAAAGCGACAAGCGTTTCAGGATATCCTCGACAACTGCGTCTTTGCGCCCCTTGCCAAACAGCCCACGCGAAAATCGGACCGCATTGATGACAGTTTCAAATGGTTCTAACGCAATCTCCTGTGGCACTAAACCAATCAGACTGCGCGCCTTGCGATACTCTGTCAGGATGTCAAAACCTGCTACGGTGACAGTGCCCGACGTCGGCATAGTGATGCCGCAAACGGTCGAAATAAGTGTCGTCTTGCCTGCTCCATTCGGACCAAGCAGCGCAATAATTTCACCCTCTTCGATATCAATCGAGACGCCTTTCAGCGCTTGGAAACCGCCTGCATAGGATTTCCACAGGTCTTTTATCTTTAGGATTGTGGGCATTCGTTCTCCAAACGGCTCGCAGCCGCGCATCTTAGATCAGACGTTCCACTAAAACCAAAGCGGATGCCCGTGCGGTGGCCTGTGCTATTGCTTGCCCGTCAAGCGCCCAAGCCAGCCCTTCTTTGCTTTTTCGTCCGACCCCTCGGCATCGGCAGCTTCTTCGGTGCCCTCTGCAGGGCCTTCTAGGGTGGCCTGCAAATTGACAAAGAACTGATCAGCCATCTTCTTGGCAAAACCATCGATAAGGCGACTGCCCAACTGGGCGATCTTGCCACCCACTTTGGCCTCTACGTCATAACTTAGTTCAGTGCCGCCATCACTGGCCGACATGCGCACTTCTGCGCCGCCTTTGGCAAAGCCTGCGGCGCCGCCCTTACCTTCACCAGTGATCGTCAGGCTTTCGTTCTCGACCATGTCCGAAAGGGTGACCTGACCTTTGAATGTCGCTTTGACGGGGCCAACTTTCTGTGTGACCGAGGCTTCAAACCCATTTTCAGGATCACCAGACACAGCGGTCGCACCAGGAACACAGGCCTTCAGAACCTCTGGGTTCAAAAGCGCTGCGTAGACTTCAGAAGGCGCGGCGGCGATCTGGCGGGTGTCGGACATTTTCATCTTTGCACTCCGTATTTTGGCTCGGCGCAGTGATAGCGCAGGATTAAACCAGACGCTATGTGTGATTGCCACTGACAGAACCCAAATTCATGATAGCACTTGGCCATGAGCCAGCCTGCACAGAACATACCCAACCTCGCTATCCTTTTCGTATTGATTGGAATGGCCTGTATTTCGGTCAATGATTCGCTGGTCAAGCAACTGTCCGACGGCTACCCGCTGCATCAGATTATCTTTGTTCGATCGAGTATAGGGATCTTTTTCAGCCTTGTTATGGTGCAAGTAGAGGGCGGATGGGGCATCTTGCGCACTGATCGGCCATGGTTGCATGCAACGCGAGGGCTTATGATCGTGATCGCAAATATGACATTTTTTCTGGCCTTGGCAGTTTTACCGCTTGCTGACGCGACAGCCCTATTTTTTGCCGCCCCTCTTTTCATAACTCTTCTGTCCATCCCGATTCTAGGTGAAAAGGTTGGACCCCTGCGATTGTCAGCAGTGGCAATCGGCTTTTTGGGTGTTGTAGTGATGCAACGTCCGTGGGCCGACAGCAGTGCGCTGGAGGTCAACCGCATGGTTTTGCTGCTGCCCGTATTGGCGGCCCTGACATATGCATTGAACCAGTTGCTGACGCGCAAATTGGGTGTGACAAGCAAGGCAAGCGCCTTAGCGGTCTACATCCAAGCCACATTCATACTCGTGTCAGCCGCGTTTTATCTGGTTGCCGGTGATGGCAGGTTTGCCGAAGGTTCAAGCAACGCTTCGGTCACCTTTTTGCTGCGCGCCTGGGTGTGGCCTGACGACAGCGACATTTGGATCTTTGTCGGTTTGGGCATGAATTCTGCGATCATTGGCTATTGCTTGAGCCAGGCCTACCGGCTGGCAGATGCGGCGACTGTCGCGCCTTTTGAATATATTGGCCTGCCTTTGGCCGTAATCTGGGGTTTTGTCGTCTTTGGCGATGTACCCGTTCTCGAGGTCTGGATCGGTATCCTTCTGATTCTGGCCGCGGGCCTGTTCGTCTTTTTTCGGGAACGGCAAAAAGCGCGCGTCATTGCCCGAGGTCAGATCAAGGCGCGCCATTAGCTGCGCCAGAACATAGCACATTTTCCAGGCGGGTTTCCAGATCGGGAAACGTCATGCGTCGACCTGGATCACGACTTTGCCAGTCGCTTGGCGACTGCGTAGCAACTCCAGACCCGCGTTGGCTTGGGATAATGGCAAGACATGACTGACATGCGGCCTTAACTTGCCCTTCTCATACCAGTCAAACACCACCTTAAAACTGTCAGTCAGCACCTGTGGGTTTACCCTTGTATATCCCCCCCAATAATAGCCGATCACAGTCAGGTTTTTGACCAGCAAAATATTTGATGGGATTTGTGGCACCTTACCACTGGCGAAACCCAAGGGCAGTAACCGCGCCTCAGGGTTACAAGCGCGTAGCGCGGCATCAAACAGTTCGCCGCCCACGGGGTCATAAACTACGTCCGCTCCACCAAGTGCTTTGACCTCGGCGCGCAGATCAACCGTTTCACTGTCAAGCAAATGATCTGCCCCTGCATCCCGTGCGACGGCAAGTTTCTTTGCGCCGCGCGCACAAGCAATCACCTCTGCCCCCATCAACTTGCCCAACTCCACCGCAGTCAGCCCAACTCCACCTGACGCACCCAGAACCAAAAGTCGTTCTCCAGATCTCAAATGCGCCTTATAGTCCAGCGCAACATGGCTTGTGCCATATGCCACGAGAAATGCCGCGGCCTCGACCGCCGTCATTGCATCCGGGATTGGAACACAGATGGAAGCCGGCAGTGCTGCGTATTCTCCCAACCCGCCAAAGCCCGCATAGGCCGCCACGCGCTGCCCCGGTTTCAAATGGGTAACGCCTGCTCCTACCGCCTCGACGATGCCACACATCTCCATACCAATGGTGGCCGGCAATTGTGGCTTCTCCTGATAGGTGCCCTTTACGATCAAAGTGTCACCAAAATTGAGACCGCAAGTCTGAATACGAACAAGAACCTCGCCCGCAGCAGCGACCGGTCTATCCACCTCACGCATTTCGAGGGGTTGCCCCAACTGGGTGACTTGCATCGCTCGCATATGACGTCTCCAATCTTTCCGGCCGTCGTCACGGCCCATTTGCCAAACCGCATAGTCGATTAATGCGCCCTCGAATAGAAGCCCCGTGGAACAACGACGAGATAAAGGCCGAAAGGAACGCATCGTCATTTGCCTGGCAACGGTCTAAGTGCGTGCGATTTTCGCCATTTGACTCGAACTGACGACGTTTTCAGACACACCAGCGAGACATTTGCGACTGCCTACGGCTGGGCGGTCGCCCAGATATCGAGCAACGCATTCGACGGCCCATCAGTTTTGTTTGCATATAACGTGACCTTTAGGGGTTCTTTACCCAAGACGTTTGCAAGCGAAATCAAGCTGCCATTTTCAATTTCGCGATGCGCCATGCTAAATGGTATCCAACCAACCCCAATACCATCCAAAACCAGTTCTTTAACACCGCTCGAAAACGCGGACTCGCAAACCGGGTTATTACTGAACGCAGAGGTACCAAAGGGTCGCGCGGCAGATTGCAAGAACTCGCCAAAGTAACTGCTGACAGGGTAGACGATCGAAGGGCTGTTGGCCGGTATATCTCCGTCCACTTTCACGGTGTATCGCAATTTTCCACCGATCACAGGAACCAAGTAATCCAAGCCCCACAATTCGCGACGGATCGTATCACCAAAAGGCAAAGGACCCGCATTTTCAGATTCGTAGCACAGCAGCATGCTCACCTCTCCTCGCATAAACATGGATACGCAATCGCGCAGATTGCCAGCCCTCAGGCGAAACTTCATGGCTGGAAAATGGTGTTGCGCGTGAACCATCATGCTGGGAAACGTTGAAATGATGGGCGCGTGCTGAGCGGCGATAGAGATTGTTGGACCAGTTGGCGAAAATTGCGCAATCTTGCCTCGCAAATCTTCGATCCGGCCAACAAGGGCCCGCATCTCGACTTCATTTTCTGACAGAGCCTGGCTGATCTCGACCGAATTGACGCCCCTGTCTAGAACTTCGACGCCCAACCAGGTTTCAAATGCACGAATCCGGCGGGAAAAAGCAGGTTGCGTGATATTCCGGCGCGCTGCCGCGCGGGTCATGTTGCCTTCTTCCAATAAGATCAGAACGTCTTCTAAAAATCTGAGGTCCATGCAGTGCTCCCTGCGGTTGCCATACAAATTATATGGGCAGACCAAGAAAAAAGCATTATTTTTCCCCTTTGGCATAGGGCAGGCTTTGGGCGATGCATCTCAAAGGACCCCATTGAATGACTCAGTCTCCGCAGATCTCCGACCGTGACATCGACCCGGCTCCGGCTCTGACAGTCAGTCTGTGCAAAGAGCTGTCGATCGCTTTGGCCAAATTTCCCCGCGTACGTCTTGGGCACCTGCCAACGCCACTCGAGCCGATGGACCGTCTAAGCGAGGAACTTGGTGGCCCACGCCTGTGGGTAAAGCGGGACGATTGTACGGGGCTATCGTCTGGTGGAAACAAAACACGCAAGCTTGAATATTTGATGGCCGACGCGCAACAAAAAGGCGCGGATACGATCATCACTCAAGGTGCCATTCAGTCCAATCACGCACGACAAACAACGGCAGCCGCCGCCAAGTTGGGCATGCAGTGCCACATACTGCTCGAAGACCGCACCAATTCGAACAACGAAAATTACATAATGAACGGCAACGTACTGCTGGATCGTTTGCACGGGGCAACAGTGTCCAAGCGCAGCGGCGGCACCGACATGAATACAGAGATGGCCACCTTTGCCGAGACCGTTATTCAGAACGGGCGCAAACCATACATTATACCCGGCGGAGGCTCCAACCCGATTGGAGCCTTGGGCTATGCCAATTGCGCACGCGAGCTTGCCGAACAGGCGGCTGATATTGGCCTAAAGATTGATGCGCTGGTGCACGCAACAGGCAGCTCTGGCACGCAAGCTGGCCTTGTTGCTGGTCTGGCAGCCATCCAAAGCGACATCCACCTTCTGGGTATCGGTGTCCGTGCACCGCAAGACAAGCAAGAGCAGATGGTATTCGATCTGGCGCAACGGACAGCGGACCACATGGGCACCGGCCTGACCATCAACCGTGCAGACGTACGGGCCAATTGCGACTACGTTGGTCCCGGTTATGGGATGCCGACACAGGGGATGATAGACGCCGTCAAACTGCTAGCCCAGACCGAGGGGCTTTTGTTCGATCCAGTCTATTCAGGCAAAGGGTTGGATGGCCTAATCGACCAGATTCGCAAAGGATACTTCGAAGGCATGGACAATGTTGTGTTCCTGCACACCGGCGGCAGCGCCGCCCTATTCGGGTACACGGATACGTTCGACCTTCCCGGATATACTGCTTGAAAATAAATAAATCAATCAACAAGGAGACTACAAAATGTCACTGAAAAAGACCTTTAAGTCGGCCACGTTCGCGTCGGCGATCAGCCTGCTTGCAGCGCCCGCTTTTGCGGCCGAAGAAGTCAAGATTGGCGTGCCATCCTGGACTGGCGCGCAGGCCATTGCGCATCTTTTGGGCGCAGTCGTTGAAATGCGGATCGGCGGCACCGCCGAAATGGTTCCCGGAAACAATGCTACGATCTTTCAAGCGATGGATCAGGGCAAGGGCGACATCGATGTACACCCCGATGTATGGTTGCCAAATCAGGAAAGCTTTACCAACAAATATGTAGACGAAGCAGGCACTGTCACGCTGTCGTCCAACCCCTATGAGGGCAATCAAGGCTTCTGCGTATCGCAAGATTTTTCCGACGCCAATTCCATCACCGATATTGCCGATCTGGGCCGCCCAGACGTCGCGGCTTTGATGGACAGTGATGGCAATGGCCAAGGCGAGATGTGGATCGGGGCCCCCGGTTGGGCATCGGCAAACGT
>JABITU010000244.1 GCA_018668195.1 Tateyamaria sp. | reverse complement strand
GAGACGGGGCTGCCGTTTCTCGACGCCTGCATGCGATACCTGAATGCGACGGGGTGGCTTAACTTTCGGATGCGCTCCATGGTGACGGCTGTGGCCTCATATCATTTGTGGTTGGATTGGAGGGTGACTGGCCTGCATCTGGCGCGTCAATTCACCGATTTCGAACCGGGAATTCATTGGCCGCAGATCCAAATGCAATCGGGGACAACGGGAATGAATACTGTGCGCATTTACAACCCGATCAAACAGGGCCGGGATCAGGACCCATCTGGCACCTTCACCCGCACATGGGTTCCCGAACTCGCGGCCGTACCTGATGCGTATCTTCAGGAGCCATGGACTTGGACGGGGGCCGACACGATTCTTGGTCAAGCCTATCCATACCCAATAGTGGATGTGGCCGAGGCCGCGCGAGAAGCGCGCCAAAAAGTTTGGGCCGTGCGCAAGGGCCCTGAGTTCCGACAAGAGGCCGCGCGGGTCATTACCAAACATGCCAGCCGCAAGGACCCGCAGCGCCATTTCGTGAATGATCGCGCAGCTAAACCACGCAAAAGGGTATCTGACACGGCAGATTCCCGTCAGATGGGCTTTGATTTCTGATGGCCCGCATGCGCAAGAAGTCTGATCTGCCGGTTAAGATGTGCCCGGTCTGCCAGCGCCCGTTCACGTGGCGCAAAGCGTGGGAAAAGGTATGGGACGATGTGAAGTATTGTTCACAGCGGTGCCGACGCAACGCAAAATCCAAAAACTAAGCGATGAATGCAATCTAGAATTGCAATTTTGCGCTGGTTCGTCAAATTTCTGCCGGGCATTTAAAATAATTGCTGATTTTGGTAATATTTTCGGACCAATGCTGTTTACGATAGGAAACATTCACCTTAAGCACGCCATCGCATACAATAGAGCCGGGGCAAGAGTGTATTATGACAAACTACGTTGAACGAGCTGAACTGCAGGTGGCGGATACGCTGGCCAATTTTGTCGAAACGCAGGCATTGCCTGGCACCGGTGTGGCAAGCGCAGATTTCTGGACCGGCCTGTCGGCACTGGTGCATGATTTAGGGCCAAAAAACCGTGCGCTGCTCGATACGCGAGCCAATCTGCAGGCCAAGATTGATGCGTGGCATGTGGCAAACCGCGCAGATCATTTTGATGCCAACGCGTACCAACAATTTCTGCGTGACATAGAATACCTTGTGCCTGAGGGTGAAGCGTTCGAAATTGATACAAACAACGTTGACCCCGAGATTGCCAACATACCCGGGCCACAATTGGTGGTGCCGATCACCAATGCGCGCTTTGCACTGAATGCGGCCAATGCCCGCTGGGGCAGTCTGTATGATGCGCTTTATGGCACGGATGCGTTGGGTGATTTGCCCGACGGCAAGGGCTATGACTTGGCGCGGGGTGCGCGTGTTGTGGCTTGGGCAAAAGGGTTTCTGGATGATGCGGTGCCGCTGGCAGGTGGTAAATGGGCGGATGTGGACGGGGTTGCCGTCGTCAGCAATTCTTTGGTGGTGACCATTGCTGGTGCGCCGGTTGCATTGTCTGATCCGGCGCAATATGCGGGCCACACCACATCTGATCTAGGCGCACATTTTCTATTCAAAAACAATGGATTGGGTGTTGAAATTTTGGTGGATCCAGACCACTCAATCGGTGCGACTGACCCAGCGGGCATAGCGTCGATAAATCTGGAATCGGCGATGTCGGCGATCATGGATTGCGAAGACAGCGTCGCTGCCGTCGATGCACAGGACAAAGTCTTGGCTTATTCCAACTGGTTGGGTTTGATGCGCGGCGATTTGGAAGAAGCGGTCGACAAGGGCGGCAAAACAATCATCCGCAAACTCAATAATGATTTCAATTATACAGGCCCGGATGGCGCAGATTTTGTCGTCAAACGCCGCAGCCTAATGCTTGTGCGCAATGTAGGCCATCTGATGACGAACCCCGCCATAATGGACCGTGATGGTCGAGAGATCGGCGAGGGTCTGATGGATGCGATGATGACCACACTGATCGCGATGCATGACCTGAGCAAGACCGGAGGGATGCGCAACTCGGTTGCGGGTTCGGTGTATGTGGTCAAACCCAAGATGCACGGGCCGACGGAAGTGGCCTTTGCGGACGAGATCTTTTCGCGCGTCGAAGCGGTTCTGGGCCTGCCTGCCTACACGGTTAAACTCGGCATAATGGACGAAGAGCGGCGCACCAGCGCGAACCTCAAGGAATGTATCCGGGCTGCGAAATCGCGCGTGGCCTTTATCAATACTGGCTTCTTGGACCGCACAGGTGACGAGATTCACACCTCGATGGAGGCGGGGCCCATGGTGCCCAAAGGCGAGATGAAAGATGGCGCCTGGATTGCGTCCTATGAGGATCGTAATGTCGATATCGGTTTGGCCTGTGGCCTGCAGGGCCGGGCGCAGATCGGTAAAGGCATGTGGGCGATGCCGGACCTGATGGCGCAGATGCTTGAAACCAAAATTGGACATCCCAACGCGGGCGCTAATTGCGCCTGGGTGCCATCGCCGACAGCGGCCACTTTGCATGCGACACACTACCACAAAGTCGATGTTCTGGCACGTCAGGCTAAAATAATGGCGGGTGGCGCGCGAGGCACTCTGGATGATCTGCTGGCCATTCCAGCAGCCATGGGTCGCAATTTTTCGCCAGAGGTTATTGCCCATGAAATTGAAAATAACGCTCAAGGCATCCTTGGGTACGTGGTACGGTGGATAGATCAGGGTGTGGGCTGTTCCAAGGTTCCAGATATCCACGATGTTGGTCTGATGGAAGACCGTGCAACATGCCGGATCAGCGCACAAGCTTTGGCAAACTGGCTGCATCATGGTGTGGTCAGCTCAGATACCGTGTTGGCCGCGTTGAAAAAGATGGCGGCCGTAGTGGACCGTCAGAACGCCGGCGACCCGGCTTACACGCCGATGGCCCCAGGATTTGACGGCATTGCCTTTCAGGCGGCCTGTGACTTGGTATTCGAAGGGCGCAACCAGCCCTCTGGATATACAGAGCCTGTGTTGCATGCGCGGCGGCTGGAATTTAAGGCTTTAGCTGCAGAACTCCAGTTGAACGTAAGCTAAATCAGTTTTGTTGGGGGACGAGGGGCTAGCCCCTCGCGCTCTCAAGGATATTTTTGGCCGAAAGAATGCTCAACTGGCCGATAACTAAGGAGAAGATACAATGGCGATTACATTGCAACAGGCACAGACGATTATTTCACAATCGTTCGCCAAGGGCCGAGAGATGGGCTTTAAGCCTTTGTCGGTTGTTGTGCTGGATGCCGGCGGCCACTGCAAAGCGTTCGAACGCGAAGATGGCGCTGCACCGGGACGGTTCGGTATTGCGCAGGGCAAGGCTTATGGCTCTGTGATGTTGGGTCTTGCGGGAACGGCGCAAATGGCGCGCGCAGAGCAGCAGGCCTATTTCATGGCCGCGATAAACGGTGTCTATGGTGGCCAGGTCGTTCCGGTGCCCGGCGGCGTGCTTGTGCGTGATGACAGTGGCGACATTATTGGGGCGGTGGGCGTTACTGGCGACACATCTGACAATGACGTTGTGGCAGCGGTTGCGGGCATCACTGCGGCGGGTCTTGCGTCTGAGGTTTAGGCGCATTTGCGACTGTGATTTGGTGCACAGTGACCTGCGCGTAAGGTGACCTGTTCAGGGATCGTTATGATCGGCTATACAGTCACCACACGCAATCACTGAGGTGCCTTTCATGCCCCGCCCGTTAATTGGAATTATCTCCAATCACCACATGATAAACGACACCTACGAGGTTCAGGCCGCGGGGATCATCAACATATCTGCTGTGGGTCAGGTATCACAAGGCTTGCCTGTGTTGGTACCTGCCGAACCGGATCATGTGCGGGTGTCCGATCTGCTTGAGCAATTTTCGGGCTTTGTCTTTACCGGGGGGCGCGCCAATGTGCACCCTGCAGAATATGGAGAAGAGCCAACTGAAGCCCATGGTGAATTTGATAGCAACCGTGACCGGATTACTTTGCCGTTGATACGGGCATTGGTTGACCGGGGGCAGCCGTTTCTGGGTATCTGTCGAGGATTTCAGGAGGTCAACGTGGCAATGGGCGGATCACTCTACCCGGAGATACGGGACCTGCCGGGCCGGGATAATCACCGAATGCCCCCCGATGGCTCTTTGGAAGAAAAATTCGCCCTGCGCCATGACGTGACTTTTACCAAGGATGGTGTGTTTCACAAGCTGATGGGGCAAAGATCGGTTCAGACAAACACCTTGCACGGGCAGGGGATCAAAGTGGCTGGTTCAAGTGTTGTGGTTGACGGTCATGCGCCTGATGGTACACCCGAAGCGATCTATATCGACGGCGCGCCGGGCTTTACTTTGTCGGTGCAGTGGCACCCGGAATGGAACGCTAAAGCGGATCCGGTATCGCGCCCGTTGTTTGAAGCGTTTGGTGCGGCCTGCCGGTCTTGGGCGAAAGGTGACGATTGTCGCTCAAAGCTGCGCAGCGTCTGACACGCAATTCGCCCTAGTGCATTTCCCTTAGTTTTTCGCGCGGTTTTCTTTTGGGAATGCGGCACAGCCGGATGTCTCTGGCGGGCCAGCCTTTGCTATCGTCAGAGACGCGATAGCTCGCTGACGATTAAGCCGTGTTGTCAATCCTCGGCAAAAACTCGGGCAAAGATGGTATCAACATGTTTGGTGTGGTAACCAAGATCGAACTTTTCCTCGATTTCCTCTGGGCTTAGAGCCGCCGTCACATCTGCATCAGCAAGCAGTTCTTGCTTGAAGTCGGTGCGGTGTTCCCAAACTTTCAGCGCGTTGCGCTGCACATAAGAGTAGGCATCTTCGCGACTCACACCGGCTTGGGTGAGTGCCAGCAACACC
The DNA here is from genome assembly GCA_018668195.1 of Tateyamaria sp. Next base: position 7,393 of record JABITU010000244.1, on the reverse strand, counting down.
CGCTGGCTCATCACAAGGCCGGGGAATTTGTTCATATTTTCCTGCATATTTTCTGGAAATATCAGCATCTTGTCTATAACGCTTGTGAGCCTCGCCAATGCAAAATCCAGCGTGATAGTTGCGTCTGGTCCAATCATACGCTCGACCGAAGAATGGCTGATGTCACGTTCGTGCCACAGCGCCACATTTTCCATGGCGGGGATGACAGCCGCGCGTACCATACGGGCAAGACCTGTGAGGTTTTCGGTGAGTACCGGGTTCTTTTTATGCGGCATCGCCGACGAACCCTTTTGACCCATGGAAAAGAACTCTGCCCCTTCCAGAACCTCAGTGCGTTGCATGTGGCGGATTTCAATAGAGATGTTCTCGATTGAAGAGGCCACAACGCCCAAAGTCGCAAAAAACGCCGCATGACGGTCGCGGGGAATGACCTGCGTGCTGATGGGTTCAGGGACCAGTCCCAGTTTGTCGCAGACATGTTCCTCGACAGCGGGGTCAATGTTGGCAAACGTGCCTACGGCGCCTGAAATGGCGCCAGTGGCGATTTCTGCGCGGGCGTCGCGCATGCGGGAAAGGTTGCGGTCCATCTCGGCGTAGAAGCGCGCAAATGTCAGACCCATAGTGGTAGGTTCAGCGTGAATGCCATGGCTACGACCGATGCGAAGGGTGTTTTTGTGTTCAATAGCACGCCGTTTGAGGGCACCCAGCAGTGCCTGCAGATCGGCAATCAGGATGTCGGCGGCTCGGGTCAGTTGCACGTTGAAACAAGTATCTAGAACGTCCGAACTGGTCATGCCCTGATGCACGAAACGGGCTTCGTCACTGCCCACATGTTCGGCAAGATGGGTCAGAAAGGCGATCACGTCATGTTTTGTAACTGCCTCGATCTCGTCGATGCGTGCTACGTCAAACTCGACATCCTTGGCCTTCCAGACCGCATCCGCATTCGCACGGGGGATTACACCAAGATCCGCCATGGCGTCACAGGCGTGCGCCTCTATTTCGAACCAGATGCGGAATTTCGCAGCGGGCTCCCATATGGCGACCATGTCGGGGCGAGAATAGCGAGAGATCATGGGAGCACCTTTTTGTGACTGCAAGACTGGTTTCCGTGCTCTTAAACTGCCCTGTGGTCAGCGACAAGCTGAAGGCCCAAAGATGAGACGCTTTGCCCTGATAGAGGCCGGTTTGGTCAGCTGGGCCATTCTAGAATATAATAAAGATTGGCATATAATCAGGATTAGCACCCAATAACTGACCGTTAGATGCCTGCGACACCTAAGAGATGCAAATTCCAAGTCGCACACGACATTTGGGGCTGTTATTGGGGGTGAAGCGGCGGGTTTCGTCGCAGCATGCTGATACGTAGAAACTTGCAGGAGTACGACCAAATGGAATGTCTTGGTGACGCCTTGCGCCTTTTGGACTTGGTCGATGACGTGACAGTCGCTGCTGGTGCAAACTGAGATGCTACGTGTTCTTGATGATTTTGAGGGGCGTTGGCGCATTCAAAGGGATATTTTACCAAAAAGTGGTGCGCGCGGTTTGTTCGAAGGAGAGGCGGAGTGGCGCCCTTCCAAAGGTGGATTGGCTTACATTGAAACAGGCACTTTAACATTGTCTGGGGCGGTGCCGATGCAAGCTGAGCGGCGCTATCACTGGGCGTCTGACCTGTCGGTGTATTTTCAGGATGGCCGTTTTTTTCACACTGTTCCGGCGGGTGGGGGCGAAACGCGGCATTGGTGTGACCCTGACCTTTATACGGTTAATTATGATTTTACTGACTGGCCAGCGTTTACGGTGCGCTGGCACGTCCGAGGTCCGCGCAAAGCGTACACAATGTGCAGTTTCTTGAAGCCTCTGGAAGCGTCATGAGAGCGGTTTTAATTCACACAGAAGGCCGAGTTTGCCATTGATTGTGGGTGCAGTTCACAACATAACAAACAACCAAATGCAAGTTGCTGGCATAAAACACGGTTGTATTTTCGGTTGGTGCGTCTGACCATCTTCGTGTTTTGGAGCATGGTGTAGCTTTTCTCTGAGATACGTCACCCAGATAATAAAATAACGCAAGTCATTTGTGATCTGGTATCCGGAATTTTGCAGTTGCAGAAAAATGAAGAGCGATGCAAAACCAGCGCGATACATAGTTGCAGGCAAGGAAAGCCCAATGGAAAAAACAATTCGTTACAATGTTCTGAGCCAGGTTGTCGGAGCGGAAGCGGGTTTTGCGCTGCGTTGCAAACAAGCAGCTCTGTTAGTGGCTGGTGTACTTTTTCTCGCACTCGCAGCAAAGATCAAAGTGCCGATGTGGCCTGTTCCAATCACCATGGGCACGTTTGCGGTCCTGACGATTGGTGCTGCATATGGGCCGCGCTTAGGGTTGGTGACAATGATGGTCTATATGTTGGTCGGCGCGCTGGGTTTTGACGTATTTGCTGGGTCCTCGGCAGAGGTTTCGGGGCTGAGCTATATGCTGGGCGGCACAGGTGGATATCTTGTGGGATACGTGATGGCGACTCTTGCATTGGGTGTGCTGGCACAGCGTGGCTGGGATCGGTCCGTAAGCTGGATGGCGCTGGCGATGCTGATCGGGAATTCATTGATCTATATCCCCGGCGTGTTGTGGCTGGGCCAACTTTACGGATGGGATAAGCCGATCTTGGCGTGGGGGCTAACGCCGTTCTTGGTCGGTGATGCGCTGAAACTTGCTTTGGCGGCCGTTCTTTTGCCGGTTGCGTGGAAGCTGGTGAGCCGCGCGCGCGACTGATCGAATTGCGACCAAATTGAGAGGCGCGGGCCTTGCGGCCCGCGCCTTGTTCTATTTAAGACGCTGGCGGCACACCTGAGCTTAGACGCCCCATGACATTTTGACTGTTCATAAGACACCGTGTGGCAGTCGGCCCTTTTCATAGACCCCAACAGTTCGATTTTGACGTTGTATGCGTCCGCTAGGGATATGTGGAAACATCCATGCAAGACCGGCTATCTTTATAGGTTTGCTGCAAGCCCCCTCTTTCGGGTGTCGTTGGGCTTAGCACTTGATTGGCGCAGTCTTACAAATTGGATACTTACTGCGCAAGAAAGCAGGCAACCTTGTGACCGTTTGTGCGCTCTGACAAGGGTGGAGAGAATTGACTGCATTGTGGTTCAGCTTGCGGACAGCGAGAGGCGAAGCGACAGCCTTTGGGCAGGTTGATAGGACTCGGAGGATCTCCTTTAAGCCGGGTGCGACCCTTGCTACTGCGCTGACTACTGTTAACCGAAGGCACCGCGTTCAACAGCGCCTTAGTGTAAGGATGGCGGGGGTTGGCAAACAGACTTTGCCGATCAGCCAGTTCCACGATCTCACCCAGATACATCACTGCAACTGTGTCACAGATGTGTTGGATCACGCCCAAATCATGCGAGATGAAAAGATAGGTTAGCCCAAGTTCTTTTTGTAGATCACACATAAGGTTCAAAATTTGCGCTTGGATTGCCACATCAAGGGCGGAGACGGGTTCGTCACAGACGATCAATTCAGGCCGGGTTGAAAGAGCACGGGCCAGCCCCAGCCGCTGGCGCTGGCCTCCCGAGAACTGATGCGGAAACAGCGCCTGCTGTTCGGGCCGCAGACCCACCTGTCGGAAAAGTTCTGCTACATGTGCGTTGCGGTCGGCTTTGGTGCCTATGTTCATCAGATCGAGAGGTTCGCGGACAATGGATCTGGCGCGTTTGCGCGGATCAAGCGAGGAATAAGGATCTTGAAAAACGATCTGGAAACGCGATCGTGCAGCGCGCAACTCTTCTCCTTCAAGTGCGCTGATGGTGGTATTTTTCAGGGTGACGTTGCCCTCGGTGATATGGACAAGTCGCATGATCGCCAAAGCGGTCGTGGATTTACCTGACCCGCTTTCTCCGACAATGCCAAACGTGGTGCCAGCGGGGATCTCAAAGCTTAACCCGTCCACAGCATGTACTGTATTGGACCTCCCCGGCAGCAGGCCTCGTTTCCCACCAAAATACACTTTGAGATTTTCAACGGTGAGCGCGATGTCCTGTGTCATTTAACGCTCTGCATGTCGGCGGCCCAGCAGGCTGCGAGGTGATTGTTTTGCGTTGCTGTCAGATCTGGCTTGTCTTGGTAGCAGTGGTCCAGCACCGCGTTGCATCGAGGCGCAAAGGCGCAACCTTTTCCAAGATCGGTCAGGGCAGGGACGACGCCGGTGATTTCCGTCAGCCGCTCACGCACTGGGTTGGGCATGTCTGACAAATGGGGCACACAGGCAATCAACCCCTTAGCATATGGGTGTTCAGGGTGAGAAAGAACAGTGTTCACATGGCCCATTTCGACAATGCGCCCGGCGTACATCACAGCGACTGTATCTGCGAGTTCCGCGATCGCACCCATGTCGTGGGTGATCATGATGATGGCGGTGCCCATCTCGTCTTGTAGGTCCTTGAGCAGATCAAAAATTTGAGCCTGTACCGTGGTGTCGAGCGCCGTTGTCGGTTCATCGGCGATAAGCACACGTGGGCGACATGCGAGGGCCATCGCGATCATTACGCGTTGACGCATCCCGCCTGACAGCTGGTGGGGATAGGCTCTGGCGCGGGTTTCGGGCTCTGGGATATCAACGGCCTTGAGCATGTCGATGGCGCGTGCGTGGGCCGCTTTGGCAGACGCGTTTTCATGCAGTCGCACGCTCTCGGCAATCTGCTCGCCCACGGTGAATACGGGATTGAGCGAGGTCATGGGTTCTTGAAAGATCATGCCGATCTCTTTACCGCGAATTTTGCATAGCGAGTCTATGTCCAGTCCGATCAGTTCTTGCCCCGCCAGCTTGATTGAACCGGATGTAATCTGGCCTGGCGGACTCGGGATCAATCCCATGATCGATAGCGCCGTCATTGACTTGCCACAGCCCGACTCTCCGACGATGCCTAGTATTTCGCCTTCATTGACGTTTAGTGAGACATGATCCAGAACGCGCGCATTGCCTGCGCGAGTCTGGAAATCAACGACTAGGTTTTTGACCTGCAAGAGCGGTTTTGACATCAGCGTTGCCTTAGTTTTGGGTTCAGGGCGTCGTTTAGGCCATCGCCCACCAAAGAGATGGCCAGTACGGTCAAAAAGATGGCAAAGCCCGGGATCGCCACAGCAAAGCCCGCATCTAGGATATACGGGCGGTTCGAGCCGATGACTTGCCCCCAGCTTATAACGTTGGGGTCGCTCAGGCCAAGAAAGCTGAGCGCGGCTTCGAAAAGAATGGCAGAGCCGACCATCAGGTTTGCCTGTACTACGATTGGTGGCAGCGCATTGGGCAGGATGACATTGAAGATCAGGTACAGGTCACGCGCACTTCCCGAGCGGGCGGCGGCGACATATTCCATCTCGCGGATGCGCAGGAATTCTGATCGGGTTACCCGGGCAACCGCTGTCCAGCTGACCACCCCGATGGCCAGCGTAACAGTCAGCAGCGATGCCCCGAAAAGTGCCACTATGACCATCGAAAATAACAGTGTGGGCAGCACTTGGAAGAATTCGGTAAAGCGCATGAGCAGTTCTTCAATAAAGCCACCGTAATAGCCTGCAAAGGCCCCAACTGAGACACCGATGGTCACAGATACCAGCGCCGCTGACAGGCCAATGGCCATCGAGACCTGCCCACCCACCATCATGGCGGCGAGGATATCACGCCCAAGATAGTCGGTGCCCAGTATGAACCCATCTTGCATCGGAGTAGTGAAAGGTGCCCAGACCATTTCGAACGGGTCGACGGGATGAATCAGGGGGCCGACAAATGCAAAAAGAATGATGAGTGTCAAAAGAATCAAGCCCGCAACAGCTGCGTAATTGCGAACAAACATTGTTGCCATCTCTCGCCAAGGACTGGTGGCAACGACATTTTCATCCTTCAGTTCGGTAGTGTGCGCTGTGTCGGTCATATTGGCCCCTTATTCAGCGCGGATGCGCGGATCGATCATCCGAAGCACCAGATCGGTGATGATGTTTACAACAATGACTACGAGTGATGAGAAAAAGAGGATTCCCATGATCGTTGGCGTGTCGCGCGCAAGAATGGCCTGTAATGCGAGGGTGCCAAGGCCTGGCCAGTTGAACACCGCCTCAACGACCACCGCGCCGGACATCACAGCCGAGAATTGCAAGCCAGCCACTGTGACAAGTGGGCCAAGCGAATTCTTGAGGGCATGTTTGTAGAACACTTTATTTTCGCGCAGGCCCTTGGCGCGCGCTGTCCGGATATAATCGCTGCCAAGCACTTCTTGCATCGAGGCCCGCGTCAGCCGCGAATAAAGCGCGAGGTAGATCGAAGCTAACGTAACCATGGGCAGCACGAGGTGATAGGCGATGTTTATTGACTGTTCAAAAAAGCTTGCATCGATCAGGGCGGCGTTCATCATACCGCCCACTGGAAACACCGGGTAGACCGAGACAAAGAGAATAATCAGCAGAATGCCGGTCCAGAACACGGGGGCCGCGAACCCGAAGAGTGACAGGAACGTGACGCACAGATTAACCAAACTGTTGGGCTTCCGCGCTGCCATTACGCCCAGAAGAACTCCGACAGAAATTGCGAGGATTTGAGAAGAGAAAATTAGAAGTAAAGTCGCCGGTAGACGTTGCAGGATCAGTTCTGTGACGGGGGTATTGTAGAAATACGAATAGCCTAAATCCATCACGGCAACCGAGCTTAGGTATCGCCATAGCTGCGACATAAACGGCTGATCTAAACCATAGCGCTGGCGAATCTCGGCAAGTACACTTGCATCTGCGCCGCCCATGTCGCCTGCAATGGCATCGGCCACGTCACCGGGTGCAATTGTGATGAGGGTAAAGTTAAGAACTACAACAGCAATCAAAAGCACCAAACCATAGCCTACACGTTTTGCTAAAATTTGCCCAAAGCTCATGCGCGCTGTCCGTTCCGTCAGATGCCAGAGATATCCGGGCCGGCCAAAGTTGGCGGCCCGGACATTTTTTCATGTTACTTTAGGTAAACGCGATCCAGCGGCGTCGATGTGCCCCAGATACTGTCGCTGGCGTTGCCCACCGCACTTATCGACGACACTGTGTGATAGGGCGACGCAAAGATCGGATAAAGTGGCAGTTCATCCGCAAGGATTTGTTGCAACTCGGCATAAAGCGCTGTGCGCTTGGCCGGATCGTTGGTAGCTCCGGCTTCTTCCATGATCGCATCCACACGGTCGTTAGAATATTGCTGAGTGTTTGACCAGATCACACCCTCTTTGATGTTGTCCGAGCTATAGGTCCGATGCACGCCGATAACTGGGTCACCCCAGTTGAACACGTTGTCCATCGTCATATCGAAATCCCAGGTCGAGATACGCTTCGCCCATGTCGGAAAATCTGCAGAGGACCGAACGG
>JABITU010000243.1 GCA_018668195.1 Tateyamaria sp. | reverse complement strand
TTTTGGGCGGCAAGTTGAAGTCCACGACAGGCGGGCGGCAGATCAGCCTTTATGAGATCGGTCCATGTCGTTGTGGCCCCAATACGGATACCGTCGTCCGTATCACTGATCCCGCGCAAGGATTTAATCCGGGTGATATCCAGAATGGAGCCTTGCAAATGCTTATGTTCCGTCGAGGGAAACAAATCAGTGCACCCTGCAGCAATTCGCAACGACCCGGCCGCAAGCTCCTCAAGCGCGTGTTCTAAAGAAAAGGGGCGAAGATATGAATTGATAACTGTCATTGGCATGCTTGTATGTTAGTACACAAACAGACGTTGCGGTACCGGAAGCAAGGTGTCAATAATTTCTGCATGCATATTAAAAGCCGCTCCACCGAAGCTTATCAACTTTCTATTCGAGTTGGGTATAACCTGCGCCAGACTAATAACGGGCATCTGGCAGTTTTTGCCCAACATGTGAACGGGCTGACTCAGACGCAATTTGCGGCCCTTGCCCGAATCTATGGGTCTGGAACCCTGTCGTAGAACTAACTAGGGCGGCTTACGGCAATGGATTCGACCACAAGCAAATTTGTCAGCAAGCGGTTGAAGATCAGGAACCTTGTGAGTTCGTGGGCGGATTTGACAGACTAGCGGTTGCGCTTGGTCAAACTGCCAGATTTTGGCAGAAAAACATTCGTTGAGGCGCAAACTCAAGCCCTTGCTGCGGGGCAGAAAATTGTAGCACTACTCACCAATGATCGCGCTAATGTATGGGGCCGACAAGCTCTACGACCACAATAAGTGTCATTCTCTAAGACTACAATAAGCGTCATTGTGGTTGACTAAACAGGCCGCATCAAGATTACTTGTAGATATTTAAATTGATGCAGGACATAGATATGTCGACTAATCGGGGCGGAATAATCGGTGTGGATGTAGGCGGCACTTTTACAGACCTTGTCGTGATTGATGGTAAAACGGGACACATACGGATAGCAAAGACGCCGACGACGCTGGAAAATCAGGCATTCGGTGTCCTGACCGCCATAGATGACGCCCAAGTGAAATTATCTGACATCAACTTGATCGTGCATGGAACCACGACAACGACAAACGCGGTGTTGGAACGCAAACTATCGCGCACAGGGTTGATCACGACAGGCGGCTTTCGGGACGTTCTGGAACTGGGACGGCGCACCCGCCCGCAGGCCTATGGCATGACAGGTCAATTCGTACCCATTATCCCCCGTGACCTGCGGCTTGAAGTGCCCGAGCGTATGGACGCATCCGGCAAAGTCGTAACAACATTGGACGAACAGGCCGTGCGCGACGCGGCGCAAACCCTAATCGATGCTGGGTGTGAATCCCTGGTTATTCATTTCTTGCATGCATACGCAAACTCTGCCCACGAACAACGCGCAGCTGAAATTGCAGCCGAGATTTGGCCGAATAAATATATAACAACAGCTCACAGCCTGTTGTCCGAAACCCGCGAATTTGAGCGTGGCGTAACAGCGGCAGTGAATGCCTCCGTTCAACCTCTGTTGGAGCGCTACGTGACGCGGCTGAGCGACGAACTAGCAGCTCAGGGATATGCAGGCGATGTACTTGTGATGAACGGCAATGGTGGCATGATATCTTCAAAACTGGTGGCAAAAGAAGCGGCAAAGACAGTGATGTCGGGTCCTGCCTCGGGCGTAATGGCAGCGGCTTACACCGGGCGCCGCGCGTGCGAGCCGAACCTGCTGAGCTATGATATGGGCGGGACATCTACAGACGTGGCGCTGATCCTAAACGGCACGCCGCCCGTTTCAAACGAGATTGAGGTGGAATATGCGATGCCAATCCACGTTCCGATGGTGGACGTACGTACGGTCGGCGCAGGCGGCGGGTCTATCGCGCGGGTCAATCCGGCTGGGCTGCTAGAAGTGGGTCCTCATAGCGCAGGCGCAGACCCTGGCCCAATTTGCTATGGTAGAGGGGGAACGGATCCGACTATTTCAGACGCAAATATGCTGCTCGGCCGGCTGAACCCTGAAAAACTAAATTCGGTGATGGGTGGCATCAGCACCGATGACATCGCTTCGATTTTCCAAACTAAACTCGGCACGCCGCTTGGTGTCGATGCACGTGCTGCCGCTGAGGCGGTGATCCGCCTAGCCAATGCCAAAATGTCCGGCGCAATACGCATGGTGTCGCTGTCGCTGGGTGCCGATCCTCGCGATTTTGCGCTATTCGCCTTTGGTGGAGCTGGGCCGCTTCACGCAGCAGCCCTTGCCCGCGAACTAGGCGTGCCCCGCGTCTTGATCCCGGCCCGTCCTGGAATCACAAATGCGCTTGGGTGCGCCATTGCAGATTTGCGCCACGACTTTGTTCAAACCATCAACCAGTCCCTTGATACGGTAGATGTGCAGGTCTTGCATAACGTCTTTGCAGCGCAATCGTCAGCTGGACAATCCGCCCTGAAACGCGAGGCCATCAAAGTGTGCGAGGTCCAGACAGAATTCAGTGTGGACATGCAGTTTCTAGGTCAAAGCCACGTGATCCGTGTCCATTTAAACCATGGCACACCAACCGCAACGGAACTGCGCAAAAAGTTTGAATCAGTCTATTGGAAGCGTTTTAAGGTGGATTTACCACAGATCAGGGCGAGGATAGTCAATGCCAATTGCTCAGTCATCGGGGTTTGCGATCCTATCGACCTGTCACAACTCATTGATCTGGCAGGGCGTCATGACACCGCAATGCCTGTGACCACGCGGGATGTATATTTCGACGGTGCCGCATATAAAACGCCCGTCTACTGGCGCGATCACT
>JABITU010000242.1 GCA_018668195.1 Tateyamaria sp. | reverse complement strand
CCATAAATTGAATGGTTTGACCTTCAAAGAACTCGCTTGTTCGTGAACTATCCAAAGGGCGAACCTCTACGGATTGATCGTTCAGGACTTCAATTTCCAGAATTTCGTAGGGCGTATCCCTGCCCTGGGTATAGGCAAGATGATGGCGGGTGAGGCCATCGTTCCGGCCGAAAGGGGCTGTGAGTGTTCCTTCGCGCAGGACTAACTTGGCAGAGAGGGTTTGGCACATCCTTTGAACAATCATATCGCGCGCCACATCACGCGCCATAGCCCCGATTTGCGTCAAGATTTCTTGCCGAGTCGCGCGGGAGTTTACGTTCACCAGTTGGATTGGCGTGGTGCGATGCAGTAATAATTCTCGTGTTTCCACGCGCACCAAAGGCGCGCTCTCCAAGCTGGGATCAAACAATTTACTTTCAACCTGGACCATCAGAGCATTTTTGAACGCACCGCTTTTAACGGTGGTTAAAGAAATAGTAGTGGATAGGGTTTTTGCTTGAGCCTTGGCGCCAGCCTCTTGCAGCACACCAAGGGTTAAAGATGTATAGTCAAACTCCGCCGCCAGACTGGATTGGCTTTGCCTGCTAACATCGGATGCCTGAAATAGGGTCACACCTTCGAGCGCGTTAATGTCGCGTTCCAGCAGAGCTGCGGTCACCTCTTGAGTTGCGATCAGCCAGGCGGGCGCAGAAGCCGCTAGTTTCACCTGCGGGCGTTGCAGCCCAATGTCCAAAACGGCCCGGCGAGCGCAAGCGGGCGGTGTATCGATGCGCCCAACATAAGCTTGAACAGCAATCCGTGCGGTGGAGCGGGTCACCTTCTCCTCCACTATCCTATAGTCAAGAATCTGACTGTCTGGTCTGACCACCAATACATCACTTGTCAAAACAGCGTTAGAGGTGACGCTGTAACCGTTTATCCTTGCGCCACCCTTAAGGGCCGCCTGATAGAGCGCATCTTGCAAGGCGCGGGACCTGAGGCGCGCATCAGAGGCTGCGCCGGTCGCAACCGCCTGTCCCACGGCCTCAACGCGTTTTATTTCACCCTCGGCCGATACAGGCATAGCCGCAATAAATGTGACGGCGATGAGCACATATTTGATGCCGCGTAAAACTGTTTGACCGCCGGCCCGCATCACGATCACCAGCTACGGTTGGCGCGCAGCAATTGCCGGATTGTACCGCGATCAATTTCGAGCGTTACAGCATAGGTGTCAGAGCCCTTTGGTTCGATCTTAACCGTGCGCGCGCCGGCAATCAGTCCCGCAAGGGATGCGCGGAAGACATCAGATTGCACCACATTCTCGGAGACCTGCGTATCCCCCTGCACGGTCAATCCATGCACCTGCTCTGTCAGCATGCGCATGGCGTCCATTCGCGCGGCTCGGATGGCCATGAGACGGCGTTGATTCAAAGTCTTGCCTGGTTGGGATCCGATCGAAGAATAGCCTATGGCGGAAATTGTTGGAACAGTTGCCGATGCGGCAACCACTGACGTGGGCAAGTTAGATGTCAGAGGGCTAACCGCCTTCTTCGGCGTGTCGGACTTAAGAGCCGTCCGCACAACTTTCAATTCTTTGGTTTGCTCTTGCGACGTAATCTCGGCTTGAGTTTTTCCGGTTAAGTCAAAGCCGGACAGAAGATCACTGCACCCAGACAGGCACAAGGCGCAAAGCCCGGCTACAATGGTCCGAACATAGGGTCGTGACGGTTTTTGGGTCGAATGATGGCGCATTGATCATAGCTCCTGTGGGAATTCATTGCCTCAACCCTGCAGGTTCCATGCCAAGCAGTCTTCTCCCACTAAAAAAGATTTAATCAGTTGGCACGGGTTTTGCTTCTTCTAGCTTGTAAGGCTTTCGCCGCCTACCAAAACAAGGAACACAAGACCGTGAAATCGTCCATTTACTCAATAAACACGACTTTTATGGCTGCGCATGCTCGCTTTGCCAGTGGTCAAGTTTTTGACGGGGGCACCATGTCATGGATCTAACACGCAAACAAATCCTGACAGCTGACCTTAAATCTGCCATGGGCGGATCCGTTCTGCCCATTGGCATTTTGATCTTGGTCGCGATGATGGTTTTGCCATTGCCAGTCTTTCTTTTGGACACATTCTTCGTGGTCAATATCGTCCTGTCCCTGCTGATACTAATGGTCGCCCTGCACACCCACCGCCCACTTGATTTCTCCTCTTTTCCAAACTTAATCTTGATCGCAACGGTCTTGCGATTGGCCTTGAATGTGGCCTCAACGCGCATTGTTTTGAGCGAAGGTCATACAGGCAGTGACGCCGCAGGGCAGGTCATCAAGGCTTTCGGCGATTTTGTAGTCGCTGGGAATTACGCAGTCGGCATCTTCGTTTTTGTCATTCTCGTGATTATCAATCTCGTGGTTATAACCAAAGGTGCCGGCCGAGTATCGGAAGTATCCGCAAGGTTTACCTTAGACGCCATGCCCGGAAAACAAATGGCCATTGACGCCGATTTGAACGCAGGCATTTTGACTCCAGAAGAAGCGACCGCACGCCGCCAAGAAATTGGCAATGAGGCGGATTTTTATGGCTCCATGGATGGGGCCTCAAAATTTGTCAAAGGTGACGCAGTCGCTGGCTTGCTGATCCTTGCCATTAACATCTTGGGCGGGCTGATTATTGGTATCGCGCAGCATGACATGGCCGTCGGCGATGCCGCGCAAGCCTATATCTTGCTCTCTATTGGTGATGGTCTTGTGGCCCAAATCCCGTCGCTGCTGTTGTCGATTGCCACAGCCATCATCGTCACCCGCGTCTCCTCAACCCAGGACATGGCTCAACATATTGGCGGCCAGGTCAACCTCTCACGCGCTTGGATCCCCACCGCAGTCGTCATGTTCATAATTGGATTGGTTCCAGGCATGCCGAACCAATTGTTCATCGCTTTTGCAGGCATGGCGGCCGCAGCTGCTTATTTTTCCCGCCAATCAGAGGCTCAAAAGGTGATCGACGATGAGCTAGAGGAGCTGGCCGATGCGGATGATGAGGAGCCAGAGGCGGACTCTGTACTGTTATCAGATATCACCGATTATTCAGCAATCTCAATGCAACTGGGCTATGGATTAATTGGCCTGGTCGATGAAGAACAATCGGGCCCTCTCGTGAGCCGCGTCACTGGTATTCGTCGGGAAGTCTCTCGCGGCTTGGGCTTTGTGGTCCCTGGCGTGCGCATCCGTGATGATCTGTCCTTGGAGCCCAACCAGTATCGAATCCGCATCGGGCAAACCATCGTTGGAGAGGACATTATATATCCCGACCGCAAGTTGGCCCTACCCGGTGACGGAACACATATTCAGCTAGATGGAATTGAAGTGAAAGATCCTTCCTTCGGCATTGATGCCATCTGGATCCGCCCAGAGCAGCAAGCAGAAGCCGAAGCCCATGATTATGCCGTGGTTGAGCCTGACTCCGTGATTTCCACCCACTTGAGCCAGTTACTCACCAAACATGCCGCTGACTTGGTTGGACAAGATGATGTGCAAACCCTCTTGGATCGTCTGTCCGAAATCAGCCCAAACCTTGTTAAATCCATTGTGCCAAAATTAATTCCACTTCACGTGCTGACGCTCGTCTTACGCCGATTGCTGTCTGAACGTATACCAATTTCTGATTTCCGCCGCGTGCTGGAAGGCCTATCGAATCTCGTCGGTCCCAACATGGGCCCCAATGAAATGGCAGAAGCCCTGCGCCCCTCTTTGGCCCCGCTTCTGATCCAGCAGGTCGCGCCACTTGGCACTGTCTTGCCATTGATGACCCTTTCACCTGAGCTTGAGCAGCTGATGCTGCGCACCGCGCGTCAGAGCGGCGATGAAGGGTTGATATTAGAAGGTACTTTAGCCCAGCAACTCATGCGCTCTATCAATGAAACAAGTGAGAAGCTAAGCGCTGAAGGCCGCCCGAGCATCATGGTCGTCGCGCCCCAAATTCGCCGGTTGTTTTCCGACTTCGTCCGCAGCCATGTGCCAGACATCATCATCCTGAGCTTTACGGAATTGCCGGAAAACCGACGTGTTGAAGTCTACGCCACAATCGGCGGATTTGATGCCCTTGCCTCTGATGACGACCGCGCTGATG
>JABITU010000241.1 GCA_018668195.1 Tateyamaria sp. | reverse complement strand
GGGCGATTTGCTGCGTTACCGACAGAGCATGATTGTTTGGGTGATTGGAGTGAAACAGAGTTACCAGCCATTTTTGACAAAAATGGTACGTTGGATGGGTCGGCCGCCGGTCGGTTTGTCGACTATATCCTGCGGGATTCTGGCGCGGGGTACAGTACGAATGGTGGGCAAGTGGCGCTCGTTGCGATATCGGCTGCAAATAGTGAAACCGGAATAATGCTGCCGAATGGGCATGTAGCATCAAATAATCATATCAATTCCCCTCTCGCGGGAACTCTGCCTTATGCAGTGGTCTGTGACATCACACAAATGGCTGGCAAAGTGCCAGTGACCTATCGTGGCGATACTCGCCCGGCCTACATGCTCTTGTCTGCGCACAAATTGGGTGGCCCCAAGGGCGTCGGCGCGTTGATCAACTTTACGGCCAACGATCCGCAAGCCATGATGCGGGGCGGTGGGCAGGAGATGGGGCGCCGGTCGGGAACTGAAAACGTGATCGGTATTGCTGGATTCGGCGCGGCAGCTCAAGCTGCACAGCATGACATTTCAGCTGGAAAATGGGACAGAGTCGACAAACTTAGAAATATTCTAGAAAACGCTCTTGAGGCTGCGTCAAATACAACTATTTTCATCGGAAGAAGTGCGGCGCGTTTGCCCAACACATCCTGCTTTGCGACGCCGGGTTGGAAGGGTGAAACACAGGTAATACAAATGGATCTGTCTGGGTTTGCCATATCGGCGGGTTCGGCCTGTTCCAGCGGCAAGGTCAAGGCCAGTCGCGTGCTTGAAGGGATGGGGTTAGGCGATATGGCCGCAAATGCGGTCCGAGTTTCGTTAGGTCTCGAGACGACGGAAGAAGAGATAATGCGTTTTGTCGATGTCTGGGCGCAAAAGTTAAAAAAACACCAAGCACGGGCGGTTTAAGCCAGCCAATTGCGAGAGGAATGTCTGATATGGATAATGTCGTAGACGATGTGATGGTCAAAGAAGGGGTCGATCAAGAAACGGTCGATGCTGTTCGTGAAGTTGGTGGTGCATACAAATACGGTTGGGAAACCGAAATTGAGATGGAATACGCCCCAAAAGGGCTGAACACTGATATCGTAAAACTGATATCAGACAAAAACGAAGAACCCGAGTGGATGCTTGAATGGCGCCTGGCCGCCTACGAGCGCTGGTTGCAGAAGAAAGAGCCCAAATGGGCAATGGTCGATTATCCAGAGATTGATTTTCAAGACCAATATTACTATGCGCGCCCCAAAAGCATGGAGGTGAAACCAAAGTCGCTGGACGAGGTCGATCCGAAGCTATTGGAAACATACGCAAAGCTCGGGATTCCCCTGAAAGAACAAATGCTTCTAGCGGGTGTTGAGGGTGCTGAAGAAGAGACAAATGCGCCGCGCAAAGTGGCCGTTGACGCGGTTTTTGACTCTGTGTCTGTCGGCACAACGTTCAAGGATGAATTGGCCAAAGCAGGTGTGATTTTTTGTTCAATTTCCGAGGCCATCAAGGATCATCCGGAGTTGGTTAAGAAATACCTTGGATCGGTCGTGCCAGTCTCTGACAACTATTACGCCACGCTCAATTCGGCGGTATTCTCGGATGGTTCATTTGTCTATGTGCCGCCCGGTGTGCGCTGCCCAATGGAACTTTCAACCTATTTCCGGATAAATGCGGAAAATACTGGCCAGTTTGAGCGCACGTTAATTATTGCAGACAAAGGCAGTTATGTCAGCTACTTAGAGGGGTGCACCGCGCCCCAGCGCGACATCGCACAGCTGCACGCTGCTGTGGTTGAAATCATCATAGAAGAAGACGCCGAGGTGAAATATTCCACCGTCCAGAACTGGTATCCTGGCGATGAAAACGGGAAGGGTGGAATCTATAACTTTGTGACAAAACGAGCCGATTGCCGCGGCGACCGGGCCAAAGTGATGTGGACACAGGTGGAAACCGGGTCGGCTGTGACTTGGAAATACCCGTCCTGCATTCTTCGCGGTGACGATAGTCAGGGCGAATTCTATTCCATAGCCATCGCCAACAACATGCAGCAGGCCGATACCGGCACCAAGATGATTCATCTTGGCAAGAACACCAAGTCGCGTATCGTATCCAAGGGTATCAGTGCAGGTAAGGCCCAAAACACCTATCGTGGGCTGGTTTCCATGCACCCCAAGGCAAAATCTTCGCGCAACTACACGCAGTGCGATTCGCTCTTGATCGGCGACAAATGTGGGGCACACACGGTACCCTATATCGAGGTCAAGAATAACAGCAGTCGGGTCGAACACGAGGCAACGACATCCAAGGTTGATGATGATCAGATGTTCTATTGCCGTAGCCGAGGCATGGACGAAGAAGAGGCGGTGGCGCTGGTTGTGAACGGGTTTTGCAAGGATGTTTTGCAGGCCTTGCCGATGGAGTTCGCGATGGAAGCGCAGCAACTCGTTGCGATTTCGCTCGAGGGATCGGTCGGATGAAGCGGAAATTTTTCTTGGCAACGCTTATGGTGTTAACAGCTAACCTTTGTTGCCATGTTCGGATATCAACGCCAGCAAAACTACGCAGGCGATAAAAATAGCTGGCGGTGCTGTACGCACAGCCGAAGATTTAGAAAAAAGGCGCTGCATCAGCGGCGAAGAGGGCAGGGTTACAAATGCTGAATATCAAAGACTTGCACGTCAAACTCGAAGAAGAAGACAAGCAAATTCTGAAAGGTGTGAACCTTGAGGTCAAAGCGGGCAAGGTGCACGCGATTATGGGGCCAAACGGATCAGGCAAGTCGACGCTCTCATACGTTTTGTCGGGTCGTGATGGTTACGAGGTTACGGGCGGCTCGGCGCATCTGGGCGAAGATGATCTGCTGGAAATGGAACCCGAAGAGCGCGCCGCGGCGGGCCTTTTCCTAGCTTTTCAATACCCGGTTGAGATCCCTGGCGTGGGCAACATGACGTTTCTGCGCACATCCGTGAATGCGCAACGCAAGGCGCGCGGCGAAGAAGAAATGAGCGCCGCCGATTTCCTGAAAGAGGTGCGCGCGCGTGCCAAAGACTTGAAGATCGATGCAGACATGCTCAAGCGCCCTGTCAACGTGGGCTTTTCTGGCGGCGAGAAAAAGCGCAACGAAATCCTGCAGATGGCCATGCTGCAGCCCAAGATGTGCATCTTGGACGAAACTGATTCCGGCCTGGATGTGGACGCGATGAAGTTGGTCTCGGAGGGTGTAAATGCGCTGCGCGATGCGGGCCGGGGCTTTCTTGTGATTACACACTACCAGCGACTGCTGGACCACATTAAACCCGACGTAGTGCACATCATGGCTGATGGGCGCATCGTAAAAACCGGCGGGCCCGAACTGGCACTCGAAGTCGAAAACAACGGTTATGCCGACATTCTTTCCGAGGTGGCCTAATGGCAGCCCCGGCAGAAAAACAAAACACAACCGAGGCGCGGATCGCCGCGCTTGACCTGCCCAAAGGGGGATGGTCTGACGCAGCGCGCACCGAGGCGTTGACGCGGCTGCGTGTAATGGGCTTGCCTGAACGGCGTGACGAATATTGGAAATTCACACGGCCTGATGCGCTGACCAGTGTGGATGTTCCGACGGCTGCGGTGTTGGGCACCAAAGAGGCGCCCGTTTTTTCTGAGATGGACGCCCTTCGCATTGTCTTTAATGATGGTGTTTTTGATGCGGAAGCCTCTGATGATCTGGCGATGGCGCATGTTCAGATCAGCCGTTTGGCGGACAGCAGTAGCGATATCCATTGGGCGGCGGGCTTGTACGGTCAGCTTGAGGCAAATGGGCAAGCGCCTGTTGCGCGGCCATTGGCAACACTCAACACCGCCTTTGCCACGGATGGGGTCCTGATTCAGGTTGTTGGACAGGCGCCTAAGCCGATCAGTCTGGTCTATAACCATCTAAACAAAGCATCCGAAGCCATTTTACATCATGTGATCAAGCTGGATCCAGGCGCCAAGCTCACAGTTCTTGAGGCCGGCCCTGCTGCTGCGAGACTGAATAAAGTAATGGAAATAGACGTGGCAGATGGTGCCGCGTTTCACCATGTGCGTGCGCAAGGCCGTGATCACGAGCGTTGCGCGGCTACGCATATCTTTGCGCGGCTGGGGCAGGAAAGCGTCTTTAAGTCCTTCACACTCACGGCCAACGGGCGACTGACGCGCAATGAATGTGTGATCGAACTGACCGGTGATGATGCTATTGCACACGTGGCGGGTGCCTGTGTTGGCGACGGTGATTTTCACCATGATGATACAGTATTTGTAACCCATGATGCGCTGCGTTGCGAAAGCCGCCAGGTGTTCAAAAAGGTGCTACGCAATGGCGCTATTGGCGTATTTCAGGGCAAAATTTTGGTCAAGGCCGGTGCGCAAAAGACAGATGGCTACCAAATCAGCCAATCGCTGCTTCTGGACGACGACAGCCAGTTCCTAGCCAAACCAGAGCTTGAAATCTATGCCGATGACGTTGTGTGTTCCCATGGGAGCACATCGGGTGCAATTGACGAAGAAGCGCTATTCTACCTGCGTTCGCGCGGCGTTCCAGCACCAACTGCAACTAATCTTTTGACTCTCGCCTTTCTTGCCGAAGCAGTCGAAGAAATCGAGGATGAGAATCTGCGTGCGGCGTTAGTTGACCAGCTGGAAGGCTGGTTGGAGCGGCACAGGAGCTGACATGGCGATCATTCGCAACATTGCCGCGACCTATCGAGGACCGGGCAGCGTGGTGCGGAGCATGTTGGTGCTCGGCCCGCGCGAGGATCGGGCGCTCGCCTACTTGATGGGTGCCTGTTTATTGGTATTTATCGCGCAGCTGCCGCGTTTGTCGCGCGAGGCGCATCTGACCGGTCAGGATCTTGATATCCTTATGGGTGGGACGCTGATGGCTTGGGTATTTATAGCGCCGCTTATGCTGTACTTGATCGCCTTTCTTGCACGCGGTGTTGGGCGCATTTTTCGTGGTAGTGGAACAGCTTATGGCGCGCGACTTGCGTTATTTTGGGCGCTGTTTGCATCAAGCCCCCTGCTTTTACTGCATGGTTTGACCGCGGGCCTGATCGGTCCGGGTTTAGAGTTGCAGATTGTCGGCCTAGTCTGGATCACACTTTTCTGTTGGTTCTGGATCGCGGGCAGCATCGCACAGGAGCGCGGCATATGAAGTTCTGGATTGAACTGGCGGTCGACACACTGCGCGACCCGCAGGCTACGGCCGGGCGTGTGATGGGTTGGAACATCGGCCGGACCGAACTGTACATGGCGCTTATCGCAGTGTCGGCGGTCAATGCTTTTTTGGCGGGCGTCTCGAATGTGATGTCGCCGCTTCCTAATGATCCTGCATCAATACAGGCCGTCCCGATGCTGGCTCTGCTGCAACGCCCTTTGGCACTGTTTTTGCTGATTGCAGGTGGCCTGCTTGTGTCTGTCCACACGCTGTTCTGGGCCGGTCGGGCCATGGGGGGCGAGGGTACGCTTACAGATATGCTTGCTCTGTTGACCTGGCTTCAGGCATTGCGGGCCGCCGCACAGATCATAGTGCTTTTGCTGACCCTTGTTAGTCCGACGCTGGCTGGTCTGGTGGCACTCTTGGTGGTGGTGACTGCATTCTGGCTGTTGCTGCATTTTATCAGCGCGGCTTTGCGTCTGAATTCCCTGCTGAGGGCTTTAGGAGTTCTGGTCGCGGTCATGGCGGGTTTACTATTAGGATTGATGTTGCTGTTGACCTTGGGAGGGTTAACCGCCGGAGGACTGACAAATGTATGATATTGAAGCCATCCGCGCCGATTTTCCGATCCTATCACGCGAGGTCAACGGCAAACCATTGGTCTATCTCGACAATGGGGCTTCTGCGCAAAAGCCGCAAATTGTACTTGATGCGGTTAACCGCGCGTACAGCCATGAATATTCGAACGTCCACCGCGGCCTACACTTTCTAAGCAACCTGGCCACAGATCAATACGAGGCAGTGCGGGGAAAGATCACAGGTTTTCTGAACGCTGGCAGTGAAGACGAAATTATATTTAACTCAGGCACCACCGAAGGCATCAATATGGTAGCCTATGGCTGGGCGATGCCACGCATGCAGGCAGGAGACGAGATTATTCTGTCGGTGATGGAGCACCATGCAAACATTGTGCCCTGGCACTTTCTACGCGAACGGCAGGGCGTTGTTCTGAAATGGGTGGATGTTGACAGCACTGGAGCGTTGGACCCACAGGCAGTTTTGGATGCAATTTCGCCGCGCACTAAGCTGATTGCTGTCACCCATATGTCAAATGTTCTGGGTTCCAAGGTCGACGTAAAAGCGATCTGCGCCGGCGCCCACGCCAAAGGTGTGCCTGTGTTAGTTGACGGTAGTCAGGCCGCTGTCCACATGCCAGTCGACGTGCAGGATATTGACGCTGATTTTTATGCGATAACAGGGCACAAGCTATATGGCCCGTCAGGGTCTGGCGCAATCTATGTCAAATCGGATCGGATGGCTGAAATGCGGCCCTTCATCGGTGGTGGTGACATGATCAAGGAAGTGTCCAAAGGCGGTGTAGTCTACAATGACGCGCCAATGAAGTTTGAGGCAGGAACGCCTGGCATTGTTCAGATGATCGGCTTGGGCGTTGCGATTGATTACATGATGGGTCACGGCATGCAGGCCATTTCTGCCCATGAAAACAGTTTGCGCGATTACGCGGTCGAAAGGTTGGGTGGTTTAAATTGGATACAGGTGCAGGGCACAACCCCAGATAAAGGAGCGATCTTTTCGTTCACACTGGACGGAGCAGGTCACGCACATGACATCTCGACCATTCTGGACAAAAAAGGTGTCGCGGTTCGTGCAGGACAGCACTGTACCGGCCCGTTGATGGAACATTTGGGCATACACGCCACGTGCCGCGCGTCATTCGGAATGTACAACACCAAAGGTGAGGTTGATGCGCTTGTCGACGCTTTAGAACTCGCGCGTGATCTTTTTGGGTGACGATAACGACCACAGTGGTTGGCGTATACCGGCTATGGACTTGGTCATACGATTTGCAATTGCGGGCGCTGCAACGCCCGGATATACCGCCACGTAATGGACCCTTAGCTCAGCTGGATAGAGCGCTGCCCTCCGAAGGCAGAGGCCAGAGGTTCGAATCCTCTAGGGTCCGCCACTAACTATTGATATTATTGAAAACAATCATATTTTTGACTTACCCCACATAGAATAAATGCTTGGTTGGCTGCTCGTATGCACCTGTACCTACGGCAGAAATTCGCAGTTTGTGAACTTTGCAAAGTCTGCGTCTTCAGGGCAACCTAAAGGCTTGGGGCGACCCTGACCTGCCGTTGACGCCTTGGGCGATCGCGAAACTACTTTAAAGCTGCCGGATACGTCGCAGGTTAAAGACGGGACGCTTCAGAGGGCAAAATGCAACAGGGCGAGCGTAGCTCTCGCTCTGCGCTTAATATGATTTTTGATTGCGTTTAAAATTCCGCGTTAAGACCGAAACTTATGCTAAAGCTTTCGTAATTATCTACTCCGATGCCATCGTAGTTGACACCGACACTCAGCGCCATGCCACCGTCGAGTGAGTAGGTCGCACCAAGTCGAATCCGTGCGCGTTGCCCGTCAAATTTTGGCGTGATTGTACTAGCAAAGCCGGACCCATCCGTGTCAGACCAAACGCCTGCAATGCCACCCGTCAAAAGCAGCCTGCCATTACTGACATCAAGAGTCTTTGCAAAATCGAGCCCAAGCGCCACGTCAGTCATCGAGATGCCTTGCTCGGCAACAGAGCGGCCATAATTGTCGATAAATGCGTCTTGCTTGTCTTCTAGGTGCGTGGCTGTAAGGCTAGGAGTGAGGGTGAAATCGCCATAGTGCAACTTACCCGCAATCTTGAAACTTAACAGCGAAAGGTCAGTTTTAAAGTTCTGTGGAGGTCCGCCATCAATGCTGACAGAGTTATCGGTCTTGCCAAACAGATAACGCCCCTCAAAGTACAGCGGCTGTTCGGGAAATTTGGCGATGATGTATGGACCCACAAGATAGCCGACGCCCTTTGTAGTGGTATTGCCATCCTGCTGTTTCAGTCGATCATACTGCAGGGTCAAACCGGCAATCGCATTGGGTGGACCTGTCGCGGTTTGATGCCGCCCCTTTGATAGCATTTACTGCAACAAAGGAGATCAACTATGGGACTGAAACGGACGGACGAATTTCGGCAAGATGC
>JABITU010000240.1 GCA_018668195.1 Tateyamaria sp. | reverse complement strand
TGCCGCCGCTCTTACTGAGTGGCGCCAATTATTGAGCGCATAGATTTAGGTTGCGCCAGTAATCCGATGCGAGTTCTCATTCGTCTGACAGCACCGCGCGATGTCATTGACCAACGCTACTTCAATGTCATCATGGTCAGGTTGAGTGAGTATCTGGCGTAGAATTGTACGCCCTATCCTTCCAAATCCATTGATGACGATCCGCATTTTTATGTCCTTTGGAACATAGCGCGCGTTAGCGCCCTATTATATATTCGAGTACTGCGGCTGCATTGGCAGCTGGGTCAGCGATATCTTCGAAGACGTATTTAATCTTGCCGTCCTGCACTATCAAAGTCAGACGGTGTAACAACGCCATGCCCGCTGCCTCGAAGAACGGTAAATTCAGAGCGCTCTTTAACGTGAGATCAGCATCCGATAGCAGCGCAAATGGTAAATGAAGCCGCTCTACAACTTCCGCCTGATAGGGTGAGGATTGCGTAGACAGGCCAAAAACATGGGCGCCGCCTGCGTCTGTTAGATCGGCATGGTGATCGCGGAACCCACACGACTGGGGTGTACAGCACTTGGCCCCGGGAATGTCGGACCAACCTGCAATGGCGTTGCCATCAGGCGGGCTGGTATGGGGGTAGATGTAAATCACTGTTAGCCCCACAAGGCCAGACAATGCCACATTACGGCCGTCTGATGAGGCCAAAGTAATGTTAGGGAGGTATTGTCCAGCCAAGGCGGATGTCATTAGAAATCGACCTCTATTGCAACGCCGTTTTTCACAGCCAGATCAACAACACTTGCTGCAACAGCAAGGTCTTGGAGGCCAACACCCGTGCCATCGAACAGGGTGATCTCATCGTCCGAAGTGCGGCCCTTGTGTGTACCATTGATTACGGCACCTAACTGATGCACATCGCTTTCCCGGATTAGACCAGAGCCAACTGCATGTTGCGCTTCACCGATGCTAATGGATTGGGCCACCTCATCCGTGAATACAGTTGATCGCGCCAGTAGGGCAGCCTCGACCTCCTGCTTGCCCTTAGTGTCTGTTCCCATGCACGCTATGTGCGTTCCTGGTGCGATGTGGTCGGCCATAATAGTTGGGGCAAAGGTCGAAGTGATGGAGATCACAACATCTGCCTCTGTCATGCCCTCAAGTTCGACAGCCTCAAAGGGAAGCCCCGCCTCATTTGCGATCTTTTCAATGTTGGGGAGCATCTCGGGGTGGTAATTCCAGCCGATAACTTTCTCGAACTGGCGCTGTTCAAGCGCTGCGCGCAGCTGGAATGTGGCCTGATGACCCGCGCCCACCATACCCATCCCCTTGGCGTCTTTTCGGGCCAGATGTTTGATAGATACCGATGATGCCGCCGCGGTGCGCAAAGCAGTCAACAGGTTACCGCCAACCATTGCGCGGACCATGCCGGTGTCCGGATCAAACAGGAAAATGGTGGACTGGTGATTGATGTGACCGTGTTTTTCCAGATTGTTCGGCCAGTAACCACCTGCCTTGAGGCCCAATGTCATGCCCGTCTTGTCAAAGCCGCCTTTGAAGCCATAAAGCGCATCTTCGTGGCCAATGGCTTCACGGATCACGGGAAAATTATACGCGTCTCTAGCTGCCATTGCGGCAAAAACACTCTCAACAGCATCAAACGCCGCGTCGCGTGTCATCAAGGCAGCAATTTCGCGTTCGGGAACGATCAACATCGGGGCTCTCCTCCAAAAATTCAGGCGCCCGCAACCACTGACAGGGGAGGCAGCGGTGCGGACGTCTTGGTATCCGGCAGCCGCTGCGGCTGCCGGAATGTTCATCTCAATATGCTTTGCCGCGTGCGGATACGGGCCAAACAGTCTCAACTTTTCCGCCGCGCACACCGACATACCAGTCATGTACGTTACATGTCGGGTCGCAGTGACCGGGCACCAGCTTGAGCTTGTCGTTGACTTTGAGCATACCGCCTTCGTCTGCGACGACACCGTGCTCGTCCGAGCACTTGACGTATTTCACGTCTGTACGGCCAAAGATGAATGGCAAGCCACTGTCGACAGATTGCGCTTTGAGACCAG
>JABITU010000239.1 GCA_018668195.1 Tateyamaria sp. | reverse complement strand
GCATACAGATCAGCCACAGCCTGCGCGCCAGCGTGGCTGCGTTCCAACGGCTTTTCCATCAGGGTCGGTATTCCTGCTGTTGCCAATAAAGCAGCATAATCCTGCCGCGCATTCGGAGGGGTCAGCACTAGCGCCATGTCAGGCGCATGCGCCACCGCATCCTTCCACGTGGTACAGCCTGCAACAGGGTAACCAAGCTCTTTTGCAGCCTTCTGAGCAAAATGCTCTGTCCGGCTGGTATCTCGCCCAAGCACAGCACATAGGCGCAGGCCAACCTCATTGTCGCGCAGTGCCAGCACATGGGCTTGGGCGACCATGCCCATCCCGATCATCAAGACTTTCATCGATGTCCTCCCACTGCACAGATTGGCCTGAATTACGGGGTGCGCCAAGGGTCATTCGTGTTAGGCTGGCTGCAAATCAGGAGGGCAGGCATGGTCAGGCAAATTTCAGGGCTGGCAGGCACGATATACGAAGCAATCCGCGACGCACCAATCGTGTCGCCACACGGACATTGCGACCCCGCGTGGTTCGCGCAGAATAACGCTTTTTCTGATCCCGCAGAGCTGTTGGTCATTCCCGATCACTATGTCTTTCGGATGCTTTATTCGCAGGGTATCGCACTGCGTGATCTGGGCATTGGCATAGCGCCCCAAGAGCGTGATCCACGAGTGATCTTCCGCCTCTTTGCCAGCAACTGGCACTTATTCCTCGGCACCCCCAGCCATATCTGGATTACCCATGTGCTCGAAAAGACGATCGGTTGTTCTGCGGATTTAAGCGCTGATACCGCAGATGATATTTATGACCAGATCGCGGACTGGCTGACGGATCCCGCAAATCGCCCCCGCGCCCTGTTCGAGCGCTTTAATATCGAAGTTTTGGCCACCACCGATGGCGCGCTTGACCCACTTGATGATCACAAGGCCGTTCAATCATCAGACTGGTCTGGCCGCGTGGTGCCGACCTTCCGACCGGATGCCGTTCTTGACCCGATGATGCCGGGATGGGCCCATGAAGTCGCACGCCTCGGGCGCATAACCGATCATGATACGAGGGGTTTCAATGGCTATCTGGCAGCACTGCAAACACGCAGGAAGGCTTTTAAGGCTATGGGTGCGACGGCCACCGATCATGCCATCGAACAACCTGCGACCTGTTGGCTCGACGCACCCGAAACGATCTATGCACAATTGCTGGCGGGTGACATGACCCATGCGGCTGCGTTCCACGGGCATATGCTGGTTGAAATGGCGCAAATGTCTGTCGAAGACGGGTTGGTTATGCAATTGCACGCAGGCAGCAGACGCAACACAAACCGCTCGGTACTGAATGCGTTCGGGCGCGACAAGGGGGCTGATATTCCGATTGCGGTGGATTGGGTACGTGGGCTGGAACCCCTGTTGAACCGTGTCGGAAATGACCCACGGCTGACACTGATACTGTTTACGCTGGATGAAAACACCTATGCGCGCGAACTGGCCCCAATGGCCGGGCATTGGCCCTGTCTGAGGATCGGACCGCCCTGGTGGTTTCACGACAGCCCCGCAGGCATTGCACGATATTTTGACCAAGTGGTCGAGACCGCAGGGTATCACAACCTCGCGGGGTTCAACGACGACACGCGCGCCTTTCTGTCCATCCCTGCCCGCCACGACATGTGGCGGCGGTGCGTTGCGATTCACTTAGCTGAACAGATCAGGCGTGGTTATTTCTCTGCTGCAACGGCGACTGAGTTGGCAAATCATCTGGCCCATGGGCTGGCCCGCAGCACATACAGGCTGGGCTGAGCATGCCGCATATCCTGCACCTTGGCGTTGGCAATTTCTTTCGTGCGCATCAAGCGTGGTACACGCAACACTGCCCTGGCTGGCATGTCACGGGTGTCAGCTTTCGCTCGGCCAGTATACGCGACCAGCTGGCGGCGCAGGATTATACCTATGCGCTGGTTATCAAAGATGCTGCGCGCACCCGGATCGAACAGATCACCTGCATCACCGGCATGCTGGTGGCCACTGAATCACCCGAGGATCTGATCACCACAATTGCAGATCCCAAGTTTGACGTAATCTCACTCACAGTCACAGAAAAAGGCTATCACCTGCACGCCGATGGATCACTGAACCTTGGCAGTGCAGCCATTGTCGCCGACCTTGCAGGTGGCGGATTAACCCCAGTTGGTGCATTGGCCCGCGGCTTGGCACAGCGCAGCACCCCGGTGACGGTATTGTCTTGTGACAACCTGCCAGAAAACGGACGCAAGCTGGGTGCTGCCATTGCTGCATTTGCAAAGGCGGCGGGCCTGAATATATCTGTCCGTGTCAACTATCCGTCATGCATGGTTGATCGCATCACCCCCGCCACCACCGACGACATCCGCGCAGAAGCAGGTGACGCGATGGCCGTCCCAACCGAAGAATTTACCGAATGGGTGATCGAGGACAGCTTTGCCGCCTCGCGCCCCAATTGGCCGGGTGTTCAATGGGTCAAGGACGTCGCTCCGCACGA
The DNA here is from genome assembly GCA_018668195.1 of Tateyamaria sp. Next base: position 10,707 of record JABITU010000239.1, on the reverse strand, counting down.
AATGCGCAAGCTGCGGATGTTGAACGGGGCGCATTCCTACCTCGCTTATGCCGGTACGCATGCGGGGCATTGCTTTGTGCATCAGGCCATCTGCGACCCGGCCTTGCGCGCAGGCGCACGTGCTGTGATGCAAGAAGCTGCTTCAACACTCCCACGGAACATGCAGGCACAGGCAGGAGCCTATGCCGATGCCCTTATCACCCGGTTTGAAAACCCCAACCTGCATCACCGACTGCGCCAGATCGCGATGGATGGCAGTCAGAAAATTCCCATCCGCATATTGGCGACCTTACGCGACCGCACGGGCGCAGACAGCCCTGCGTTGGAGAGTGCTGTGGCCAACTGGCTGGCCTTTGTCCGATCTGAGGTCGCTCAGGGAAACCCATTGGACGACCCCATGGCCGACCAGCTTGCCGCCGCCTGCCACGCAGAGCATCCCGAAAGAGCCTTGCGCGCACTTATTGGCGCATAAGATTAAGTGGGTACAATCGCACCTTTGTATCCAACCACACGCGCGGCCAAGTCATGTCCGACCCGCAGAGCCTCCGCTTGATTTGCACCTTGAAAAAGCGCCCCAAGGTACCCGCCATTGAAACTGTCGCCAGCAGCCGTAGTGTCAACAACGCGCGCGGCTTGCCGGTAATCATCAACAGCCCCCGTGGCGAGACACAAAGGGCCAGATGGCCCGCGCTTGAGCGCGCCCGTCTTGCCCAACCTCAGAAAACGCGCTGCGATCTCGTCGGGGCTTTCGCCGCTTAGAACAGCTTCGTCGTCAATTGAAGGCAACGCGATGTCAGCGATTGCCCACATCTCGGCGTTTAGCTTTTGCGCGGTCTCGGCGTCAGGCCAAAGCTTTGGCCGATGATTGCTGTCGTAAACGACACGACCACCGCGCGACTGATACCCCGCCAGCCATTCCAGCAATGTTTCACAGGTTTCTTGCGGTAAAATCGCAAGCGAAATCCCCGACAGGTACAATACGTCATAGCCTTTCAGCGCGCCAAAGTTCGGCCCCTGCGTTGTCTGAAACATCTTCCGTGCAGCAGACTGATCGCGCCAATAGGTGAACGACCGCTCTCCGTCCGCGTCTGTCGTGATGGCATAAAGACCGGGCGTTCCGTTGACGTCATATTCGATCGCATCAACAACAACACGCTGGGCGGCAATAAAGTCTCGGATCTTCCGGGAAAAAGGCTCTTGGCCCAGGCGAGTCACATAATCGACCTGTATCGCCGGCGCAGTGCGTTTCAGGTAAATGGCGGTGTTAAGCGTATCGCCTGCAACGCCCACTGCTGCATGATCGCCATCCATGGACAGCTCGATCATTGCCTCTCCTATAGCTGCAACTTTCATTCTGCCTCCTTGGTGGCGGTGCGTCGCCAGATTATCAGGCCAGAGACAACAATAATCCCCGCGCCCAGCAGGGTCCATTGATCTGGAACATCGTTAAAGACCAGATAGCTCGCCAAAGCGAGATAGAGCAGGAAACTATATGTGTAAGGCATCAATGTATTCGCCGGAGCAAAACCATGCGCGCGCGAAAAAATCTCGTGCCCTGCCCAACCCCAGACCCCCAGTGACACCATCAGCACCCAATCCAGCATTGAAGCAGGCGGCATCCACACCCAAAACGCAAACGGAAAGAGTGTGATCGCCCCAAATGCACCCATGTAGAATTGCATCGTCTCGGCCGCCACGACCCCAGAAATCTTGCGCGTGATGATCGAATAAAGTGCCAGCGAAAAGGCGTTGTAAACATTCAGCAGCGCGATCCAGTGAAAAGCTGCGTCAAAAGGGCGGATCACCACCAGCACCCCAATAAAGCCAAGAATAATGGCAAACCAGCGCCACGGCCCTACACGTTCCCCCAAAAGCGGCCAGGACAGCGCGCAAACGATAATAGGTGCTGAGAACATGATCGACCCAGTCACCGTCAGGGACAAATAGTTTAGCGTGATAAAGTTGAACAAAGTCGCCGAGGCAAGCAAAAAACCCCGCAAAAGCACCAGTCCCATATGTGCAGATTGAAAGCTATTCCAGCCATCACCCTTGCGTAGCAGCAGAACCGTAGAGATGACAAAATGCGGCAAATAGCGCATAAAAGCCAGCTGAAACGCGGGGAATCCAGCCAGCACCAGCCACTTCACTGATGTGTCAATCAGTGTAAAGAAAGCATAGGCACCCAGCGTCATCACGATCCCAAGAGCGGCGCGATCCTGTGTGGCCTGAGCGACAATGGCCACGACCCTAGCCTTTGAACTTGTCGACGTAGAAATCAACCATTTGAGAAACCATGTCGTCGCCGCGCCCGGAATCGCGCGCTTCGGTCAAAGCGGCCAAAGCAGATTTTGCCATGATCGAATCCGCGCCAGCGTCCGTCGCCATCTGCGTGTAATACCCAACATCCTTGGCGGCGTTCTTGATGGCAAAGGCCAGCTGGTTCGGGTCGCCGTCAATCCCATAGCCTTTGACAAAGTCCATCATGCCGGATTTCAGCGGCCCTGCGGCCATAACGTCATAAAGATCCTGTCGGCGCACCCCGGCCACATCCGCCATCGCAAACGCTTCGGCCATGGCATTGGCCACGGTCATTCCAAAAAAGTTGTTGATCAGCTTAATCGTGTGGCCCGACCCAAGCGCGCCAAGGTGAAATACGTTCTCGCCCAGATCATCCAGTATGGGCCGGACGGTGGCAAAGGCACCCGCGTCGCCCGAACACATGATATTCAACAGCCCGTCGACAGCATGTGCAGGTGTGCGGCCCAGCGGCGCGTCTAGGTAATGGCCGCCCGCAGCTAAAACCCCCTCGCCCAAAGCGCGGGAGGAACCCGGCAGCGATGTGCCGAAATCGATGACGACCGCGCCGGGCCTGAGCCCAGCGATCACACCATCAACGCCATACATCCGCGCCTCGACATTAGCTGAGGTATCCATGCACAACATGATGATGTCCGAAGCCTCTGCGAGGGCCTTGGCCGTTGTCACCTCGGTCGCACCCCGGTCCACCGCCTGATCCACGTAAGTACGCGTTAGATTGGCAATGACGGAAAGCGCATAGCCCTTATCCTGCAACCGCGCCACCATTGCGCCGCCCATCAGGCCCAGGCCGATAAATCCCAATGTTGGTTTGCTCATCTCATGCCTTCTTTGCAGGAATCGTATCAAAGGCCCGGGTCTTCAGGCCCTTTTGAATTTCATAGATGGATATTGGCACATCTGGCTGTGGTTGCGGGATGCGTATGGGTATGTCTTTGAGGCGGGGTGTCAGTGTCGGCTCTCCGCACAGCATCCGGGTGTTGTAATCTTCGATGCCCGCCCATTTGGTCATACTGCCCGTGATCGGAAAAGCGTCCGCCGCCATCATTTCGTAGAACAGGATACGCCTGGGCCGATCACTCGTATTGAGCGCCGATCCATGCACAATGCGACCGTGATGGATGCTGACCGATCCAGCGGGGCCGGTCAGTTGCACCGCATCGGCCAAATCCAACCCATTCGCCTCTGGCAACAACGCGCCAGCAAAAACCCCATCCACGTGGTGATCATAGACCGGCCCGCGATGTGAGCCGGGAAAAACCATCAGAGGACCGTTTTCTGGTTCCATGTCATCGATGCAAATGCCAATGGCCAAAATGTCGTCGTTGGTATGAGGATAAAAGGCATAGTCCTGATGCCATTCCACTGCGGCACCGTAGCCTGCGGATTTCATGTTCAGCTTGGTTGTGTGCAAACGCAAGTTCGGGCCGATAAGGTCACGCGCCGGGGCAAGCACGTGGTCAGAATACATGAGGTCCCGCATGACGTCCGAGATCAAGTGCGGCAGTTTGATCCGGCGCAGGCGCGGGTCGTTGGGAGTATGACTATCTTCGAGGTCAAGCCGATCATTGCTTGCTGTCATAGTGGCGGCTTCGGTCTCAAAACGGGTGATCTCATCCCTGATCTTTTGCAGCCAGCCGCTTGGGATCTGTTCTTCGACCAACAGGTATCCACACTCTTCGAATTGCGCTTTCTGCTCTTGATCCAGGCGCTCCATTACATCACCGCGCCAATTTGCCAAGGTACGAATTCATAGTCTCCAAGTCCTTGTAATTCTGACTTGGACTTTTCGCCACTGGCAACACGCAAGAACAATTTGTAAATCTCCCTGCCCTTTTCCTCAAGGCTTACGCCATCAGTCATCATTGCACCGGCATTTACATCCATGTCTTCTGTCATGCGGCGGTACATTTCGGTATTGGTGGCGACTTTGATCGTCGGCGCAGGCTTGGAGCCAAACGCCGATCCACGCCCCGTGGTAAAGCACACTAGATTGCAGCCACCCGCAATCTGGCCTGTGACACTCGCCGGGTCATAGCCAGGGCTGTCCATGAACGTGAAACCACGCGCACGCACGATCTCAGCATATTTATAAACACCTGTCAGTGGCGTCGTACCGCCCTTGGCGGCGGCGCCTAGCGATTTTTCAAGAATCGTGGTCAAGCCGCCCGCCTTGTTGCCGGGGCTTGGGTTGTTATCCATGCTGCCTTTGTTGCGGGCAGTGTAGTCTTCCCACCAGCGGATCAAATCGATCAAACGTTCGCCAGTTGCCCGATCTATAGCCCGTGCTGTTAGCAAATGCTCAGCCCCGTAGATCTCAGGCGTTTCGGCCAAAACGCCTGTGCCGCCCTGTGCTACCAGTAAATCCGTTGCATAACCCAAGGCTGGATTGGCCGTGATGCCCGACCATGCGTCCGACCCACCGCATTGCAACGCCACTTTCAACTCGGACGCGGGACAGGGTTCGCGAATGCTTTCATTGGCCAAAGGTAGCATCGCTGCCACCTTTTCAATTCCTTTATCGACGGTCCTTCGCAAGCCTGCCACAGATTGGATATTCATCGTTTGAAACAAAGGCCCCTGTTTCAGGCCCCATGCATCCAGCAACCAATCGATTTGGTTCATCTCGCAGCCCAGACCAACCATCAGGACAGCGGCATGGTTGGGGTGGCGCGCATAACCCCACATCACTCTTTGCAACGCCTCGAAGCCGTCTCCATCACCGGCCATCCCGCAGCCGGTGCCATGAACAAAGGCCACAACGCCATCCACATTGGGATAGTCCGCCATCAGCTCGGGCGTGAAATGCGCAGCAATCATCCGTGCCGCCGTGGCCGAACAGTTTACCGACGTCACGATGGCGATGTAGTTTCGCGTGCCCACTTGCCCATTTTCACGCCGGTAGCCCATAAAGGTATCGCCAGTTTCCGTCGGACTCAGGCGCAAATTTGTGGCGAACTCATATGACATATCCGTCGCTCTAAACGCGACATTATGGGTGTGCACGTGATCCCCTGCTGCAATGGGCGCAGCGGCATAGCCGATCACTTGCGCATATTTTCGAACGACATCGCCGACCGCCATGTCGCGTGTCGCAATCTTATGTCCCGAGGGGATCAACGCCCGGGTTACAGTCCCCTCGATCGTCACGCCTAACTGCAATGCGCGGGTCGCGGTAACGACACTGTCGGACGGATTAAGACGAATAAAATCCATTGGGATCAATTCTCCCTTCGCATCGCAGCATAATCGCTCTCAACAAACACTTCCATTGCTTTGTACTGGGCGTGCTTCTTGTCATAGCCGTGCCTCGCTCTCCTACAGCAAGATCGAAATAATGGGCGGATAAATCAGCAAAACCGATAGGGCAATGAGCTGGATGCCAATGAAGGGTAGAAAGCCCTTAAAGATATCAGTCAATGAAATGTGAGGTGGCGCCACCGATTTCAGGTAAAATGCAGCAGGCCCAAAGGGTGGCGACAGGAATGACACCTGCATGTTCATACAGAACACCACCCCAAACCAAATCGCCACATGACGCGGGTTTAATTCTCCGAACACACCGATTTCGCTAATGGGCAGCTTGAGAACAATGGGCAGGAACACCGGGATGATCAACAGAACGATGCCCACCCAATCCATGAACGCACCCATGAACAGCAAGATCAGCATCATGAATAGGATCACAGCCATCGTCGGCAATTCGGATCCAACGATGAAATCAGCCACGTAGTTTGGGCCACCTGCGATCGTGTAAGCCCCGGCCAGAGCAGTCGCACCGATCGTGACCCACACGATCGTGCCAGTCGATTTCAATGTCCGCATCAGCGAATCCCAAACCAGTTCGGCTGATGCCTCACCGCGCAAAACGGCGATAACAAAGACAGCCATGGCCCCCATTCCTGCCGCTTCGGTGATGCCGGTAATGCCTCCATAAATTGATCCCATGACGACGCCGATCACCACAATCGGAGGGACAAGGCCCTTGCCCATAGACCAGCCTATTGCGGTGCGCGCGCGACCAAACACAAAAAATGCGAGGGCAAGCGAAGCAAGGAACATGCCAGCAAAGATGCTGATGTATTCTGCTGTGCCCCAAAAGGCCGGAGCGCCGGTATTGGCCGCGTTCGATCCCGAGAACTCGAAAAACGAAGCACGCAGAAACAAGGCCGCAGTGAACCCAGCCAATACCACATTCAGGAATGCGCCAAAGAGCATCCACTTGGCCGCTCCACGAGGTTGCGACTCCAGATCGGCCTGTTCGGCCAGCAGTTCATCACGCTCTTGAACTTCATCTGCGCTCAGGTCTGATCGGGATACGAAAGCCGCCAATTTTCGAGAAATCGTTTCTTCCGGCAGCGGCGCATCATCAGGCCTAAGTGTAGTTCGAATGATGATGTAAATAATGATGAAAGACGCAAGCATGAAGCCGGGGATAAAGGCCGCAGTAAACAGTGCTTTGATCGAAGTTTCCGTGATTAGTCCATAGATGATCAGAACAATAGACGGTGGGATCATCGTGCCAAGCGAACCGCTGGCGCAGATCACACCAATGGCTAGGTTCTGGTTATATCCAAGTCGAAGCATCTGCGGCAGGGCAATCAGCCCCAGCAAAACAACCTCGCCCCCGATAATACCCGACATAGCAGCCATGATCACAGCCATGATCGATGTCACGATAGCGATACCGCCCCGTGTTCGGTTCAGCCAAACGTTCAGGGATGAATACATCTCCTTGGCGATTCCCGAGCGTTCCAGCAGGGCCGCCATAAAAATGAATAGCGGAATAGAGATGAGCACGTAACTGGTTAAGACGTCTCCGTATATTCGCTGCGGCAAGATATTGAGTGGACCGGCACCCGGTCGTCCAGTCAGCAGCCCCTCACCCCAAAGGCTTGGATTCATAAGAAGCGCAGGCTCAAACTTCATGAAAAGGACAACAACCGCCATGAAAGCAGAGGCAAAGCCCAAAGGCATGCCAATTGCCAGCAACAGCATGAGTCCAAGCATCAGGACCAGTGAAATCGTTCCGACGTCCATGGGCTTAGTCCTTTACTGAAGTGTTCTGGCTGGTGGCGTCAGTCGCGTTGACGCTGTTGGTTCCGACCTGCGCCTTGATGCGCGAAATTTCCTCTTCATCAAGATCCTCGCCGCCATAGTGCACTTCGTCCTTACTCCAATCCGAGATCAGGTTGACGACAGCCTGCAAGGCAACGAGCGACACGATGATCAGAACCATAGGCTTCATCGTCGCAGGAATCGGTGGGTCAAAAGCGGTACCAAAGGTTTCCCAACGATAAAATTTATCAAACGCCTCTCCATATCCACCGAAGCAAAGGAAAAAGGTGAAGATAACGATGCATAGGGTCGAGATTGTATCAAATATCCGCTGCACCCATCGCGGCACCGCATCATAAAGTAGGACAATCCGGATGTGGCTGCGTTGTTGCATCGCATAAAGTCCCGCGCACAGGAAAACAAAGCCCGCCAGCCACAGTGACATCTCGTTGGCCCACAGCGTTGGGGCCTCGAATACGTAGCGCAGCAAAACTTCATACAGCATCACGCCAGTCAAAAGCACGATCAGCATCATAGTTACACGACCAATGAATACAGCAAGGCGGTCGGCTGGTTTCCAGCTTTCAAATTCCATCCCTGCGCGTTGTACAGTGCGCACGCCAAAAAAGGCGAACACCGGCATCCCAATCAGGGCAAGCCAATCAATGATGTCCGAAAACCCACCAAATAAACCACCAAGGTTTGCGCTTACGTCATTGCGCGCAAAAAGCGCTGAGAGCTTGTCAAATTGCGAGGGATCCTCAGGAGGAACAAAATCAAGCGTGAAAGCAGGCATGTGCCAGATGACCCAGCCAGTACAAAGAATAAAGGCCAAAGGCACTAGCCATTGAACCGGAGTGCCGGAGCGCACCTGCATCACGAATCCCCTTTAGTGAAAAAAACCATAACTGTCTTTTAAGATACCGCTATGGGAGGTTTGGGGCCCTTAAAAAAAGGCCCCAAAAATTGCTTACTCGGAAACAAGGCCGAGTTGACGCAGATAGCTCAGGTGCGCTTCAACCAAAGCTTTCGCTTCTGGTGTGTCGGCGAACTCGGGCCATGTGGCCTGTGCTGCGTTGCGGAACTTCTGCAGCTCGTCAGGAGCCCACTGCGACAGGGTCACGCCATCGGCGCGCAGTTGTGCGGCGGCTTCGGCGTTCTTTTTTTCGAACGTCAAAGCTGTGCGCAGAGCAAGCGCTTCCATGCCAACCTTCATGATGGTCTGGTGCGCTTCGGGCATCGCATCGAACACAGCCTTGTTACATGCCAGATGGTCCGAAGGCATCGAGTGGAAGCCTGGGAAGTTGGCGTATTTCACGATGTCATACAGACCCAGACCTACGTTGTTGGCGAGGCCTGATGCATCCGCACCGTCAATGATCCCGGTTTCCAGAGCGGTAAAGATTTCGGTAAAGTCCATCACGATGGGCGAAGCGCCCAGCTTTTCAAAGATCTTGGTTTCCATGCCGGGGGGCGAACGGAATTTCCAGTCTTTGAAGTCGGCAACCTTTTCGATCGGCTTAGACGAAGCAAAGGATTCCTGACCGTAAACCCACCAGCCGATCAGCTCCATGCCGTATTTGTTGTACAAAGGTGCAGCCGCTTCACGACCGCCACCAAAATACAGCCAGCTCAGCTGTTGGTAAGGTGTGTCATAGCCGCCCATGATGTCGCCCACAAACTGGAACGCCGAGTTCTTGCCAGTCTGATAACCGCCGCCAGTCATGTCACAGTCCAGGATACCCGTGGCCGCCGCATCGAATGTTTCGACCGACTTCACAACGGAAGAACTGTAGAACATTTCGACCTGAATACCGCCGCCAGACATCGATTGAATGTCGTCAATATATTGCGCAGCAAGCTTGCCTGACACAGTCTCGGGTGCATAGTGCGTTTGAATCCGCAGCTTGGTTGTCGCGTGGCCATCAGCCAACGCGCCTGTTGCCACAAACGTGGCTGCAACGGCCGCAACGGCCGCCTTTTTAATGAATGTCATGTCATCCTCCCAGATGTTTTAATGCTCAGATCCGGGAACCAACCCCCCTCACGTCGCAAAGTACCAAGAGGCTAAGCGCTGATCCAGCACACGACAACAAAAAAATGAAATTATCCGCGTTTTCGAGATTCCATTGGAATTTCGAAATTTCGTGATCTAATAATTCTGGGATTATAACGACCAATGAGTGGTTTAATGGCCTACGATTCTAACATCTTCGAGACGCTTCGTCATCGCTTGATGACCAATGTTTTTGTCCATGGGGAAAAGGTGCGAGCCGAACACTTGCGACAGGAATTCGGGTGCTCGGCCAGCACCGTACGCGAAGCTCTCTTTCGCCTTTCAACACAAGGTTTGGTTGAGTTTCGCGAACAACGCGGTTTTAGAGTTCCTGAAAAATCAAAGCGGCTGGTGCACGAGCTGACCCACCTGCGGGTTCTGCTAGAAGCAGAGGGCACAGCTATGTCGATTCGGCGCGGCGGGGTCGCATGGGAGGCCCGCCTGACAGCAGCCCACCATCAACTGAGCCATCTGGAAAGACGGCTTCAAACAACAACAGATACCGAACCTTTTGTAGACCTTTGGTTTAACGCTGAACGCCAGTTCCACGAAACCCTGATTTCAGCCTGCGGTTCAGATGTACTGATCCGCACCCATCACCAAGTTTACTGTCAGTTCCGCCAGCAACTGATGGTCGAAGACCGCGACTTTGATTATATTTCAGGCAATATCGAGCATCACCAACAGATCCTTGATGCCGCCATGTCCGGCGACGAAAACCTAACCCGGCAGAAAATTCACACCCACCTCGAGCGCCACTTCATGCCTAGTGTTAACAATAGCGCAAAATAACGCAATTAGGCCAAAGGCAAATCATCCGCGATGTAAACATCAATGATATCACGGAACGACGTCTCGGCCCCAAACCCAAGCGCCATTGCACGTTCCGGCGCGAAGTCTCGAGGCCATCCATCAACAATTTTTACGATATCCGAATCAAGTTGCGGCTTGATTAGCGCCACAACATCGTTGCCTACGGCATCTCGCAATGCCTCAATTTGTTCGGCCACCGTACAACTTAACCCCGGCAGATTCAGCGCCCTTCGGCCTTGCAAGACCTCTGAATTCAACCCCGCTGCATGGACAAGAAACGCCGCTGCCGACCGAGGCGAAGCATGCCAATGCCGCACAGTATCCGCCACGGGCAAGATCGCCTCGACACCATTCAGCGGCTCACGGATGATACCCGAAAAGAAAGATGAGGCCGCAAGATTGGGCTTGCCCGGCCGGACACAAATTGTAGGCAGGCGCAACGACATGCCATCAATGAAACCCTT
>JABITU010000025.1 GCA_018668195.1 Tateyamaria sp. | reverse complement strand
GCTGACGGAACTGTTGAACGTTAGTTGTGGGTGCCGCGGTCCAGCATGGCCAGAAGGTCCAGTAGTTTTTCGTAGTTGTCTTGCCCAAGCGATTTTTTGAAGTCTGCGACGATCTGAGCGGCCTGTGGGGCACGATCATCAATGATTTTTTGACCTTGGGGCGTGATTTCAATAAACTGGCGACGGCGGTCCTTGTCGTCGCGGGTCTGCGTGACCAGCCCCTTTTCGCGCATGGTTGCCACGATTCGCGTCAGGCTGGGAAACAACAAACTAGAGCGGTTGGCCAAGGTTTTGGTATCCATCCGCCCGTATTCCACCAGCACCCGCAACACGCGCCATTGCTGTTCTGTGATTCCCGTCTCGGACAGCATCTCACGAATAGGCGACATGATACCTTCGCGTGCCCGGATCAAAGCGATGGGCAAAGATCGCGCGGTAGAGGGAAGGGGTTTGGTCATAATAGCCTCAAAAATCGTTCTCTCTGCCACATGTACCGTATCGCGGGTGTTGACAAAACAGTTGGGTATTATCTATTTTCCAAATGATTAACATGTTAAGGAAATGGCATGCCGCACTTTCAAATCGATTATTCGGCCAACCTCGAAGAAGTCGTTGATATGTCTGCGCTGTGCGAAGTGATCAGAGCCGCTGCGGCCCAGATTGCGACCTTCCCAACACCGGGAATCCGCGTCCGCGCAACAAGGGTCGATCATATGGCTATGGCCGACGGCAATCCAAAGCACGGGTTCATCGATCTCAGCGTGCGATTGCGCGAAGGCCGCGCGGATGACGACAAAAAAAACGCGATCACCCGAATTTTTGCAACCCTCAAAGATTTTGTAACTCCAGCGATGGAAACACACTCTATCGCTTTGTCAGCCGAGATGCGCGACATCGACGCTACCTTTTCACCTAAATTTGGCAACGTCCGTGATCACATGGAGGACACGCAATGAGTGCGCTGAACGACAACATTGCGAAACTGGATGGCTATCTCGGACGTTTTCGTGAAACAGGCATTTTGAACCGCATCGCGGGTCAGGATATCGCGGGTGCAGGCGGCACGTTTGAGACCACTTCACCCGTTGATAAATCGCTGATTTGCGAGGTCGCCCATGGCACAGCAAACGACATCGACATGGCGGCGAACGCTGCATCCGATGCCTTTGCCGAATGGCGTGACATTGCAGCGTTTGAGCGTAAGAAGATCCTCATCCGCATCGCCGAAGGGATCGAAACGCGCGCCGAAGAAATTGCACTTTGCGAATGCTGGGACACCGGACAGGCCTATAAATTCATGTCAAAGGCAGCCCTGCGTGGGGCAGAGAACTTCCGCTACTTTGCTGACCAAACGATGCAAGCACGTGACGGTCAGCACCTGCAATCGTCGACCTTGATGAACATCACCACACGGGTGCCAATCGGGCCTGTTGGAGTCATTACTCCATGGAACACGCCATTCATGCTGTCCACTTGGAAGATTGCGCCTGCCTTGGCGGCAGGCTGCACAGTCGTCCACAAACCGGCCGAGGCCTCACCTCTAACCGCACGACTTTTGGTTGAAATTGCTGAGGAGGCAGGTTTGCCGCCCGGCGTTCTGAACACAGTGAACGGATTTGGTGAAGGCGCTGGTAGGGCGCTTTGCGAGCACCCCAAAATCAAGGCGATTGCTTTTGTTGGCGAAAGCCGCACGGGTAGCCTAATCACCAAACAAGGCGCGGATACTCTCAAGCGCAATCACCTTGAACTGGGCGGCAAGAACCCTGTGATTGTCTTTGATGACGCAGATCTGGAACGTGCCTTGGATGCCGCGATCTTTATGATTTATTCAATCAACGGCGAGCGCTGCACGTCTTCCTCGCGCCTTCTGATACAAGACACTGTGCGCGAAGAATTTGAGTCCAAGTTGATTGAGCGGGTGAATAACATCCGAGTCGGCCACCCGCTGGATCCAGCTACAGAGATCGGCCCACTTGTGACTGGGGAACACTTTAACAAAGTCACCAGCTATTTCGACATTGCCAAAGAGGACGGCGCGACCGTCGCTGCGGGCGGCGTCAAAGTCGGTGATGAAGGATACTTCGTGCGTCCCACACTGTTCACAGATGCCAACAACCAGATGCGCATCGCGCAAGAGGAAATCTTTGGCCCAGTTCTGACCTCTATCCCGTTCTCAACAGAAGATGAGGCGTTGCAGATCGCCAACGACATTCCTTACGGGCTGACGGGCTACGTCTGGACCAATGATCTGACACGCGCCCTGCGGTTCACTGATAAGCTTGAGGCGGGGATGATCTGGGTCAATTCCGAGAACGTCCGCCACCTGCCAACACCCTTCGGTGGCGTCAAAGCAAGCGGGATCGGGCGCGATGGCGGCGACTGGTCGTTTGAGTTTTACATGGAGCAAAAGCATATCGGTTTCGCGACCGGACAGCACAAAATCACAAAATTAGGGGCGCTCTAATGCCAGTACCCGGACCAAACCTATACCCCGACTTCAACACGATCCGTCTCAGCCACGTTTGTCTGAATATCAAGGATTTGGCTGCGTCAAAGAAATTCTACACCGAGATCCTAGGCCTTCAGGTCACCGATGAAAGCGACACCCATATTTATCTGCGCGCCATGGAAGAACGCGGCCATCACTGCGTGATCTTGCAGAAATCAGACCAGCCCGGCACGGTTGAGGTCATGGGTTTCAAAACCTTTGACGAGGCAGATCTGGACAAGGCCGAGATTTACTTTCAGGGCAAAGGCCGCCCGACCTCATGGGTCGATCGGCCCTATCAAGGCAAGACACTACTGACGTCTGACAACATGGGCATCCCACTTGAGTTCTATCACAAGATGGATCGTCTAGAGCCTATCCATCAGAAATACGCACTCTATCGTGGGGTGAAACCGCTACGGATCGACCACTTTAACTGCTTTAGCCATGATGTGGATGCGTCGGTCGAATTTTATTCGGACTTTGGCTTCCGCGTGACCGAATACACCGAGGACGAAGAGAGCAAGAAGCTTTGGGCGGCCTGGATGCACCGCAAGGGTGGCGTGCACGATATGGCCTTCACCAATGGCACCGGACCGCGGATGCACCATGTGGCGTTCTGGGTGCCGACGCCATTGAACATCATCGACCTGCTCGACCTGATGGCGACCACGGGTTACGTAGACAACATCGAACGTGGGCCGGGGCGCCATGGTATTTCCAATGCGTTCTTCCTCTATATTCTTGATCCAGATGGCCATCGGATTGAGGTCTATTGTTCGGATTACCAAACAGTTGACCCTGATCTTGAGCCGATCAAATGGGATCTTCAGGACCCACAGCGCCAAACCCTCTGGGGTGCTGCGGCACCTGAAAGTTGGTTCAAGCACGGCACAACCTTTGTCGGCGTGGACACCAAAGTTTCCGAAATCCAAGCCAGCCCGATCATCGCACCATGAGCTTTAATCTCAAACGCCCCGACCTGATGCGTGAAGCGGCCCTTGTTGCGTGCTGCAGGGCGGCAACGCGCCGTTTATCCTCTTTTATGATGCCAATCTGGATGCCGCCGTTGACGGTGCACTCCTGTCCAAATTCCCCAACAACGGCCAGACTTGTGATTGCGCCAATCGAATCTATGTGTAGGACGGTATCTATGACACCTTTGCTGAAAAACGCGCCGAAAACGTTGTCGATTTATCAGTGGACAACGGTGCGGGTGCAGGCGTGGTGTTTGGTCCGCTGATCAATGCCGCCGGGGTCAGTAAAGCGACCAGCCACATCGCCGACACAACGGCCAAGGCAGCTGCTGTGACTTTGGCTGGCAAACCCCACTGCTTGGGCGGCACGTTCTATGAACCGAAGATACTGACAGGCGTGACGCCCGACATGGCCATCGCGACTGAGGAAACATTTGGTTCCGCTGCTGCCTGTTCAAATTCAACATCTTGGGCAAAGTCATCGCGGCTGCTGATGACACGGAATTTGGCCTTGCGCCGTATTTCTATAGCCGCGACATCGCGCGGATCTGGCGGGTGTCAGAAGCCTTGGAATATGGCATGGTCGGTGTGAATGCTGGTCATGTATCAACCGCCGAAGCACTCTTTAGGGGCGTCAAACCCTCAGGCCTTGAGCGCGAAGGGGCACATCAGTGCTTGGATGATTTCATGCAGGTGCAATATAACTGCATGGGTAGAATTGAGGATGCATAGGTCATGAATTGGGACGACTTCGCCGGATGGAGCAAGCATATCGCCGACTGGGGTGCCCAGTATCACAAGACGCTGCGCGGCCGCCCCGTGCGTGCTCAGACCAAGCCCGGTGAGGTTGCATCCCAATTACCTGCGCATCCACCGCAGACCCCCGAAGATATGGCCACCATCCTTGCGGATTTCGAAAACATTGTGATGCCCGGGATGACCCATTGGCAGCACCCGCGTTTCTTTGCTTATTTCCCTGCCAACGCGGCCCCGCCGTCGATGCTGGCCGAGCAATTGGTCAACACGGTCGCGGCACAATGCATGTTGTGGCAAACTTCGCCTGCTGCGACCGAGGTCGAGGGGCTGATGGTCGATTGGATGCGCCAAGCCTTGGGGCTTGCCGACGGGTTCACAGGCGTCATTCAGGACAGCGCTTCGTCCGCAACGCTGTCTGCCGTGCTGACCATGCGCGAACGGGCGACTGGGTATACCGGCAACCGTGTGGGTCTTTCCCAGAAGGGTCAATTGCGGGTTTACTGTTCAGATCAGGTACATTCGTCGATCGACCGCGCCGCTTGGGTTGCGGGTATTGGTCAGGACAATCTGGTCAAAATCGCGGGTGGCGGGGATTTGTATGGTATGGATGCCATAGCCTTGGACGTCGCCATCCAAGCCGACATTGCCGCAGGGCATACACCAGCGGGCATTATCGCCATCACGGGCGGCACGGGCGTGGGCGCCTGTGATGATCTGGGGCCGATCCTGCAGGTCGCCAAGTCCCATGATCTTTACACCCATCTGGATGCTGCTTGGGCAGGATCCGCAATGATCTGCCCTGAGTTTCACGCGCAATTCTGGACCGATGCAGATGGTTTCGACAGCATCGTGTTCAACCCGCATAAGTGGCTGGGCGCTCAGTTTGATTGCTCAATCCAATTTCTGCGCGATGCCACACCGCAACTGAATACCCTCAAGATCGAACCGGAATACCTCAAGACCACGGGCGATGCGGTGACCAATTATTCTGAATGGACGATCCCGCTGGGGCGTCGTTTTCGTGCACTCAAACTGTGGTTCCTCATCCGCTTCTACGGGGTGGAGGGTCTGCAAACCCGCATCCGCAATCACGTTGCTTGGGCGGCAGAGCTTTGCGAGGCTATCCGCGCAATGGACGGGTTTGAGATCACAACTGACCCGATCCTAAGCTTGTTCTCCTTCCGCTGTCCCGGCGATGACGCGATGCAGCAACGCCTGGTTGATGCGATCAACGACGACGGGCAGGTTTACCTAACGCAAGGCGCCTTTCAGGGACGCAAAATAATAAGGGTTCAAGTAGGCCAGTTCGATACAACACGCGACGACGTCATGATGGTTCAGGCCGTCATCCACGATATTTGGGAGCAGATAAGGTGAAGTTCGCGACATATACCGCTAAGGGTCAAGCCCATTATGGTGCCGTGACTGAGGGTGGCATGATCGCCTTGAACACCGCGTTCCCACAATGGCTAACCCTGTTTGACGCCGTGCAGGCGGGTGGGTTGGCGGATCTTGGCAAAGCGGCTGAGGGCCAGTCAGTCACCCACACCGATTTCGAGTATGAAATGGTCTTGCCAAACGCGCGTCGTATCCTGTGTGTTGGCGTCAATTTTCCGGACCGCAATGCAGAATACAAAGACGGGTCCGAGCAGCCAAAATTTATGTCGCTGTTCCCGCGTTTCGCCTCTGGATTTACAGGGCACAATCGCCCACTGATCCGCCCGCCAGAAAGCCCACAACTGGATTATGAGGGCGAAGTTGCGATTGTCATCGGCAAGCCCGGACGCCGCATCGCGCAGGCCGACGCCTATAACTACATCGCAGCCCTGACCCTATGCAACGAAGGCACGATCCGCGATTGGGTGCGCCATGCGAAATTTAACGTCACACAAGGCAAGAACTGGGACAATTCGGGCTCCATCGGTCCATGGCTCGTGCCATTTACGGATGCCGCGCAACTGAATGATGCGCGCATCATCACACGTGTGAACGGAGAGGTGCGCCAAGACGATGTGCTGTCACGCATGATGCATCCGATCCGGCGCGAGATCGAATATATTTCGACCTTCATGACGTTACAGCCAGGCGATATCATCGTAACTGGTACGCCAACGGGGTCCGGTGCGCGCCTTGATCCACCGCAATACCTTGTCCCCGGTGATGTGGTCGAGGTTGAGGTGAACGGGATTGGCACGTTGTGCAACATAATTGAGGACGAAGTGGTATGACCTCAGAGGACCATGCACAGGCAGCGCAAGACTTACTGGGCGCAGAAGTAAGTGGTGAACAAATTGGCCTTCTGACCAAACGTCACCCCGAAATGGGGATGGATGACGCTTACGGCGTGCAAAATGCTATCTATCGCGCAAAACTGGCGCAGGGGCGTAAAGTCGTTGGGTGGAAAATCGGGCTGACCTCAAAGGCGATGCAATACGCGCTGAACATCGACATTCCTGACAGCGGAATTCTGTTCGACGACATGGTGTTTGATCACGGCGCGTCCGTGCCAAACGGCAAGTTCATCCAGCCCCGGATCGAGGCCGAGATCGCCTTTGTGATGAGGTCCGCCATAGGCGGTGCTGACGTGACCCGCGACGATGTGCTGGCGGCGACGGATTATGTCGCGCCGTCTATCGAGATCCTCGACACGCGGATCGTCCGGGTGGATGACGAAACGGGCAAAACACGCTCTGTGTTTGATACGATCAGCGACAACGCCGCGAATGCTGGTGTTGTGTTGGGGGCCGAACGGCACGCTGCGGATGCATTCGATTTGCGCTGGGTTGGAGCCATCACATTGCGAAACGGCGCGGTTGAGGAAACCGGACTTGGTGCGGGTGTGCTGAATGATCCTGTTGAAAGCGTCGTTTGGCTTGCCCGCCGTATGGCGCAATATGGGCAAAGTATTGAGCCGGGCCAGATCATCTTGTCGGGCAGTTTCATCCGCCCCATCGAATGCCCGTCGGGCACGCAGATCCACGTGGATTTCGGCATGTTTGGCTCTGTCGATATTTCATTCGCCTAACAGACATCCCATGCCAGCACTGCACAATCCGTTCAAACACGCCATTGCTAAGGGTGATCTGCAACTGGGCTGCTGAATGGGGATCGCGGCGTGTAGCCTAGACGAACCTGCGGGACACTTCCGTTGTTACTGTAGCTTGTCTCTGAGCGCTTCGTAAGGGGTCTGGCCATTGTGTGCGCCGTGGGGTCTAGCAAAGTTGTAG
>JABITU010000238.1 GCA_018668195.1 Tateyamaria sp. | reverse complement strand
GACTTCAAACAATCTTGCTGCTGGGGCATTTGTGCTACACCTTTGATTCTCGTATTGAAACAAAGGAATGTTTGGCTCCGGCGGTAGGGATCGAACCTACGACCAATTGATTAACAGTCAACTGCTCTACCGCTGAGCTACGCCGGACCAATGCTAGCCATATAGCAAGGGCGATTTGCGCCGTCCAGAGGGATTGCGGTGCCGGGTTGCAAAAATTCAGTGCTTAATCATCGGCATCTAAAAAAAACTTCTGCAGACAAGATGCCAAGTGCCTGCACCTTAGATTGCCCCATTAAGTCAATAAGATGCGCTAGAACATTTCGCTCTGCAACGGGCAACAGTGCGGTCGGTGTGTCAGTGTAGACAGCATGCGTAAGCTGCTTTGCGGTGGCAGGTTTGGATCTAAGCGCTTTAAGGATCGCGGCTTCGCGCCCTTTTCGGTGGGTAATCAGCCAATCTAATCGATCGTGCGGTGTATCTATGGTGCCGCCATGTCCGGGTAAAAAACGGCGCCAGTCCCGCGCGCGAAGCCGGGCGCAAGACGCCATGAAATCTGTCAGATCACCATCGGGCGGGGATACCAGAGAGCTAGACCATCCCATAACGTGATCAGCGGTAAAGCAAAGCCCCTCCAAACCCAGACAGATGTGATTGCCTAGATGTCCTGGCGTATGGATGACGTCAAGGTGCCAGTCGCTGCCGCTGAGCCGTTGATCATGCATTACGATTTGATCCGGAACAAAACTATGATCTATGCCTTCTCCTCCGCCCGTCATGCCTGAGCGAGCGAGTGCTTGCATCGCGTCAGAGCGGCCAGCGCGTGCGTCTCCAAAGGCATATATTGGTGCGCCAGTACGTTCTGACAATGGGCGGGCTAGCGGTGAGTGGTCCAAATGGCTGTGGGTAACGATGATTTTTGTGACCTTTTGTGGGCTGGCGCATGCGTCCAGTATCGCCTCAAGATGATGCAAGTCCAGTGGGCCGGGGTCGATGACAGCCAAATCGAGGGTGCCAACAATATAGGTGTTGGTGCCACGGTAAGTCATTGGTGACGGGTTAGGTGCAACAATCCGGCGTACCCCTTGCGACAAGGTCTGTGCTATTCCGATGGGCGGGTCAAAATCGTCGGGTGGTTGCACGGTCTTGCTCTTTCGGTTTGGGGCTGGCGAGGTTAGGCTTTAGCGCATGAAGTTCTTATGGCTCAAACATTATTTTCCGCGTGGCATTTATGCACGGGCTGCGCTGATCTTGCTGTTGCCTGTCGTGGTTGTGCAGATTGTCGTGCTCGTCGTGTTTGTCCAGCGCCATTTCGAAGACGTGACCCAACAGATGTCGGACACGGTTATTCGTGAATTGCAGCTGGTCTTAGCAGCGGATCCTGAGCAAATCAAAGAGATCGCCGGACCACTCGAAATGCTGGTGGTTCAGCGGGAATCAACAGCGCTGATAGACCCTGACAGCCGGTTATGGTATGATTTCTCGGGTCTGGTGATCATCGATAGACTTAGCGCAGCTCTGCCTCAGATTGCGGTTTTTGACCTTTATGATGACGACGTTGTTCAGTTGGTCGTGGATGATCCAAGGGGGCCTTTGGACATTACTTTTGACAGGCGTCGCATTTCGGCGTCGAACCCACACCAACTACTTGTAAATATGTTATTTTTTAGTGTTCTGATCACTGCGATTGCCTTTATTTATCTGCGCAATCAATTGCGCCCTATTAAACGACTGGCCGATGCGGCAGAGGCATTTGGTCGTGGTAGGCACTTGCCCTATACCCCTGCTGGTGCAACAGAGGTGCGGTCCGCCGGCACTGCTTTTGTTGACATGCGAAACCGGATAGAGCGGCAGATCGAAACGCGTACGTTGATGCTGTCGGGGGTCAGTCACGACCTGCGTACCCCGCTGACGCGAATGCGACTGGCGCTTTCAATGTTGGAAGACCAAGATCGCCTTCCGCTGGAGCAGGACGTCACCGAGATGCAGCGCATGATTGACGCGTTTCTAAGCTTTGCCGCCGGCGACAACGAGGGCGCGCCGGAACAAGTCAAGCCCGAGGCTTTGGCGCGCGAACTGGTGAAAGACGCTCAACGCGCGGGACAACCGGTCACTTTTCATAAGATCGAAGGGACGGGAACCGTCATCCTACGCCCCTTGGCAATGCGGCGCGCGCTGGACAATCTGATCAGCAATGCGGTGCGCTACGGCGCAAAAGCAGAGGTTTCCGTCGCCGTCACAAACAAGTCCGTGCGCTTTCGTGTTGAGGATGATGGCCCTGGCATCCCCGAGGCACAGCGCGCCGATGCGCAGCGCCCTTTTGTCCGGCTGGACCGCGCGCGCAACCAAGACAAAGGATCTGGTGTTGGTCTTGGCCTCGCCATAGCTACAGATATTGCACGCGCACACGGTGGTGTTTTGCGTCTGGGTCATTGCGACAGGCTGGGCGGATTGCGAGCCGATATTGTCATTGCGCGGTGACCGGTGCCGATCGATAAGGCGGTTTTTGAACATCATGCGCTTCAATAACAGCTTCTAAGCACGTGTTTTGGAATTTTAAATTTCAAGTAGCGTTATGCTGCTATGAAAAACATAACGGATACACTTTGATATTGTTGAACAATCCAGCTGTGACGTTCCAAACTTGGATGGTTGCCGCGCTTTTTGTTTACAGCAACTTTGTGCGGCCGTGAAATGGCTCGAGGCGCGGGCAACCGTCAAACGGGATTTTCGTATCATGCAACAGTGCGTGCCTGATATAGATTGATCAGGGCGGGAATCCTCAGGCCTTCAGAGGTTTCATAAACACGTATCCGCTCGACCAATGTCGCGACCAGACGGGCTCGGTCTGCGGAGCTCGCGTTAAAATAGCTGAGAGCTCGGTTTGCGGGGCCGATTTCGCACAAAAGGTTTGCCACAGCCTGCAGGTCACCCGGTGGCCTTAGGTAGACCTCGACCTTGTCGCAGGTCACATTCTGCAATTGGGCGGCATGCAACATCGGAACCACCCGTTTTGCATCTTCAAAGGCAAACGGGCCGGGCAAGGTGCGATCTACTTTGTCAATCGGTCCAAAGACGTCTTTCGCGGCCTTGGCTGCATCCATGAAATAGGGGTTTTGTGGGGCGGGGCCCCATGTGCCCAGCGTCAAGGTCGCACCGGGTACCAATCCGCGCGCCATATTGGCAAAGGCAGCGGTCGTATCGTCAAAGAACATGACCCCAAAGCGCGAGATCAACGCGTCATAACCGCCAAACTCAAAAGGGTGAGTCTGCGCATCTGCCCTCAGGCATGCCGCGTTGTGGGTTTTGGCCAGTCGGCTCCGCGCGTGGGCCAGCATCGTCTCCGAGATATCAAGCCCGGTGACATGCCCTGATGGCCCCACAAGGGCTGCGGCCTGCGCCACACTTGCACCGGTACCGCTGCCCACGTCTAAAACCCGCGCGCCAGAGGCTAATGCGGCCCGGTCAAGCACCAGATCCAGCACCGGTTGCAGCATTCTGTCTAGCTTTATTTGCTGTTCAACCCAGATCTGCCCGGCGGCGCTAGACCAATAGTCTTTTTGATCGGTGTTGCTCATTTATGCCCTTTGACCATCTGGTCTATATTTCATTGCAACGACAAAAACGCAGTGAAATAACATTCAAATTTGCCAAAATCACAACACCTGTACGCCACGATGCACAGCCACTCATGCGCGCCGTCTTCTGCGACGGCCGCCTCCTTCCGGATCGCCACCTGTATTAAAACTGACCATCGGCAATGTAAGCAAGCTGTTTAGGATCGGAAACGGCTCCATCGCATTTGGGATGGCAGAAGCATTGACAAAATGTTCTTGAAACCGTGGCTCTATTGCTGTTTCCACTTTGTGAATGCGTCGCACTGTTTCTTCGATCTCGGCTCGTGCCGCACGATTGAGCAGCGCGATGCGTGCGCCGGTGCCCGCTGCATTGCCCGCTGATGTGACCTTGTCAAAAGGCGCGTCGGGTATCATGCCCAAAACCATCGCGTGTTTGGGTGAGATATGGGCGCCAAACGCACCTGCCAGTACAATGCGGTCAACGCTGTCGACGCCGAACTTGTCCATCAGCAGACGCGCACCAGAATACAGCGCGGCTTTGGCCATCTGTATGGCGCGAATGTCAGGGTTTGTCACCGTAATCAGCGCCCCTCCCGTCGCGGAACCATCATGCAGCACATAGGAATGTGTGCGTCCGTCAGCAATGCAGCGCACGGTACCAGTTTGGACGGCGCTGCCGATCAGGCCAGACGGGTCCAAAAGCCCTGCAAGGCGCATTTCAGCGATGGCTTCGATAATACCCGAGCCGCAGATGCCGGTGATGCCCGTACCGGCAGTTGCCTCGGCGAACCCGCCTTCGTCTGACCACAGATCGACACCAATCACTCGAAAACGCGGCTCTTTTGTTACAGTGTTAATCTCGACCCGTTCTATTGCACCGGGCGCGGCACGTTGACCGGCGCTGATCTGCGCGCCCTCAAAGGCAGGTCCGGTCGGTGAAGAACAGGCCAGAACCTTCTCATGGTTGCCAAGCAAGATTTCGGCATTGGTGCCAACGTCGACAACCAAAACAAGGTCTTCTGATTTGTCCGGTGCCTCTGACAAAGCAACGGCAGCGGCATCCGCGCCGACGTGCCCCGCTATGCAAGGCAGTAAATAAACGCGGGCAGAGGGGTGGATGTTTAGATCAAGATCGTCAGCCCGAAGACGCATTGAATTTGACGTGGCCAAGGCGAATGGCGCCTGACCAAGCTCAAACGGATCAATTCCCAACAGTAGGTGATGCATGACAGGGTTGCAGACGAATACCGCATCGACAATTAAGCCCTTGTCGATCTGCGCCTCAGTCGCGACTTGCGTGAACAGCGCGTTCATCCCCTCGCGCACGGCATGGGTCATCTCGTTGGCACCACCAGCATTCATCATGCCGTAGCTCACGCGGCTCATCAGATCTTCGCCAAAACGGATTTGCGGATTCATGACACCAGACGAGGCCACGACCTCTCCGGTCAGCAGGTCACACAAGTGTGCCGCAATCGTGGTCGAGCCCAGATCGACCGCCAGCCCATAAACTGCACCCTCGTAATAGCCCGGCCACAAGTGCATGATGCGCGGCGGGTTCTCGCTATCGCCCAGATGGACGGCCGCCGTGACTTTCCAACTGCCCTTGCGCAGGGTCTGTTGCAGCGATTGCAGGATGTGCAAATCTGCGTGGATATTTTTCAGCCCCCACTCGACTTCAAGTGCGCGAACCAACCGTTCCAGATCTCCCGACGGTTCATGCATGTCGGGCTGTTCGACCTCGACATAAAACAATTTCGTTGAAGGGTTCATGACAATATCGCGTGCCTCGGCCCGCTTGCGCACGACTTGTTTGTGAACTTGGCTTTCAGGGGGGACATCGATGACAATATTGCCCTGAACCGTCGCCTGACATCCCAACCTACGGCCCTCGGTCAGTCCGCGCTTGTCCTTGTAGCGCTGTTCAACCTTGTTCCAATCTGAAAGTGCACCGTCAACGACCGTCACGCCGTGTTTGGGGAACTCACCATAGCTCGGAGTTATCTGGCACTTTGAGCATATTCCCCTTCCACCACAGACCGAATCCAGATCAACTCCCAATTGCCGCGCGGCTGTGAGAATGGGTGTGCCCACAGGAAAGTTTCCGCGTTTGCCGGATGGAGTAAAAACGACGAGAGGGTCGGTGCGCATTTTAACCTCAGTTTGATGCTTTCGCGCCAACATACTATGCCACGCCCAAGGTTAAACCCAACAAACGACATCGGCGGGTCGAACGGCGTCAAATTTATGTACATACTTTGTTTATGCCGATCCTCCGGGGGGAGTTTTTAAAGCAAGATGAAGCAGGTGATCTGATCCGGTTTTCATCTTTTCGGATGAACGCCGGGGGGAGGCGCGAGGGTGTCGATGGGGGCTGCCCCCTCTATGCTTTAAATTTAGTACGTGCGTAAAAGATAAACCCTAACAGGTTCATCAAAACCTGAGCTGCGAGGATCGCAGTGCTTCCCGTGGGATCATAGTCGGGTGCCACTTCAACCAGGTCAATTCCAACAATATCATGCCGTTCAGCAGCCTTCTGTAATATTTCCAGAACGTCGTAATACAGAAAGCCGCCGTGGCTTGGCGTGCCAGTACCCGGTGCGATTGAGGGGCAAAAAGCATCGATATCGATGGTTATGTATAGGCGTGCGGCTTTGGGAATACGCTCTATTAAACTTTGTGCACCAAGGGCGCGGACCTGACGGACTGACAAAATGTCAGAACCCATTGCGCGGGCGTCATTGTAGCCTTCCTTTGCGGTAGAGCTGACGTTGCGGATGCCTATTTGGGTCAGGCCCGTGACATATTCGTGCTCTGCTGCTCGTCGCATCGGGTTGCCGTGCCCGTGCCGCACGCCATGGCGTTCATCGACAAAGTCGAGATGGGCGTCGATCTGGAGTATATGGATGTCGCCCTCACCATCGAAAGCGCGGATGCAGGGAATGTTGATCGAGTGATCACCACCGATGGTGACTGGCAAGGCATCTGCCGCAAGTGCTGCGCGCACGGCTGTTTCTATATTGGCATGCGACCCTTCGGTATCTGTATGAATAATATCTGCGTCGCCCATATCCACAATTCGGACGGTTTCGGGCAGATAGGTGACATCATCCTCGTGGTCATAAGCCCCCGCGTGTCCAAAGCTGAAAAGCATGGAGGCGTCACGGACCGCTTTTGGTCCGAAACGTGCGCCAGATCGCCACTGGGTTCCTGCATCAAAGGGTGCGCCGATGATCGCCACATCGGCGTTCAAATCAGTCCAGTTTTCGGCGTAAGGCCGTTTGCCAAAGGTCGCGATGCCCACAAAGGGAAGGTTCAGGCGACCTTTGTCATAGGTGTTTGTCATACTTGGTCTCCTTAGGCGTTGTGCCTGCATTTGGTGGGGCACAGTCTGAAATTTTTGGGAACGGATCAGATCGGTTTCGGGTTATGCTCTGCAAATGATGGGCTCACTCAGTCAGACCTGTGAGCTGGCTGGGTATATGATCTGTTTTAACAGTCGTCCTGATCACACAAGGTGTCTTCCGGCCAAGAGCAAAAAAACTGTGCAGTCTGCTGCTTGCAGATGCGAGTTTTGGCTCATGGCTGACATCTTTGTGGATCATTTGGATGCGCGCAATCGTCATTTCTCTCTTTCCTTCATCAGTAACCCATGAAATAGGGAATTGCCAAATGAAAGCTCCAGTCAAGAGGTGTTAAATGGAGATTCGCGAGGCTCTTACCTTTGATGATGTTTTGCTGGTTCCGGCTGCGTCCAACGTGATGCCAACCACTGCGGACACCCGCACGCGGGTAACTCAAAGCATCAATCTAAATATACCTTTGCTCAGTTCTGCGATGGATACTGTCACTGAGGGCCAGATGGCGATTGCCATGGCGCAGGCGGGCGGAATGGGCGTGGTCCACCGCAATCTAGACATCGAGACGCAAGCTCGCGAAATCCGCCGGGTTAAACGGTTCGAAAGCGGCATCGTGTACAACCCGATCACGTTGCGCCCCGAGCAGACTTTGGCTGATGCCAAAGCTTTGCAGGAACGCTACCGTGTGACGGGCTTTCCCGTTGTGAATGACAAGGGCAGGGTGCTGGGCATTGTGACTAATCGCGACATGCGTTTTGCCAGCGACGATGCAACGCCCGTATCGGTGATGATGTCATCGCATGATCTTGCTGTGTTGATGGAGCCAGCGGATCGTGACGAAGCCATCAGCCTGATGAAGGCGCGCCGCATCGAAAAGCTGCTGGTCACGGATGGTGGCGGCAAGTTGACGGGTCTTCTTACGCTGAAAGATACTGAACAGGCAGTTCTTAATCCCACCGCGTGCAAAGATGATCTGGGGCGTTTGCGAGTGGCTGCGGCATCAACGGTGGGCGATTCTGGCTTTGAGCGGGCGGAAGCACTGGTGGATGCGGGTGTCGACATGATTGTAATCGATACTGCGCATGGCCATTCCGAAGGGGTGGCAGAGGCGGTGCGCCGGGCAAAGGCGCTGTCTAACGAGGTGCAAATCGTTGCGGGCAATGTCGCGACTGCGGCTGCGACCCGTGCACTGATCGATGCCGGCGCAGACGCAATCAAAGTTGGCATTGGTCCGGGTTCTATCTGCACGACACGTATGGTTGCAGGGGTCGGTGTGCCGCAATTGACGGCCATCATGGATTGTGCCGCTGCAGCTGGGGACATTCCAGTGATTGCTGACGGTGGCATCAAGTTCTCTGGCGATTTTGCCAAAGCAATCGCTGCGGGCGCATCCTGTGCGATGGTTGGGTCAATGATTGCGGGTACCGATGAAAGCCCGGGCGAGGTTATCCTTTACCAAGGCCGCAGCTTTAAATCTTATCGTGGGATGGGTAGCCTTGGAGCGATGGCAAACGGTTCTGCCGACCGATATTTCCAGAAAGACGCCGCCAGTGACAAGCTGGTACCCGAAGGGATAGAGGGCCAGGTGCCGTACAAAGGGTCGGCGAATGTTGTGCTGCATCAACTGGTCGGCGGCCTGAGGGCTGCAATGGGCTACACCGGCTGTGCAACCGTGGATGAGATGCGCAAGAACTGCCAATTCGTGAAGATAACCGGTGCGGGGCTAAAGGAAAGCCATGTCCATGATGTACAGATCACACGCGAAGCTCCTAATTACCGAGTAACATTTTAAATCATGCTCCTAGTGGTCAAGCATAATGTTGGTTGGGCCGTATGACTCCCAGTGCCCGAGTGGCTGCGGCCATTGATATTCTGGATCAAATCATTTCCGGTCAATCTGCCGAACAGGCCTTGAGCCGTTGGGCGCGCTCCAGCCGTTATGCAGGCTCAAAGGATCGTGCAGCTGTCCGGGATCATGTCTTTGACACAGTGAGACACTGGCGCAGCGATGCGGTAAGGGGTGGCGGTGAAACCGGACGTGCGCGAATGATAGGTCGACTAAGAGCGCAAGGCGACAGCACCAACGCGCTTTTTGACGGTAATGGCTATGGTGCAGCGGAGCTAACTGCCGAAGAATCTGTCGCAGGATTGACGCCTGATGTTATGGGTGATCGATGGGACCTTCCAGATTGGATGATTGAGCTGTTCAATGCCAGCCTGGGCGATGATGCAGAACGTACGGCGCTGGCCTTGACCGACCGCGCGCCAATCACACTGCGGATCAACAGTGCTCGAACGACACCGATCGAGGCCGCGGCGCGTTTGGCAGCAGATGGTATTGTGCTCAGCACAAATCCGCGCGCTGCATCCGCGTTGACCGTAAGCGAAGGTGCACGCCGCATCCGTAATTCTGAGGCGTTTTCACAAGGCCTTGTTGAACTGCAAGACGCGTCTAGCCAGGCTGCTGTGGCTAGCTTGCCAGCGCAGGGGCGGGTTTTGGATTTCTGCGCAGGGGGCGGGGGCAAAGCGCTTGCCCTTGCAGCGGCCGGTTGGGAGGTTACCGCCCACGACATAGACACGGCCCGGATGCAGGATATACCCGTCCGAGCTGCGCGTGGTGGGCATGATATCGCAATATGTGCGCCCGAAGACCTCGCAAAAGTTGGCACCTTTGACCTCGTCTTTTGTGACGTGCCATGTTCCGGCTCGGGTACATGGCGACGTGCGCCAGAGGCGAAGTGGACACTTACGTCAGACAGATTAGCCGAGCTTGTTGCCTTGCAGGCGCAGGTGCTTGAGCGCGCCTTGAAACTCGTGCGCCCGGGGGGCACGCTGGCATACGCAACCTGCTCTTTGTTTTCAGAGGAAAATGCTGGCCAGATCGCAAATTTTCTGACGAACTATCCCGAATGGCGCCAGCAGATGATGCACCAATGGCCAGTGGACGAATGGGGCGACGGGTTCTTTTGCGCTCACTTGACGCACTGTGAATAAGCTGACTTACTCGGCGGCCAATATTTTGGCGCGCCGCAGTACACCCGGGCGTGTTCTTTAAGATGGTTAAGGCACGATTAACCATTCTACGGGCACAACGAGGCGAATTTTAACCAGTTGATGGAGGTTATTGGTGGCGAACGGCGCATTTACACAAACAAGGCTTGCGCGATTTTCATCCCGAGGGGCCGAGCGTGCCAAAGTTCTGATTGGCGTTGCTGCGGTGCTGGGTCTGGGTGGGGCGCTTGTACCTTATGAACTGGCACAATTGGGCCTGTTCGCGGCAGGATCAGCGTTGTTTTTATTCGGGATCTTTATGACGGTCATTGCCAGGAAAGTGCGCCAAGCCTACGACATGACCACTGGTGCCATTGCCGAAGTTATCGAAAAAGATAAATCGCCCAGTTTCGTGTGTTCTGAAAATGGTGAGGTTTTGCGCGCAAATGCGGCAGCGCGCGCTGCCTATTCTGTCCCACAGGGCGAGAGTTTGGCCATTATTTTGCGCAATATTTTTGCCAATCCCAACGATATTCTTTTGCATCTCAAAGCGCAGGTCGACTCCGAGGAGGCTGCTTGCGAAACCATTGTGACCCGAAATGGACATCTGCGATTGTCCGTCCACAAAACTGTCTTGAATCATTTGCTGTGGCGGCTTGAGGCGATGCCGGACACTGGAAAGGGGCGCAGTGCGGACGGGCACGAGTTGCCGATGATAATAATCGAACGCGACGGATCGATTGTTGATATGACTGATGCGGCCTGCGCTCTGATTGGCCAACGTGTAAACGCGCTTGATGAGGTGTTTGTGTCCCTTCCTGTGACGTCCGGCACTTTGACACAGGTTTTAGGCATCGACGGGCCGATCGACATTTATCTCTATGAAGTCGATGCAGGCGCTGGGCGAACAGCGCTTTATCTGTTGCCACCACCATTGTCCGAAGTGTCCAGCTGGTCATCTTTCGAAGAATTGCCTGTTCCACTGGTCCGTTTCAGCGCCGACGGTCGTGTGCGAGGCTATAACCAAACCGGCAAGCGGTTGATCGGAGATGTTCTGGCCGAAGGAGTCCACCTGTCTGACCTAATGGAGGGTTTGGGTAGACCGATTACCGATTGGCTTGAAGAGACGATTTCTGGTCGTTCGGTGCAACAGTCTGAATTCTTGCGGCTTAAACGCCCAGACAAAGAAATGTTCGTGCAAGTTGCACTCAATCGCATGATAGAAGAGGGCGAAACGTCAATTATCGCAGTACTCTCAGATGCGACAGAATTAAAGACGCTCGAGGCGCAATTTGTTCAAAGCCAGAAAATGCAGGCTATCGGCCAGCTCGCAGGTGGTGTCGCGCATGATTTCAACAACTTGCTTACAGCAATTTCTGGTCATTGCGACTTGTTATTATTGCGTCACAACGAGGCGGATGTCGACTATAGCGACCTGGTGCAGATCAATCAAAACGCGAACCGGGCTGCGGCGCTCGTTGGTCAATTGCTTGCGTTTTCGCGTAAACAGACACTGCGCCCTGAAGATCTTGATTTGCGCGAAACAATGTCTGATCTGACCCACCTACTAAATCGATTGGTAGGTGAAAAGGTGCGGCTCACACTAAGCCACGATCCTGTTCTTAAGACGATCCGGGCAGACAAACGGCAACTCGAACAAGTGCTCATGAATCTCGTTGTTAATGCCAGAGATGCGATGCCAGACGGTGGTGAAATTCAGATTGAAACTGAGCATTTGAACCTTGTTAAACCGCTGGAACGTGACCGCGTCAGCGTACCGGTTGGGCAGTATGTTTGTCTGCGTGTCGTAGATAAGGGCGTCGGCATACCGTCTGACAAACTTCAAAAGATTTTCGAGCCGTTTTACACTACAAAGCGCACCGGGGAGGGCACAGGCCTTGGCCTGTCTACGGCTTATGGGATTGTAAAGCAGACGGGCGGCTTCATTTTTGTGGATAGTGTAGTGGGCGAAGGCACCCGTTTTTCGATCATGTTTCCAGCGGTCGAACGCGTGGAGCATAAAGCGGTCGAAACGGTCAAGCCGGCCCAAATTCCTGAACCAAAACATGGAGAAGGCGTAATCTTGCTGGTGGAAGACGAAGCGCCGGTTCGCGCCTTTGCCAGCCGGGCACTGCGGCTTCGAGGCTATACGGTTCTTGAGGCGGATTCGGCCGAAGCAGCCCTAAAAACACTGGAAGATCGCAGCCTAAATGTAGACCTGTTCGTAACTGATGTGGTTATGCCAGGCAAAGATGGACCGAGCTGGGTCCGGGAGGCTCTGATTGAACGTCCCGAGGTGCGCGTGGTCTTTGTGTCCGGATATACCGAGGACAAGCTGGACGACCAGAACGAGAAAATTCCCAACTCTGTTTTCTTACCAAAACCGTTCTCATTGAATGATTTGGCGGAAACCGTATACAGGCAGTTGCATTGAAAACACATTAGGTCAGTCGGACGGAATGCTGTCATACAAAGCAAATTCGTGTTCGAATTTGCGCCGAAACCGGCTTTCCACGTTGGTTGACAGCTTCATTGGTAAAACCGGCGACTCGTTTTCGCGCCCCAGAGTGAATTCGATCCCAAGTTGGTCGGACAAAAATTTATTCAGGCTGGCCGGTAGTGTCTGACGTCAGCGCTTATGGGTCCAAATAGGGGTATTTGCTAAGAGAGGGTTTGTTGCTCATCGTAACCACTGAGGAGTGGACGATGAGAAAGACAACGAAAAGCCCCGGCGAGAAAGTCG
>JABITU010000237.1 GCA_018668195.1 Tateyamaria sp. | reverse complement strand
TGCCTGGCAGGCAATAGCCGCATTGCCCCGCCTGATGGGTTAACAGGGCGGCAATCAACGGATGCCCAGCGTCCAATATCCCCTCAACCGTGGCGATATTCTTCCCTTCAACGGCCGAGAGAGGCAAATTGCAGGAGGTAACTGGAAAACCGTCTAAAACCACTGTGCAGGCACCACAATGCCCCTCACCACATCCTAGCCGCGTGCCTTTGTGATCCAGTGTGTTGCGTAGCGCGAACAGCAATGGCGTGGTGGGTTTGGCCGACGCAGAAACTAGCGTTCCATTCAAGGTAAACGTGATTTTGCCGCTCATCCGAAAATCCCCAAATAATTCCACCACAGGTATGTCAGTGGCATCCCAACAAATGCCACCGCGGCTGCCAGCCACAAACACACGCGAAACAAGGCCGCCATTGGGATATGCCCCAAGGCCATCGCGATAATCAAAGGCGGGGCCTGATACGGTATAATCGGCGTGCTGATGCCAATGACCTGCACCATGGCGATTGTCTCAATGGTCCATCCAGTTTCAGTCGCGATGGACTGTGCCAAGGGTGCAAGGATCGCGGGGGCCGCAGGCGCGGTTGTCAGATGTGACAGGACTGTCGAAAGCCCCGTCACTGCGTAAAGATTACGAAGATCACCGCCCTGCCCAAGCCCCAATAAAGGGATCAATCGATCCGCTGCAAACGCCCCAAGCCCTGTGTATTGTGCAACCGCGCTGATCGCGAAAAGTGCGGCCAAAAAGAACGCCGGCGACATGTCGACTTTCGTTTTCATCACGCCAGTATCCAGCATACCGAAGCCGGGCACGAGCAACACAGCCGCCAATGACAGCGCCACCCAAGCAGGCGAAATGCCGTGCACGGTGTCTGTGACCCAGAACAAGATCGCGATACCCAACAGCGCCAGAAGTCGCTTTTGCACGCTGGTGAATGGGGTCGGAGCGTCCAACGATGATACCGCGTCTGCGCGCGGGGCGGCGAACGGCAGCATAATTGCCAAAAGCGTCAGGAAACGGATCAAGTTAATCGGGGCCTGTTCGACGAAATAAAGGGCATAGGACTGGCGAACATCGTAGAGGGTTTCGAAAGCACCAAAATGAATAATCGTTGGCAGATTAGCCGTCAGAATTGCGTAGGTCGGCAATAACGTGGCCGCCGCACCTGTCACTGTCAGCCCAACATGTCCGCGCGATCCAACCGCGTAACCCATTGTTTTTGATAAAGACATCGCAATTGGCATCAATACGATAATACGTGGCAACGTGGCCGGGACCAACAACCCTAGCCCCAAGCCGCTGAACGCCATCAACAACGCGGCATTGCGGTAGGAATCTCCGGTCCGTTGAAAAATGCGCAATGCGATTTGCATGCCCAGCCCTGTCATCGAAATTGCCGTTCCGATGATCAGCCCCGAAAACAGCAACCAGAAGCCACCACTGGAAAATCCCGAAAAAATAACGTCGTTGGGCGCGGCCGATATTGCGATAAATGCCAGGAAACAGCCAATCGCTGTGACGACCTCGGGCAACAAACGCGTTGCAAACATGGCGATCGCCAGGCCAGAAATCGCGCCTACCCTTAACAGCACATCCGCCTGAGTGGTTGTGGCGAAAACCGCGACGAGCAGCACAACAAAACCCCAAACCACAACACGTGGAGTAGTGATTTTTGACATCATAGGGCTGTTTTCGCTGCTCATGGGGTTACGGCGTTAGAATGGTCGAGCCGGTGGTTTCGCCACTCTCAAGCGCCTCATGGGCCGCGACGATGTCGCCCAGTTCAAACCGCTGGTTCACGTTGACGCTCAGCACACCTTCTTTCATGAGGCGGAATGTTTCACCCGCCGAATGTACCAAGTCCTCGCGGGAGGCGACGTAGTTCGCAAGCGTCGGGCGGGTGAAATAAAGCGATCCCTTAACCTGTAATAAATGCGGCGACACATCCGGCGCGGGGCCCGTTGTTGCGCCAAAGGACACAAGCAATCCGTACGTCGCAAGGCTGTCGATGGACGCATCAAAACTGGCCGCGCCAACACTGTCATAGACAACGGGAACGCCCTTGCCATCGGTCAGTTCGCGCACACGCGCACCGATGTCTTCTGATTTGCGATCGAGCGCATCGGCATAACCGAGATTTTTGATCGCCGCGCAATTCTCTGCCCCTGCCGTGACACCAATCATGCGTGCGCCGATATGCTTGCCCCACTGACCTGCGAGCTGGCCAACACCGCCCGATGCCGCCCAGAACAACACGTCCTGTCCCGCTTTGACTTGATATGTCCGGTTCAGAAGATATTCGACCGTCAGGCCCTTCATCAAAACGGCGGCTGCTTGTTCGTCGGTGATACCATCTGGAATTTTTATGCAGCGCGCTGCAGGGGCGTTTCGGTGGCTCGCATAGGATCCTAGGACACCGCCGTACACCACGCGGTCACCGATCGCCAAGTCGCTAACATCTTCGCCCAGGGCGATAATTTCTCCAGCGGCTTCCAGCCCGAGGGGACTTGGCAAAGGCAACGGATAGGCGCCCGAACGTTGATACACATCCATGTAGTTCAGCCCGATGGCCGTTTGCTGAATTTGAACCTCGCCGGCGGCGGGTGCAGGCAAAGTCACCGTTTCGAGTTCCATCATGTCCGGCCCGCCTTGGGCTTTCATTACGACACGTTTAGCTTGCATAGATCGCTTCCTTTATTTGGTAAATTCGCCTGCTTCGAGCATAACAGTCTGCACCTCGCCCACACCGTTTTCGCGACGGTGGCGGGCGGCGTCATCGTATTCTGGGGAGCGAAAGCAATTTACGCCAGCTTCCAATGTCGGAAATTCAATGACCACGAAGCGTTCGAAATAATCCGGACCTTCCATGATCTCAAACTTACCACCACGCGCCAGTACCTTGCCCCCGTGTTTTGCTATAATGCTGGGGACTTGGTCCGTGTAGCGCTTATAGGCGACAGGTTCGTTAATTTTGGACCGTGCTAGCCAGAATGCGGGCATGAGAAAGTCCTCTCTACATCATGAGATTGGGAAGGAAATTGACGATGCTGGGTACCAACATCAATGTCACACCCGTTAGAAGGATGATGATCCAGTACGGCACACAAGAGACGAAAATTTGGGCAACGCTCACGTCGTCGTCACGGATTGCGGCCTTAACAGTATAGACCAGCAGACCGAACGGTGGCGTCAGTAACCCTGCTTCGATGGCGAGTATGCCGACAATGGCGAAGGCAAGCTGATCAAACCCGAAGGCAACCGCTACAGGTTCTACGATCGGCACGGTAAGCAGCATGATCGAAATTGAATCGATGAGCATACCCAGGATGAACCAGATAAGGATTATGATCGCAAAGACGGTCCAAGCCGTAAAACCACTATATACAAAAAACTCACGGATCGACGTGGTCACACCTGTGATCGCCAGTGTCCTAGAATACAAAGCGGCACAGAGCAGTAAGATCAGGATCGGCGCTGCGGTCTTGCCAACCTGATAGATGGCTTGAATAAACCCGCGCGGTGTCATGCCCTTGATGAACGCCAACACGAGAGCAAGTGTGGCGCCAGCACCTGCCCCTTCCGTCGGCGTGAAAATGCCCAACCAGATGCCACCAAGGACCGAGGCGATAATGAACAGCACGCCCAAAATTGACAGAGCCATAGATCCTGGTTTGATCTCGATCTTCTTGGGATCGAAAGCACCCTCTTCCAACTCGACCTCGACGGCTTCGTTGCCGACCGTATGAGGGCGGAGCAAAGCGGTGATGAGGATATAAGCAATAAAGAGTGCCGCCAGAATGACACCCGGCAGCACCCCAGCTAGAAAGAGACGTCCAATGCTTTGCTCGGTCAAAATACCCCAGACGATCATCAAGACCGACGGTGGGATCAACATTCCCAACACGCTGGACCCTGCGATGGCACCCAATGCAAATCCCTTGTGATACCCGTGCGCCTTCATCTCGGGATACCCGATCCGCGCGAAGGCCGCCGCACTGGCAATGGACACGCCTGTCACAAAGGAAAAGACAGTGTTGCCCAGAACTGTAGCGATGCCAAGACGCGCGGGAATGCGTTTCAGGCCACGGTTGATGGCGACGTAAATATCGGTAATCGCGCCGGAGCGGCCGATAAATTCACCCATGAGTAAGAACAAAGGGATTACCGCAAAAGTAAAATCCCGCAAGGCTTCGGCGCTGGTCGAGGCGACGGTGGCCTCAACGATACGCATCTTTCCGGTGGCTAGGTAAATGCCTACCAAACTGGTGATGCCGAGGCTGATTGCCACATGCACACCCAGTAATACGAGCGTCAGCAACAAGACGATGATGACAGTTGTAGTCGATCCCGAAAGCCCTGACAGTAAATCTCCGAAGGCGGCGATAATCCAGCCAAAGCCGGATCCTGCCCATTCTAGCGTATCGCTCATCGTGTTATACATGTTTCCTCACAGGTCCATCCGTTCAATATCAAGCCCAAATATATCTACCGCCGCGATCAGCAGATAATTAAAACCTGCCAGTGCCGATCCCAAGACAATTGCCCAACGCGCGGGCCATACAGGCACCTGCAACGCGCCTACGCCGTCGAATTCGCCCCGCGTAAAAGAGCGGATCGCATGCGGCAAGGCCGCGTCAAGCAGAAAAAGGAAAAACAGCCCGCCCAGAAGATAGCAAAAAATCCTCAATCCCTTCTGAACCGGTGGCGGCATCATCACCACGAGAAAATCCGCGCGCAGCATCGAACCAGATCGCACAGCGTAACCCACCTGCATAAATACGATGATGACCACCGAATTGGCCACTATCTCCTTGGTGCCGGTTATCGGAATATCCAGAGCACGCAAAATGATGTCCGAAAGCGCAACGAAACACAGACAAAATGCCCAGACTGCACCAAAGATCATCAGCACTTTGGTCAGCCAGTCGGTCATCTTTACAAGCAACATAAGCCTCGCTCCATTAATTTAAGGAAAGCGAGCGGGCCGGCGGCGTACCCCCGGCCCGCGTGATCAGTCAGCGTCTACTCGACAGTGTAGCGCACTGGCCAATCGTATCCGCGCTCCTCTGCACTATCGAGCACAAGGTTCAGCACCTGCTTGGCGGGAAGCCCTTGCCCTTCGAGATCGTCAGCGTTGCGCTGGACCCAGTCCTGCAACGATTCAGCCCACTCTTGGCGTACCGAAGGATCGATCTCGGTTACGGTGATCAACTCGCGCAGCTCGTCAACAAGACGGTCATACTCCGACAAGTTTACCGAGCCGGTCTGCTGCTCATACTCCGCTGCGACTTCCAAAAGGATCGTCTGCACCTCCGGTGGCAACTCGTCGTAGGTGTCCTGATTGATCGTCATGGCGTGCCACGTGATCGAGCCGAAGCCGATCAGCGTATAGTATGGTCCGGGCTCATAAAGTTTAAGATTGACCCACGCAGAGGGGAACATAATCCAACCTTCATAAACGCCAGTCGACATCTCTGTGTAAGCCGTTGCGAGCGATGAGGACACAGGGATGATACCTGCATTCTCCAGCCAGTTTAGGTTAAGACCCGCGCCACCGATCTTGTGGCCTTGCAGATCTTCCAGAGTTTCCCACGGGAAATCAGACCCAATATTATAGCCGCCGTCTGCAATCCGTGCGATCAAAACCTGATTAAACTCGTCTGGGAACACGTCGGTCATGTAGGGAACTTCAGCATAGA
>JABITU010000236.1 GCA_018668195.1 Tateyamaria sp. | reverse complement strand
TCCGAAGTTGGCATGTGCTTTCAGCACTTCAACCTGTTTCCACATCTGACGATCCTTGAAAACTGTACACTCTCCCCGATCTGGGTGCGTAAAACGCCCAAGAAGGAAGCCGAAGAGACGGCGATGCACTTTCTGGAAAAGGTGAAAATACCTGAGCAAGCGGACAAGTATCCCGGCCAGTTGTCCGGCGGGCAGCAGCAGCGTGTAGCGATTGCGCGTTCATTGTGCATGATGCCGATGATGATGCTGTTTGACGAGCCGACATCCGCGCTTGACCCTGAAATGATCTCCGAGGTTCTCGATACAATGATCGAACTGGCCGAGGACGGCATGACCATGATCTGCGTGACCCATGAAATGGGTTTTGCGCGCAAGGTTGCCAATCGTGTTATCTTTATGGATCAGGGCCAAATTGTTGAACAAAACGATCCGGAAACGTTCTTCAACAATCCCAAATCAGAACGCACCCAACTGTTCCTGTCCCAGATTTTAGGCCACTAGGAACAAGCAGTATTTTCAAATTGCGCCGCCCGGGTAAACCCAAGGCGGCGTTTTTTTTGCGTACCGTTGGCAGATAAACGACATCATTGGTTGCCGTCGCAAGCTATGTTCAGCCCGTCATGTCGTGACATCTCTAAGTGGTGTCTTCAATCTGGGAAATGGAATCTCAAACTGGGTCACCGGTCATGGTACTCTTGAGGTTTTCGATTATGCGATCCTCTCGCGGTTCTAATCCTTCGAGAAGAGCGTTGGTGGAATCTAGCGCCTTTGCAACGAGTATGCTGGTCTCGGAAATGTGGTGCCAATCCATCCGCCAGCTCCGCGTATCGCGCTCGTGCTCGCTGATCATCGCCTGCAAACCCAATGGCACATTGTTGATCGCGATTTGGCACAGTGTTGCTGTTGCTCTCGCACTGTCCGCATTTTCCGGTTGGCGCAGCTCTGCGATTTCCGGACGAGAAAGCCTGTCGATCTCATTGGCAATACGCCCCAGCGTTCCGGCGAGGAGACCCAAGACTGACATGAAATGCCCGAAATTGTCTCGGATCCCGGACCAACCGATTGTTGGCGGATTGAGCCCAAGCTCCTCCATGACGCCTTCCATCACCGCAAACGCCTGATCGTCGTCGCCATTGGCAGCGACGAGGCCCGACATCGTGCCTGTACTGCTATGGATCAGACCGACAAAGATGTACTTGCGCATATCCTTCATGCGCGCGATATCGCGCCGCACTTCGGCCAACCAGTCGGCCATCTTGAGACCAAGTGTTGTCTTACCAAGAGGCCGCCCGTCGGCGCGCGCAGCCATTGTAAGGTTCTTGTGCTCTTGGCTAAGTTTGATCAGCAGTTTCTCGGTCCTTAGCAGATCCCGCGAAAGGATGGCGTCGGCGTCCATGAGTTCCAGCGACACGGCGGTGTCTTGGATATCTTGCGTGCATGTGCCGAAATGCAGGAACTCGCCGGCACCGTTCTCGCAGGCATGTTCCAATCCCTTCAAAAGTGGCACAAAGGTATGGCTTGCCGCTGTAAGGTGCTGCTTGACCGCGTCGAGGTCTATGAACTCAAGTTTGGCCTTGCGGTTGATTTCATCGCAGGCGCCTTGCGGAATGATCCCCAGCCGCGCCTGAACACGGGCCAATGCGGCCAAGACGCCCAGCCAACGCTGGTAGCGGGTCCGGGCCGAAAAGACGTGCCGCATCTCTTCGGTTCCCCAAGCATCCTTGTAAAACTCATTGGTGATAACATGCGCCATGATTATGTCTTTCCCGATGTCATATAGTCCGCGTCATTGAGTTCGTGCGCCTCTGCAAAGGCGAGTACCTGGTCCACTTGCTCAGGGCATTTTCCAATATGCTTTGAGTAGTCCATCAATTCGTCCATCTCCTGTTCGACAACGAACTTCGAGGCAACTGGATCATTGAGAAGAATCTGTTTAATTGGCGTGTGCGTATCATGCGCGAGCATGCATGCGTCGAGGACCAGATCGTG
The DNA here is from genome assembly GCA_018668195.1 of Tateyamaria sp. Next base: position 1,413 of record JABITU010000236.1, on the reverse strand, counting down.
CGCCGTCTGCTTGCCGAGCCTCGGTGCCAAATAGTACATCAGGGCCTCTGAAAAGATCATGCCGTCAAGAGCGCCCATGTTGCGGCGCATGTTGTCCTCGGAGATGTCGAGGTCAGCCAGAATGTACTTGATCGATTCCATTGCCCGGGCCAGCAGAACGCAGCTTTCTGGAATGCTGTGCTGGTCAAGGAGGAGACTGCGCGAATCCCGCTCGTGTTCGCAGATCATCGCCTGCATGCCCAGTGCTGCATTCTGTTGGACGATCCGGCACTGAGCGACAACAAATTCCGAAACCTCGGCGTTTCGTTTGTGCGGCATAGCACTAGAGCCAACATATTCCGGCCCTAGTGGCTCATGCAGCTCAAATAGTTCCGAACGGCTGAGCTGGTAGATTTCGTTCCCGATGCGTCCGATACCGCCAGCGACAAGACCAAGCACGTTCTGGAATTCGGCGATATGGTCACGGGCGGAACCCGAACCGATAATCAGAACTTGCAAGTCTAGTTCCGCCATCACCCCCTTCAAAACCGCGGCTGACTTATCGCCGAACGCCTCAAGAGTATCGGTTTCTCCTTCCACCAAACCGACAAACAACCGTTTATGCAGGTCTTTCATTCGCTCCATGTTGCGCCGGGTCTCAGCGGCCCAACCAGCCAGCTTGAAGCCCAACGTGACGGGTGGCCCGTGTTGGTTGTGGGAACGTCCGGCCATCGGCATGGTTTTGTGTTTTCCAGCTAGCTGCCGCAACGTGTCCTCAGTGATCTTGAGGTCACGGAAGACGATTCCGTAAGCATCGCGGATTTCCAGCATAGTGCCGGTGTCCTCAACATCCCCGTCGCGTAGGCCGAAATTCACGAATTGCCCGGCGTCGCTACAGGTTGCGCGCAACGTCTGCAAAAGGCTTGGCAAAGGATCCCCCGCGACGATCGTAGTCAAATCCAGCATATCGACATTCGCATTCGCGCTAATGGTTTCGGCCGCTTCATCAGGAATGATCCCGAAATCTGCCTGCACCTTCGCAAGAGCGGTTACAATTTCCAGCCAGCTTTGGATTTGCTTGCGCGGATCAAAAACCGCGCGCATTTCCTCTGTGCCCATCACGTGCTTATAGAATTCATTGTCGATTATGTGTGACACATAGGTCTCCTTGAGAGTTGATTATTGGCGCGCGAAGCGGCGGAAATCGTAGATGTCAGTGGCGGTATCAAGGTTCTCGATCCAGCGCAGCAACGCAGTCTGTTCGGATGCCTCAACACGTGCTGATGCCAGTTCGGCGAATTTGTCCTTCATGTCCTGACGGCTCATCGGGTTCTCGGGGTCGCCGCGCCGGTAAAAGTTCTCGGCAGAATGGACCTCATCGCCGCGTTCGACGGTAACAACGCAAGGACGGCAGGCCGGAAACAGCTTTTCCAT
>JABITU010000235.1 GCA_018668195.1 Tateyamaria sp. | reverse complement strand
TTCCAGACGTTCCACGAGCGGGCCAAAGCCTGCAATTGCCACGCCTTTGCCTGCTTCTTGCATGCGCGCGATCACGTCGGGTGCCAGCTGCAAGTTCCACGCGTAATCGAACTCGCCTGTTTCCAGAACCGAACGGCCAGCCGCCGTCGCATCACCACCACCTTTGAACGTCACTTTTGCAAACGCGGGCTTGGCCGGATCACGATAGTTTGGGTTGGCCGAGTACTGGATCACGTCATTGGGGCGGAAGTCGTCCACAACGAAGGGGCCGGTGCCAATCGGGTTAAAGTTGGCCTCGGTGCACTCGGGCGCTTTGGCGCCAAGGCAATCGGCAAACTGAGCCGCCTGAATGATCGGAGACTGACCACCAACAAACGGGCCGTATGGGTTCGGCTTGGGTGAGTTGAACGTCACTTTGACTGTTAGGTCGTCCAAAGCATCAACGCTTTCAACGCCATCAAAAAATGCGGCCTGAGCACAGCCACCTTCGGGGTTCATGCAGTATTCAGCGGTGAACTTCACGTCCGCCGATGTGACAGGCGATCCGTCAGACCACAACATGCCTGGCGCAATTTTCCATGTGATCGACGTCAGATCTTCGCTCACGCCGCCATTGCCCACTGTCGGGATTTCCTCGGCAAGCCAGGCTGTCAGCGCACCGGTCTCGTCGTAGCGCGCCAGAGGTTCAACCACCAATGAGGCCGCTTCGATATCCTTGGTTCCACCCGAAAGGTATGGGTTCAGGATCGATGGGGCCTGCCAATAGATGATGCTGACCTCGCCGTCGGCACCGCGTTCGGCAAATGCTGCCGGCGCCAGTGCGACCGAAGCCACAGCACCCATAAGAAGGGTTTTTAATGTCATAATAATACTCCTTGTTTGACAGCAGGCCCAAGTCCCGATGCCGGTCGTGCGTCGCATTTACTGCGATCGCGGTTTACTGCAAGGATGAGATGTTTGCGGACCATAACGTAACCTGCGGTTTCGTCACAGTTTTCTCTAGTCCCCCATGCGGATGCGCCCATCGAAACACAACCTGCTGAAAATGCAAGCCTTGCAGGATCAAATTATTGATTAATTTGCTTCCGGGGTTTGACAGTGCCGCAATCTTGACCATAGCGTTGATCTGCGTTTCCTGCGCATCCAATTGAGGAATTACAATGCTTGATGAGACCGGCAACACGCCCATTGCTGAAATTCAAGGCCTTAGGGTCGAGTTCCAGACCAAGGACGGCCCGGTCGTCGGTGTCGAGGATGTATCGTTTTCTATCAATCCTGGTGAAACCGTCTGTGTTGTCGGCGAGTCCGGGTCTGGAAAATCAGTATCCTCATTGTCGTTGATGCGCCTGGTTGAGTTCGGAGGTGGCGAAATCGCGGCCGGTCGCCTGATCTTTAATCGCAAGGACGCCGGTTCAATCGATTTGGCGGATACCGATCAAGACCTCATGCGCACGATCCGCGGCAATGAGATTGGGATGATCTTTCAAGAGCCGATGACAGCGCTAAACCCTGTGTTCACCGTTGGGCGCCAATTAACCGAAGGCCTGCGGCTGCATCGTGGCATGTCGAAGGCGCAAGCCGAAGAACGTGCGCTGGAATTGATGAAGCAGGTTCGGATCCCAGAACCCGAACGGCGTCTCAGGCAGTATCCGCACGAACTGTCTGGCGGCATGCGGCAGCGTGTTGTGATTTCAATGGCGTTGGCGTGCAAACCGCGGCTGTTGATCGCGGATGAACCGACCACAGCGTTGGACGTGACAATTCAGGCCGAAATATTGGCACTGATGGATAGGCTAAAGCGTGAGACCGGGACCGCCGTTATGTTTATTACGCATGACATGGCAGTCGTGGCCCAGATGGCCGACCGCGTGGTCGTAATGTTCCGCGGCATCAAGGTCGAAGAAGGCCCTGTTGAACAGATTTTCGAAAATCCTCAGCACCCTTATACCAAGTCGCTGCTCGCAGCTGTTCCAAAATTAGGCGAAATGACGGGTAAATCATACCCCGAACCGATGAAACTGATGGGCGCTTCCCCGGATGAGATCGCGCCCATCGTCGGGACCGAAGACCCTTTGTTGCAAATTAAGGGGCTGACCACGCGCTTTCCGGTCAAGGGTGGTTTCTTTCGCCGACTGGTGGCCAATGTCCATGCGGTCGAAGACGTTTCTTTCACCATAAACAAAGGCCAGACCCTTAGCCTTGTTGGTGAGAGCGGTTGTGGCAAGTCCTCAGCTGGTCGGTCAATCCTGCGACTGGTAGAACCGCAAGCCGGGCAAATCCTGCTGGATGGCAAGGATGTTATGGGCCTGAACCCAGCCGAACTTCGCGACGCGCGGCGCGACATGCAGATGATCTTTCAGGATCCTTTCGCGTCTCTCAACCCGCAGATGCAGCTGGCGGATCAGGTGGCCGAACCAATGCAGAACTTTGGCATGTTTAAAGGCGATGAAGGCCGCAAGCGTGTCGAAATGTTGTTCGACAGGGTGGAATTGCCCCGCAGTTTCATGCGGCGTTTTCCGCATGAATTGTCGGGCGGTCAGCGCCAGCGGGTGGCCATTGCCCGGGCCATCGCACTCAATCCTAAACTGATTATTGCTGACGAAGCCGTGTCGGCGCTTGATGTGTCAGTGCAGGCGCAAGTGCTGAATCTGATGATGGAATTGCAGGCAGAGCTTGGCCTGTCGTTTTTGTTCATAAGCCATGACATGGCGGTGGTTGAACGTGTGAGCCATCAGGTTGGGGTGATGTACCTGGGCCGAATCGTCGAACTGGGCCCGCGGGCCCGCGTGTTCGAGAACCCGCAGCATCCCTATACCCAAGCGCTGATGAGAGCGGTGCCGATTGCCGACCCGCGTAAGCGCAAAGCTGAAAAAGATCTCAACTTCAAGCCGATCCCATCGCCGATCCACAATCTGGACTACGATCCGGCCCCGTCCGCGTACAAAGAGGTCGAACCGGGACACTTTATTCTAACAACAGACAGCGGGTATTGAGACATAATCCGACATGACGCCTGCGATCGGGCAAAAGGTGGCTTTGGTCACAGGTGCTACGCGCGGCATAGGACGCGCCATTGCACTGGACCTGTCGCTCGATCATGCTGTGGCGATCGGCCATCGCTCAACAGCGGCAGAGGGGCTGCCCGACGCCATATTGACCGTTGCGGGTGATCTGGCCGATCCAGCCCACCACAAGGCATTGGTTGGCGCAGTGATTGATCGGTTCGGGCGGATCGATGTGATCATCAACAATGCGGGATCTGTGGCATCTTCGCCCGTTGATGATTTTGATCTGGCCGCCTGTCGCGCGATGCTGGACGTAAATGTTTTGGCACCCCACGGGGTGCTGTCGGCCGCATTGCCCTACCTGCAGGCAGGATCTGTCGTTGTGAATATCTCGTCCGTCAACGCGGTTTTGCCGCTGGGCGGAGCCAGCCTCTTTGGGGCGAGCAAGGCCGCGCTGGAGCTTTGGACCCGCGGGATGGCCAAAGAGCTTGGCCTGCGCGGCATCCGCGTCAATGCTGTGGCGCCGGGCGCCATCGATATCGACGACGCGCCGCGCAGCCCCGAACTGCGCCAGAGGTTTATGGATGCAACAGCGCTTGACCGACTGGGCACGCCCGGCGACATTGCGGCAGCGGTGCGGTTTCTGATCAGCGATCAGGCTGCATTCATCACTGGTGAGGTGCTCACCGTTTCTGGAGGATACCGATTGTGACTGCCCGACTGACCCCGCTGGAGCTGATGACCAAGCTGATCAGCTTTCCCACCGTGAGCCGAGACACCAACCTGCCGCTGGTGGACTGGGTCGAGGCCTATCTGAAGGGCCACGGCATCACCGCGCACCGCTACACCCATCCAGATCAGCCAAAAGCCGCGCTGTTCGCGCATGTGGGCCCCGAAATTGAGGGCGCTGTCGTGTTGTCGGGTCACACTGACGTGGTGCCGGTCGATGGCCAGCCGTGGGAATCGGATCCGTTTGTCGTGACCGAGCGGGATGGTCGGTATTTCGGACGTGGCACCTGCGACATGAAAGGCTTTGATGCTCTGGCACTGTGGGCTCTGGTCGAGGCACATTATTCAGGCGTGGCGCGGCCGATGCAGTTGGCGCTGAGCTTTGATGAGGAGGTAGGGTGTCTTGGCGCGCCGCCGATGATACAGGCGATGCAGGGTGTTGTTCCCAAGGGTGGCCCTGTGATCGTTGGTGAACCATCAATGATGCAGACCGTAACAGGCCACAAGGGCGGGCAGGGGTTTGATACGCATGTGATCGGCTTCGAAGTCCATTCATCCATCCTAAATGTTGGTGTCAGCGCGATCCTTGAGGGGGTAAAGATCATCGACTTTGCAAATCAGCGCAATGCAAAGGCCTTTGCGTCAGAACCAACAGCGTTGGGTGCAATGTTTGATCCTCCGGTTACGACATGGCACGTTGGTCAGGTGTCAGGCGGGACGGCCCATAACATCACCGCCAAGGATTGCTGGTTTTCGATGGATTTCCGCGCCGTGCCGGGCGATGACGTCGCAGCGCTGAAACGCGACTACCTTGATCATGTTGCGAAAATCGAGGCGGGCATGCAAGCCGTGCACCCCGACGCACGCGTCGAAGTCGAAACCAGGTTTTATGTGCCCCCGCTAACGCCTGAAAAGGACGGCATAGCTGAGGCTCTGGTGCGTCAGATTACCGGAGACAATGGCAATCATGTGGTGAGCTACGGCACGGAAGCGGGCCAATTCCAGGCGGTGGGCTATTCGGCGGTCGTGTGTGGTCCGGGCGACATTGCACAAGCGCATCAACCCAACGAATTTATCACCGTTGCGCAATTCGACGCGGGGCACGCATTTATGCAGAAATTGGTCGCGCGACTTGCGTAGGTCGGCGTTTTGTATCTCTGAAGACGGCTTGGGTAATCATCCGTTTTCCGGTCGCGTTGGGTGGGGATCTTGGAGATAGCGGAGTGGCGCTGGTGCCTGCCGCCAGATGAAAACCAGATATTTTTTCGTTGAACTCCACGATTTCTCTGACCAATGCTCCAACGGAATACGCTGATGCCCCGTGCAAGCTTTGCACGCATATCTGGATCACCTCTTTGCAAACGCGAAAGGTTTTAGGGGCATAGTAAGCGTGATCGATATCACGCCTGGTGTGGTGTCAGCGGTGGATCGCGCATCAATAATCTGCGGCGGGACGGTAAGCGCGGCAATGTCCGGCCATGACTTTAGGATGAGCCCCGGGGATCGGTTGTGTTTTATCGGCTCTGGTCACGGGCGAGGATGTGGGCCATGCTATGCGACGGTTCTGTCTGAACCCGCTTTGCCGATGATAGCGCGACACGTCTTGGCACCTCTGTTTGAATAAAGAAAGGATTGTCCATGCCGATCAAAAACCGTCTTGCCGAGACCCATGCCGAGATCACCAAGTGGCGTCGCCATCTGCATGCGCACCCTGAGTTGGATTTTGATGTGCATGAAACTGCGGCTTTCGTGGCGGAAAAGTTGCGCGCGTTTGGTGTGGATGAGATTACAACCGGCATTGGAAAAACTGGTGTTGTTGCGGTGATACAGGGGCGCACTGACACCAAGGGCCGCGTGATCGGACTGCGCGCGGATATGGACGCATTGCCAATCAACGAGGCGACAGGGCTTGACTATGCCTCGACGGTGCCGGGCAAGATGCACGCCTGTGGTCACGACGGGCATACTTCGATCTTGCTGGGGGCGGCACAGTATCTGGCAGAGACCCGCAATTTCGATGGAACTGCCGTTCTGATCTTTCAACCTGCTGAAGAAGGCGGTGGCGGCGGCCGTGAGATGGTCAATGACGGCATGTTGGACCGTTGGAACATTCAAGAAGTCTACGGCCTGCACAACGCACCGGGCTTGCCGACAGGGCAATTCGCGATCCGACCGGGCGCGATTATGGCCGGTGCAGACGAATTTCAAATCGTTGTAAAAGGCAAGGGTGGCCACGCAGCAGCCCCGCATGAAACCATCGATCCAAATGTCACCGCAGCGCATATCATTTTGGGTTTGCAAAGTATCACCAGCCGAAATGTAGACCCGCTGGCATCTTCGGTTGTATCGATCTGTGCGCTGCATTCAGATGTGGATACGCACAATGTAATCCCGCAACTTACCCGCATGACTGGTACTGTTCGGGCCTTGGATCCAGCGGTTCGCGATCAGGTCGAAGCGCGGGTGAAAAAGATTGCGATGGCCACAGCAGAGGCTTACGACTGCACTGCAGAAGTAGATTATCAAATTGGTTACCCGGTCACTGTAAATCACGATCTACACACAGAATACGCGATTTCCGCCGCCCGTGCCGTGGCCGGAGACGTGATCACCGACATGCCACCGATCATGGCAGCCGAAGATTTTTCGTTCATGCTGAATGAACGGCCTGGCGCTTATATCATGCTGGGCAATGGGGACGGAGCGGTGGTGCATCACCCAGAGTATCAATTTGATGACGAGGCTATCCCGGCAGGGTGCAGTTGGTTCGTGGAATTGGTGGAACAACGCATGCCCGCGCACTAAGTATGAGCTAACCAAAACAGAGGACATCAGTCATGCCGATCAAAAACAGTTTTGCTGAAATGCACGCCGACATCACAGCATGGCGGCGCGATATCCACCAAAATCCAGAGATTCTGTTCGAAACCCACCGCACCAGTGCATTGGTGGCAGAAAAACTGCGGGAGTTTGGCTGTGATGAGGTCGTCGAAGGTATTGGACGCACCGGCGTTGTTGGTGTGATCAAAGGCCGAAGTGATACTGCGGGCAAGGTGATTGGGCTGCGTGCGGACATGGATGCGCTGCCGATACACGAACAAACCGGTGTTGAATACGCGTCCAAGACCGATGGGGCAATGCATGCGTGTGGCCATGATGGACACACAGCCATGCTCTTGGGGGCCGCCCGTTATCTGGCGGAAACCCGCAATTTTGATGGTACCACGGTGGTGATTTTCCAGCCTGCCGAAGAGGGCGGCGGCGGTGGCCGCGAGATGTGCGAAGACGGCATGATGGAGCGTTGGGGCATTCAGGAAGTCTATGGCATGCACAACTGGCCAGGCCGGCCCGTAGGTGAATTCTCCATACGATCCGGAGCGTTCTTTGCTGCGACCGACCTGTTGGAAATCGAATTCGAAGGTCTTGGTGGTCATGCCGCCAAACCGCAGGAAACGGTGGATACCGTGGTGATGGCTTCGCACGCAATAACTGCGCTGCAAAGTATTGTTAGCCGCAATGCCGACCCGATTGACCGCGCGGTTGTATCAATCACTTCGTTTGAGACGTCATCGAATGCGTTCAACGTGATCCCTCAAAAGGTGCAAATCATGGGCACCGTGCGCACCATGTCGACCGAGATGCGTGATCTGGCTGAAAAGCGGGTGAACGAAATCTGTTCTGGCATCGCCACGACTTTTGGCGGCGTGGCGCGGGTCAGCTATCATCGCAATTACCCTGTGATGGCGAACCATGATGAGCAGACTGAATTTGCGGCAGACGTGGCTCGTTCTATCTCGGGACAGTGCGAGGAAGCGCCGCTTGTAATGGGTGGTGAAGATTTCGCCTTTATGCTCGAAGAGCGGCCTGGTGCCTATATTTTGGTCGGCAATGGCGATACAGCGAATGTGCACCATCCCGAGTATAACTTTAACGACGAGGCAATTCCGGCGGGTTGTTCTTGGTGGGCCGGGATTATTGAACAGCGCTTGCCCATTTCTTCATGATCTGATGTGGACCGGTGGGTGACGCTCCTGGCCCCTTTGCGGGGCGCAGGTCGCCCCACCCACCGTCCCTTACAGCAGTCTTATTTCCAATTAAGAAGCGCACCCTCTAGTTGCTGAGAAGTTGGCGATAAACCGCGATGAGCGCATCCGCCTCTTTTTGTAGGCGAAAGTTAAGCTCCATGTGCGCGCGTGCGTTTTGTGACCAGTCCGCAAGTTTAATTGGGTCTGATATCAGCGCGTCAGCAGCGACAAACATTTCATGCGCATTGCTGGGTTCAATCAGTGTCCCAGTTTCTCCGTCTTTGATCAACTCTTCGAATGCACCGACACGCGTGGCAATACAGGGTGCGCCGCAGGCCATTGCTTCGAGAGGGGTGAGGCCGAACCCTTCCCATCTTTGCGGTGCGATGTACACGTCGAGGGCTTGGTAGAATTGGGAGGTTTGCCATACTGGAACCTCGGGCAAAAACAAAAGCCGATCAGCGAGGCCTGCGATCTTTGCGCGGTCTTTCAGATCTTTGAAGAATGCATGATCTTTGTCGACGGCGCGTCCCATCACGATTGCTGCTGCGTTCGGGTGCCGGGGCAGCAAGTCGATCATTGCATCAACAAAGACATCCGTACCCTTTTGCGCCCGGATGCGGCCAAAGCAGCCTAAAATTGGCCCATTAGGCAACCCAAGTTCCGCGCGCAGTGATGCTTTGTCGGGATGTGGGGCGAACGTCTCGATGTCGATGCCATGGTGGATTACGATCGAAGGATGTTCAAGATAATGAGCTGTTTTTTCTGACGTTGATATAACGTCGTCCATTTGGCTAATCAGCGCCTTTGTCAGCCACGAATGCTGCCGCTGGCTGGCTGAGGTGAACAGCATCTTGAGCCGTTTTCTAAGGCCGTATTTCAAAGCCAGCCCAGCTATCATTTCTACATTGCGGCGGGCGTGCCAGACACGGCTGACTGCAGGTCCTTTGCGTGACATTGTGATCAGCGATACCCAAGGGATATTTGGGACATGATCGGGCATCTGTGGTGCACAAGCCGTGATCGAGATCTGTTTGGCCTGTAACGGCACTAGTCGAATGACCGTGGAGGTGACCCCAGACAGGCGCTGTTTAAAATTTGGTGCGATCACATCGATTGTGTTGAGGTCAACCATGAAAACCTGGTTTTTTTGTTTTAGAAAATGACAGCAGTTGCGCTGCGGTTTCGTTCAGAACTGCATCGCTTGATTGCACGAGCGGAAGAGCATTTTTTGCAAGTTGCGCTGCGCGGCTGGGATGCGTGAGAAGGGTCGCGACGGCATTTACTAGGTCTGTGCCATCCGACACTTCGATGCTGGCGTCTTGGCGTTGGAAGGCGGCATATGCTTCGGAAAAGTTGGTATAATTTGGCCCATGCAAGATGGCCGTGTGAGCGGCAGCAGGTTCAAACGGTGTGTGCCCTCCGACATCCGTCCAACTTCCGCCCAGAAAGACGATCGGGCTAATCGCATACCACAGATCGGTTTCGCCAATAGTATCTGCAAGATAGACCTGTGCACCATCTGAAAGTGTGCCGCCGGTACTGCGTTGCGACAGACTCAGGTCCGCACCCCGTGTCAGGCGCGACAACTCTTCCGCGCGTTCAGGGTGTCGTGGAACGAGAATCAGACATAGATTTGGATGCGCGCTTAGAAGGAGCTTGTGTGCACTTAGCACGCCCTCTTCTTCACCGGGGTGGGTCGAAGAAGCGACCCAGATCGGGCGTCCATTCAGCGCGGTATGGGCGGTATCGATGGCTGCCGCGTCCAGCCGTGTCGGGCCGACAACCGATTTGAGGTTTTGCCCCTGCTGCGCCATCTTAAGCCCCATGGCGCGCAGACGATCGCGGGTGGGGCGATCTTGACAATGGGCCATTCGGATTGCACGCAGCACATAGCGTGCGGTGGCTGGAAATTTCTGCCAGCCTTGTGCGCTCTTGGCAGAAAGTCGCGCGTTAACGAGTGCCACGGGAACATCGCGCCGCGCACAGGCATCCAGTAGGTTAGGCCAGAGTTCAGATTCGACCAACACGCAAAGGTCGGGGCGCCAATGGGTAAGAAACCGCCCAACTGGCCCGACCCCGTCGAGCGGTCCAAACTGGTGAATGGCGGATCTGGGAATGCTGTGCGCCACTGCCTCGGCAGAAGTGCCTGTACCAGACGTTAGCAGCAAATGCAGGTCTGGCGCAGTACGGGCGAGATGCGCCATCAAAGGCAGCACTGACTTTGCTTCGCCCACGCTGGCTCCATGTAACCAGATCAGCTGTCCCAGGGGGCGGCTTTGGGTTGCGTGCCCCAGTCGTTCATGGGCGCGGTATGGCGTGACGCCGGCTTTGCGCAGCTTGGACACTGCGCGGCGCGCGGCAAAGGGCATAGCAATGACCGACAGTATTCTGTAAACGCGGAAGAGGGCCGTTGGCCGCATGGGTTCAGCCGCCTGTGTGGCTCATGTGGCGGGGCATTTGCCCGTCGAGCCTCTGTCGGGAATAATCAAAATCATGACCTTTGGGCTTTAGTCTGATCGCCGCCCGAATGGCGTCTTCGAGCGGAGCGTCGGAAGAATAGTCGCGCAGGGGCGCACGCATGTCAGCCACGTCTTCCTGACCAAGGCACAGGTAGATCTCGCCGGTGCAGGTCACACGGACCCGGTTGCAGCTTTCGCAGAAGTTATGGCTGAGCGGGGTGATGAACCCTATTTTCTGACCTGTTTCTTCCAGCCTGACATAGCGGGCTGGGCCACCGCTGCGTTCTGCCAGCTCAGTAACGTTGTAATCGTCGTCATAGCGCGCCTGAACGTCCTTGAGCGACCAATACTGGCCAAGACGATCCTCGTTGCCAATGTCACCCATGGGCATAACCTCAATCCAGGTCAAATCTATATCACGCTCAGCGCACCACTGGGTAATGGTGGGCAGCTCGTCTTCGTTGAAGCCCTTGAGCGCAACAGCATTGATCTTGACTTTTAGACCGGCCGCTAGCGCTGCATCGATCCCGCGCAGCACCTGGGGTAAGCGGCCCCAGCGGGTAATGTCTGCAAATTTTTTCTCATCCAGCGTATCCAGTGAGATATTAACGCGGCGTACGCCTGCAGCGTACAGATCAGTCGCAAAACGCTCAAGCTGGCTGCCATTGGTTGTCAATGTCAGCTCTTTGAGCGCTCCACTGTCAAGATGGCGCCCTATCGACTGGAAAAAAGTAATTATATCGCGCCGGACCAAAGGCTCACCGCCGGTGATCCGCAATTTTTGCACACCAAGATCAACAAAAGTCGAACAAAGTCGATCAAGTTCTTCGAGCGTGAGCAACTCTTTCTTTGGCAGAAAGGTCATGTTTTCCGACATGCAATAGACACACCTAAAGTCACAACGGTCAGTGACCGACACCCGCAAATAGGTTATGGCGCGCTGAAATGGGTCGATCAAAGGGGTTGTCATAACACATAGTGGTAAGCATGGACATGCACGGCTGCAAGGGGCATTACGTCTCAAGCGATCAGGCATAACATACTGATTGAACCGTGTTTGACGTTGAAATCTAGGATTGCTCTAGGATTGCTATCGCTGAATTGCTTGCGAGAATATCAGGTTTCGTTGGGTGTCTTCAAACCCCGTGATGGACTTGGCAATTATGGTGAAACTGTTCGAACTTTGCGCTTCGGTCTATTCCACCGTAACCGCGATATTCAAGTTGCGACGCTGGTCAACAATTATTCTTAACATGACAGTTGTTCAATGACCCAAGGAGCG
>JABITU010000024.1 GCA_018668195.1 Tateyamaria sp. | reverse complement strand
GTCATATCCATTCTATGATGGTTTCGGAAGTGGGAGGGCATATCGCAATTTCCGCGCCATCCCCGTGTAGTACTTTCGCCTATGATCGCCGCACTGACGCCCCTGTGGGGTTTATGACCCTTGAGGACGGGTGCCTGTTGCACACTTGGGAGGGCGGTTTTCAAACCATTCGGATCGGACCTGATGCCGGTCCCGGCCCATTTCCGTTCTAACCTATTTCTCTGAAAGAAAGCGTGGCCTGTGGAAGACCCACATCTAATTCAATTCCTGATTCAAATAGCCGGTGCAGCAGCGCTGCTGATCTGGGCTGTGCGGCTTGTCCGTACCGGTGTCGAGCGAGGCTTTGCAGCACCCTTGCGGTTCTGGTTGCGCCATTCTGCCAAAAACCGTTTGCTGGCAGCAGCCACTGGGATGGCGGCCGCAGTGTTCCTACAAAGCTCAACTGCGGTGGCGGTATTGGTGTCCAATTTTGTGGCCAAAGGCGGGCTTGCGACGGCTGTTGGTCTGGCGATCCTGCTGGGCGCAGACGTTGGGTCAGCGGTTGTGACGCAGCTTTTGATGGTGCGTCAGCCGATCCTGATTCCGATATTGTTGTTGATCGGGGTTGCCATCTTTCAACGTTCAAGTGGTAGCAATCGCCAAGTTGGCCGCATTCTGATCGGGCTTGCCTTGATTTTTGTGTCTTTGGATATGATCCGTGCGGCGACCGGGCCTTTGGTGGCTAATCCAGGAACACAGACTGTCATGGCCTATCTTGGCTGTGATTTACTGACAGCATTTGTTTTGGGTGCGGGATTTGCGTGGGTCGTGCATTCCAGCGTCGCGGCGGTGCTGTTGTTCGTCACATTGGCTGCACAGGCCGTTTTGCCAGTTCCAGCAGCCGTCGCCATGATCCTTGGCGCAAATCTGGGCGGTGCGCTCATTGCCTACGTTCTCACGTTGTCGGCCCCACTGTCATCGCGCCGCATGATCGTTGCAAACCTTGTTTTGCGTGGCGGTGGAGCGATTTTGGTAACCTTTTTGATATCTGCGACGCCCGATCTGCTGGACCGTTTGGGGACGACACCGGCGCGCCAATCGATCAATTCACATCTTGTATTTAATCTGGTGCTGGCTGTCATCGCCTTACCCTTTGTCGGCGTGCTGACATCTTTGCTGACGCGCCTGATGCCGGACAAGGTTTCTGAGGATACCTCCCTTGCGGCGGTCTCGGCTCTCGATCCGAACGCGTTGGAACGGCCCCAGCGTGGTCTCGATTGTGCAGCGCGAGAGCTGCTCGGGATGGGCCAGAAAATCGAACATATGCTGATTTCGGTCGAACCGCTTTATGACACTTGGAACACTGCCGCTGCGAAAACGATCCGCGATCAAGACGTTACGATCAAACAGATTCATCTTGATGTGAAGCTTTACCTGGCGAAGCTGGGTCAGACGGGGCTGGATGAAGAACTTGGCCGTCGATCAATGGAGCTTGCGTCGATTTCATCGAGCCTTGATTCTGCGTCTGATGCGATTGCCAGAGTCATGCTGGAACTGGCCAAACGGCTCGATGCGCAGAAGCTTCAGTTTTCCCCCAAAGGTCGAATCGAAATTGGCGACTTTTCCGACCGGGTTCAAAACAACGTTCAATTGGCGCTGAACGTCATGATGAACCAGAATCCCGCCGAGGCCCGCGAGCTTGTCGCAGCAAAGGAAAAGGTCCGTAAGGTTGAACAGAAATTACAGCGCAATCACATCGGCCGCCTACGCGAAGGTTTGGCCGAAAGTATCGAAACCAGCAACATTCACCAAGAAACCTTGCGCGCTCTGAAGCAGGTTAATACGGCATTTTCAATGGTGGGGTATCCCATCCTGCTAAAATCTGGTGACTTATTGAAAAGTAGGTTGGCATAAATGACGGCACGTAGGCCCAAGTTGGATCAGCTGGATAACGCAGGCATTGTTGATTTGTTTGTCATTGGTGGTGGCATCAACGGGTGCGGCATTGCGCGTGACGCGGCAGGCCGCGGGTTGAGCGTAGAGTTGGCAGAAATGAATGATCTGGCATCAGCCACATCATCAGCGTCAACAAAGCTGTTCCACGGCGGGTTACGCTATCTTGAGTATTGGGAAATCGGCCTAGTCCGAAGTGCCTTGATTGAGCGCGAAGTGTTGCTCAAAGCGATGCCACATATTTCATGGCCGATGCGCTTTGTGCTACCCTACCACAAAGACATGCGATTTGAAGGCGATACGCCTACGTCAAAACTACTGAGTATCGTGATGCCTTGGATGAAGGGCCGCCGCCCTGCGTGGCTGATCCGGTTTGGATTATTTCTTTATGATAACCTCGGTGGTCGGCAAATTCTCAAAGGGACAACATCGCTTAAACTGGCCGAAGCGCCCGAGGGCATTCCCTTGCAAGATCGGTTTAAGCGCGCGTATGAATATTCTGACTGCTGGATCGAAGACAGTCGGCTGGTCGTTCTGAATGCGCGCGATGCCGAAGCGCGGGGCGCGCGGATCAGTGTGCGCACCAAGGTTGTTTCAGCCCAGCAGGTGAATGGAATTTGGCAGATCACGCTTGAACCGTCTGACGGCAGCGCACCCCGTGTCGTCAGCGCGCGTATGCTGGTCAATGCTGGTGGTCCTTGGGTTGAGGATATCATCCGAAATACTGTCCGAATTAATTCAACTCAAGGCGTCCGTTTGGTGCGGGGCAGTCACATCGTGACCCCCAAACTATATGACCACGATAAATGCTATTTCTTTCAAGGCGAAGACGGCCGGATTGTTTTCACGATTCCCTATGAGACGGATTTTACCCTGATCGGGACCACCGATGCCGCGCATGACGATGTTTCCCAAGAACCCTTATGTACACCTGAAGAACAGTCATACCTTATTGATTTTGTATCGAAGTATTTGAAAAGACCCATCACGAAGAATGATATCGTCTGGACGTACTCCGGTGTGCGCCCGCTCTATGACGATGGTGCAACATCAGCAACCGCAGCCACCCGCGATTATGTACTGAGCGTGAATGAGACAGCTGGCGCACCGATCTTGAATGTCTTTGGCGGAAAAATCACCACCTACCGGAAGCTCGCCGAGGCCGCGCTGGCAAAGATCGTCCCGTTTTTTCCGGATGCAGGACAGCCGTGGACAGCAGGCGTGGCGATGCCCGGCGGGAATTTTCCGGTTGATGGTGTCCCTGCATTAAAAGTGCGACTGCTGGAGCAGTATCCCTTTTTAACGCAACGCTGGTGTAACCGTATGATCAAGGCCTACGGGCTGGACGCGTTCGACGTTCTTGGCAATGCAAAAACCGGATCTGATCTGGGTCAGAGCTTTGGAGCCGATCTGACGGAGCGTGAGGTCGCATGGCTGGTTGAAAACGAGTTTGCGCGCACCGCAGAAGATATTGTCTGGCGCCGCTCCAAGCTGGGTTTGCGCATGACCATGGTTGAAATTGCCGCGCTGGATGATTGGATGACAGCGCAAAGAGAGGTCTGATGTCAGATATTTCACAGCCGGTCTTAGGGAAATATGAGGATTTTTCATGAGCTATGTTCTTGCAATCGACCAAGGAACAACATCGACGCGTGCAATCTTATTTGACGGTGAAATGGCGCAGGTCGCCAGCGCGCAAGAAGAGTTCCCACAGCATTTTCCCCAATCGGGCTGGGTGGAGCATGATCCTGCTGATTTGTGGAATACGACGGTGGCAACCTGCCGCACAACGATTGAAGCGGCAGGGATAACGGCATTGCAAATCGCCGCAATCGGGATCACCAACCAGCGTGAAACCGTCATTGTTTGGGATAAAACAACTGGCGTTCCCATCCACAACGCCATCGTTTGGCAGGATCGCCGCACAGCGGATCAATGCCGCGCGTTACGCACCGGCGGGCATGAGGCGATGATATCTGAGCGCACAGGTCTTCTGGTTGATCCGTATTTTTCAGGCACGAAGCTGAAATGGATACTTGATCACGTTGAAGGTGCACGGCTCCGCGCGGCAAACGGAGAGCTCTTGTTCGGGACAGTCGACAGCTACCTGATCTGGCAGCTCACGGGCGGGAGAGTTCATGCCACCGATGCAACAAACGCGGCGCGAACCATGCTGTATGATATTCGTAAGGGTAGATGGAGTGCGACGATCTGCGCGCTGCTCGACATCCCTCTCGCGATGCTCCCCGAAGTTAAAGACTGTGCGGCTGATTTTGGCCAGACGCGGTCGGATATTCTGGGAGCTGAAATCGCTATTTGCGGGGTCGCCGGAGACCAGCAAGCCGCAACAATCGGCCAGGCGTGTTTTGAGCCCGGCATGTTGAAATCAACTTATGGTACAGGCTGCTTTGCCTTGCTGAACACAGGGGCCACGCCGGTGGTCTCCAAGAACAGGTTGTTGACCACGATTGCCTATCAACTGCAGGGACAGCCTACCTATGCGCTGGAAGGTTCGATATTTGTCGCGGGCGCTGCGGTACAATGGTTGCGCGATGGGCTGCATATCATTGATACTGCCGCCCAAACCCAAGCTTTGGCCGAAGCGGCCGACCCTTCCCAGAACGTCATTCTTGTGCCCGCTTTCGTCGGGTTAGGTGCGCCCTATTGGAATCCGGACAGTCGCGGGGCTGCCTTTGGGTTAACTCGTGCAACTGGCCCCGCTGAAATGGCCAAAGCAGCCCTTGAGAGCGTCGGCTATCAAACGCGCGATTTACTGAATGCCATGGCAGCAGATTGGCAAGTGACGGGGGTGCAGCCGACGTTGAGGGTAGACGGTGGTATGTCCGCCAATGATTGGGCGATGCAGTTTCTATCCGATATCATTTCAGCGCCGGTGGACAGATCGGTGATACATGAAACCACAGCCCTTGGTGTGGCGTGGCTCGCAGGAATGTACGCTGGGACCTACCCTGATCAACAGTCTTTTTCCGACTCTTGGACGCGAGAAACCCAGTTTACGCCAACCATGGAAGATGCTCAACGCGCAGCAAAATACGCGTCCTGGAAAAAAGCTGTTCAGGCAACCATGAGTTTTTGAGAGCTGCACATCACGAGGTGGTCGCGGGATTTCGGACCAGTAGTTAAGGTGGATCAACTTGTAGAAGAAGTAATCCGGTATTGTCAGATTAAACTAGCTTGAAGCGGGCAGGGCTGCTTTGTAGCATCTATGGATGACAGAACAGTCTCCCTTTCGTTACTT
>JABITU010000234.1 GCA_018668195.1 Tateyamaria sp. | reverse complement strand
GTCAGCCCGGAACGGCCCGATGTCATGCCAAATTCCTCGCCCAAAACGGCGTCATCGGGGCGACGTTTGGCCAAAACGGCGCGCATCGCCTGCTCGGCAGCGCGGTCGGCTTGCGTGACCGGATCAAAGCCTGAGGCCAGCTTGTTGTCCGTCACCAGCTGCGCGCTGCGGAAATAGGGCAGGATCGTGGCGCGGGCGGCGTCTGCCATCTCATTAGCAACGTCAAGAAGGTCATTTATGTCGTAAGTCATGCACATCGGGTGCCAGAGGTCGGCACGCGACACAAGCCCTCAGCCTAGAATTCAGCCACCTTGGCTAAAAAGAACCCCCCGATACAACTACGTTTTACCGGGTCGCGCATAAGCCATGGTGCACCCATTTCGAGAAATTGGACCGTCAGATCACCGGTTATATGTATCGAGCTTCCCAAAAGCAGATCAGATAGCGCGCAATTGCGCCGAATCTCTTGCTCCGAACGCACGCCGCAGCAGCGAAACCATCGCGTCATGCACTTCATTTCTGGTCGATGTGGCGCCGTACAGATTGATACGATGAACCGGCAGATCCGGAAGGGTGCCTCCGTGGTCGATCCGGTCCAGATGCGGGGGTTCGGTGCCTTCGATCATCGTGTGTACCGCAAGGTCGGCCGCAACAGTCGCCTCGATGGTGCGATCGCTTTCTGTCTCGACCACCACATCCCAAGGAATTTGGGCGTCATCCAGACGCTCGACCACTCGCGGGCGGAAGGTGCATTGCCGCCCAAAAGCCAGCTTGAGCGGACGCTGCCGCCAAGCCGACCCTCCGGGCGCACCGATCCAGCACAGTGGTTTAACACACAGTTCTTCTCCGCCGGCGTCCATTCCCGTTTCAGTTGTTAGGATTATGTCACAGGCGCCCTTGGTAAATTCGACCTTCAGCCGCTTTGTGTAAGAAGATTCAAGTTGCACCTTTACCCGTGGAAACGCTGTGTGAAACTGTTTCAGCACGCGCGGAATGGCTGGATAGACGATGTCATGGGGCACGCCCAGCGTGATCTCGCCCTCATAGGCCTGATCGGTCAGCCGCGTAATAACTTCGTCATTCAGGGCCACCATACGCCGTGCATAGACCAAAAGCTGTTCGCCCGAGGCTGTCAGGGCAATCGTACGACCCGAACGATCAAACAGAGCAAGGTCCAAAATTTCTTCGAGGCGCTTGAGTTGCATCGAAACCGCCGATTGCGTCAGATGCAAAAAACCCGCCGCCCGGGTAACGCCACCGCTTTCAGCAACCGCCACGAAGGATCTAAGCGTGGTGATATCTAGATTTCTCATATCAATTTTCCTGATGCATCAATTCACAAACATTCGTTTTTAAAATGTTTCATACTCCGCCATATACATCAAGAGATCTGATGAAACGTGATATAATCATCACGAAACTTAAGGAGACACACCATGGCCATGACTGCTTTCGCCGCCACTGATATCCATTTTCACCATCCCGCTACACGTGGGTTTGCGATCACGCGCATGATTGATGTCTGGCGCTCGCGTCGCGCATTGGCAGAGCTTGACAGCCACCGATTGGAAGACATTGGGCTTGACGTTAAACGGGCCCTCCATGAGGAATCAAAACCGATCTGGAACGTTCCCGCAGCCTGGCGCGGTTGAAAATTTTCGTGCACAGAACCAACTATTTTTGCAATTTGTGACAAAAAGGTTGGAATGATCACGCTGAACAGCCTTTCAAGGGCAAAAACTCTTGAAAGGCAGACCTTATGAACCGATATTAGGCATGAGCGGTCAGAAATCCGCGACCGACAGGACAATCCTGTCGGACAAGTATCAATTTGGAGGTCAACAATGGCTGAGTTGAATACGATCCGTTCGGCGGCCGGAACACGCGCCGCCCAGATCGACGTTGGGCTGCGCGCCCACATGAATAAAGTATATAGCAGCATGTCGATTGGCATGTTGATCACTGCAGCGGCTGCATGGGCCATTGCAGGCCTTGCGGTCACGTCTGACCCTGCGGGAGCCACCATGGCATTGCGTGAAGGCACGTACCTAACGGGCCTTGGTGAGTTGCTGTATGCGACGCCGCTGCGTTGGGTTGTGATGTTTGCGCCGCTCGCCTTTTTGCTGTTTGGGTGGGGTGCATTGATGCGCCGTGGTTCGGCAGCGGCTGTGCAGCTGGGCTTTTTCATCTTTGCGGCCGTAATGGGCGTCTCGATGAGTTCGATCTTTCTAGTCTACACGCCCTACTCGATCACTCAAACCTTTCTGGTGACCGCGATAGCGTTCGCTGGACTTAGTCTTTATGGTTACACAACCAAAAAAGACCTGAGCGGCATGGGTACTTTTCTGATCATGGGTGTGATCGGGCTTCTGGTAGCGATGGTCGTAAACATCTTCTTGCAGTCACCTGCAATGATGTTCGCAATCTCGGCGATTGGCATCCTGATATTTGCAGGCCTCACGGCCTTC
This sequence comes from Tateyamaria sp., assembly GCA_018668195.1. The sequence continues at coordinate 1,052 of JABITU010000234.1, read as the reverse complement.
TACACTCAGGACATCAAAAACACCTATGTGGCACACGCCGCGCATGGGGATCAGGAATGGCTGGACAAAGCTGCCATTGACGGCGCGCTAAGCCTTTATATTTCGTTCCTGAACATGTTCCAGTTCCTGCTGATGTTCATGGGACAACAAGAGTAAGCTACATTGAGGCTTGCTAACGCGAAAGGGCTGGTTCTAGCGACCGGCCCTTTTTCGTTTTGACCGGGCTGGCGGGTGAGAAGCGACAGTCAAAAAGAACAAAACGAACGGCACCAGCAAAAATGGGCGATATGGCAAGCGTTCTTGAACCATTATAGCGTTTGACGAAATACCTGGAACATCGCATATCATCTAACGCGTTGAAATCTTTGATTTCAGGCAGCGTTAGGTGATTAAGGTTTTTCGCGCAACGAATTAAAGGCGTAATGGAACAACGACAGCAAAAATAGAAATCCGTCAGATGTAGACGCATCAGCGGCAAGGTGGTGCGGCGCACTGATGAACTGTTACAACTGAAAAAGCCGCACCCTAGTGGCGCGGCCATTTGAACAGTGCAGACTGGCAGATCTTACTTGATCTTACCTTCCTTGTATTCAACATGTTTGCGCACAACCGGGTCGTATTTACGGACCGTCATTTTTTCGGTCATGGTGCGCGCATTCTTTTTGGTCACATAGAAGTGGCCAGTGCCTGCGGTCGAGTTCAGGCGGATCTTGATCGTGGTTGGCTTGGCCATCGGTGTTCTCCTACATCGCCGCAATCGGCACGCGTGCCATTCGGCGGTAAATTCTCATGAGCGCCGCTTGTACCCCGCTCGCCCCCCGAGTCAAGCCCCTGAAGACAGGATTGAGGCGCACCATAACAAAACCTGCACCATGCAAAGCAAGCGAAAGCTTTGGCCACTGGCCTACCACGCAGGTGATGGTTGCGATGGTCAGAAAATTAAAGCGCGCGGAGAGGCTATAAGCCGGATTCTGTCATAGACGAGTTGCCCCGCCCGAGATGACCATTCCTCTTGGGATGCTGTTACCAACATCCCTCTAGCTGCCAACCCG
>JABITU010000233.1 GCA_018668195.1 Tateyamaria sp. | reverse complement strand
CGGATTTCATGGCTCATATTGGCGAGGAATAATGACTTCGCATAGCTTGCTTTTTTTGCCATTTCTGTGGCTTCCACCAGTGTTGAATTAATTTTTCCTTGCCGCCATGTCAGCCAAATGACCAGAGTGACCAGCCACAACGACGCCAAGCTTGGCGCAGTCAATCGGGCCTTTGTTGGTATCGACGCCGCTTACCTTGCCACCCTCACGGCGGATCGCTGTGACCTCACATTTCTGAATAACATCCATGCCCATGTCAGAGCATGCCCGCGCATACCCCCAAGCAACCGCGTCGTGCCGCGCCGTGCCGCCCCTTGCCTGCCAGAGCCCCCCCAGCACCGGGTAGCGTGGCCCATGGATATTGATAATCGGCACCAGTTCTTTGACCTTTTCGGGGCCGATAAATTCTGTGGTTACACCTTGCAGGGCATTGGCATGGGCCGTGCGCTGATAGCCACGGATCTCGTGCTGGGTCTGGGCCAACATGATAACGCCGCGCGGGCTGAACATGACATTATAATTTAAATCCTGGCTCATTGTTTCATAGAGCGAGCGGGATTTTTCATAGATAGCGGCAGAAGGATCCTGCAGATAGTTTGAGCGGATGATCGTTGTGTTACGGCCAGTATTGCCGCCACCAAGCCACCCTTTTTCAAGTATTGCGACGTTGGTTATTCCGAAATTCTTGCCAAGATAATAGGCCGTCGCCAACCCGTGGCCACCGGCGCCAATGATGATGACGTCATATTTCGACTTGGGCTCAGGCGCGCGCCATGCCCGTTCCCAACCGGTATGATAGCGTGCGGCTTCCCGAGCGATGGCAAAGGCAGAGTAGCGTTTCATAAGGATATGTCCGGCACTGGATTCGAAAAAGGTCAACAAGCGTTTTAATGGCTTTATGACAGAAGAAAAAGTCAAGCGCTGGCGGCGTTTCATAGCAGTTTTGCGACACAGACCCGATCCTTATGGCCTGTCAAGCAACGATGTGTTGTTGCAGCGTTGGTGCTATCTGGATGCTTTGACCCTTTTGCATCGCGATTGCACAGGTTAAGTCAATAAAGAGAATGCAAATCAAAGGGCAATGATGCTGTTCTGGATTGTCACCGCCGTATTAACGCTGAGCGTGGTTTCCGTCCTGTCGGGTGCGCTAATAGGCGCGCGTCGGGATGCCCGTCCTCCCGCAGCTTATGATCTTGACGTTTACCGCGACCAACTCAAAGAAGTGGAGCGCGACTTGGCGCGTGGTGTGGTGTCCGAGAGTGATGCCGAGCGTGCGCGCACTGAGGTCTCGCGGCGCATTCTGCAGGCGGATGCCGCCGTCCGAACTAGCATCTCTCAAACACATCCGACAGGAGGTATGCTGATCGCGGCCATAACGTCAGTTGTTATCGCGGGTGCGTCTTATTTGATGTATTTACAGCTGGGTGCACCGGGCTACGGCGACCTGAGACTAGCAAACCGGATCGAAATGGCCGAAACGCTGCGTGCAGAAAGACCCAGCCAGACGACAGCCGAGGCCAGTTTGCCCAATAAAGGGCCGCCGCTCAATCTTTCGCCGGATTATGTGGCTCTGGTCGAGCAGCTGCGCGAAACCGTAGGCGCGCGGCCAAATGACTTGCAAGGACAGGTTTTGTTGTCACAATCCGAAGGACAGCTGGGCAACTTTGCTGCCGCCCATGCTGCCAAGGCCCGTGTGCTTGCAATCAAGGGCGCAAACGCAACGGCCACCGATTTTGCTGACTACGCCGATCTGTTGATCCTAGCCGCTGGCGGCTATGTATCGCCCCAAGCCGAGGGGGTTCTCGAACGTGCCTTGTCTATGGATCCGGCCAATGGGCCCGCGCGCTATTATTTTGGACTGATGATGTCGCAGACGGGTCGGCCTGATACAGCCCTGCGCGTCTGGGACCAATTGTTGCGTGAGGGGCCGCCAGATGCACCCTGGGTGCAGCCAATCGAAGCTCAGATCGAAGAGATGGCGATGCGGGCCGGTGTAAACTATGCCCGCCCAGCGATTGGCACCGGTCGTGGCCCCTCTGCCGCTGATATCGACGCAGCGGGCGACATGAGCCCGGCAGAGCGCATGGAGATGATCCAGGGCATGGTGGCGGGCTTGAGTGACCGCCTGGCAACCGAGGGCGGGCCAGTCGAAGACTGGTCACAATTAATATCTTCTTTGGGCGTGCTGGGACAAATGGATCAGGCACGCGCTGTCTTTGAAAACGCGTTAAAAGCATTTGGCGACAACCGGGCAGCGATGGACTTGTTAAACCGCACCGCAGACCGGATCGGCCTGCAATGATAACTGATAACACAGAAGAATTCGTCGCTGCATTACCGCCATTTCGTGCGCTTATGGGTTTGGACCTTGGTGAGAAAACCATAGGTGTGGCTGTATCAGACACGCACTTGTCGGTTGGATCTCCGCTCGAAACTGTCCGACGAAAGAAATTTGGACTGGATGCTGCGCGCCTGCAGGCATTGATTGCCGAACGCTTTGTGGGTGGAATAGTGCTGGGACTGCCGCGAAATATGGACGGCAGCGAAGGTCCGCGCTGCCAATCCACCCGCGCATTTGCTCGCAACTTTGCCCAGCTTTGGAACGGCCCAATCACCTTTTGGGACGAGCGGCTTAGCACAGTGGCTGCGGAAAAAGCGCTGCTTGAGGCGGATACGACGCGCAAACGTCGCGCAGAGGTCATTGATCATGTGGCGGCGAGCTATATTCTACAGGGATTGCTGGACAGGCTAGCTGTAATGAAGAGGCCAAGATGACGCGCGCAGTCCCTGAAAATTTGGTTTGGAAACGGGACGAAATAGAAAGCCCATGTGTCCAAATCTGCATTATTCATCCCGAAACACGGCTGTGTTCGGGCTGTGCCCGATCAATCGACGAGATCGGAAGCTGGAGCCGTATGACCCATGAGCAACGCCGTGCAATAATGGACGACCTGCCCAACCGCAATGCTGCCCCATCCGGCCGACGTGGTGGCCGAAGCGCACGTCTAAAACGCTGAATCGGCTGGTTTGCTGTCAGACGCGTGGGACAGACAATTGTTTTAAACCTACGAATGGGCGGTCAAACGAGCCGCGCTATTCGTCATTCGCCCAGCCAGTCGGCAGGGTTCGCGAATTCAGGTCTAAAAAACGCAACCATCCGGCCGGATGCAGCCGGACCTTGCCAAGGTTCTGTGCCGTGCACCGCAAATCGATGGATTAGATAGCTTTGCCCGAGCGTCGCCGTCAACAAAACCTTTTCGCAGGTTTCAAACACACGCCGACGTGCGGCGTGATAGGCATCTGTGACGTCCACAGAACCGATATGTGCCGATCCAATCGCAGCCCGCAGGGCGTTTTGCATGATCCGATGACTGCCACGCCACACGACGGTTGGCGCTTGACGCGCATCCGTCAGGGGCACGCCCAAAACATAGGCATGAAATTCTCGAGCATAGCGCCGCCGCTTGGGTCCTTCAGGTAGCAGACCATCGACGTGGGCGGCCGAACGGGTGTTCCGGTAGCGGTAATTGGCATCGCTTTCGTCCAGATCCTGCCGAGGATAACCAGGATAGATAATGGACAGTTGTGCCCGATGCAGTGGCAGTTCCGGCACAAGCGGCAACCAAGGTCCAGCCACGGGCACCCCGTCAACTGACCCGTCAGATGCATTTGGCAACGCATCCACTCCGACGAACCAGGTCTTGCCATGCCGTAGGTTAGCTGTCCGTGCAACCGGATCAGACGCGATGCGATGTGCCAATGGTTTTGCTGCTTTTACCCATGCACAGACCCGATTATCGACCTGAAACAAAATAAAGCCATCGTTTTCAATCATCGCAAATGCACCTTGGGCCATATTCTGAACACAACACGCATGAGAACCCTAACCAATACAAACATGTCAGGAATCTGATTCACATTTATTGGCGCAGGCATAGTATAAATCCAGCAATCACAGTGCATTACACAGCTCAAGCCGCCGGGGCCAAAGCCGTCACCTGCGCGAGTGCTGCCTCGACCAATTCAGGGCCTGCGCCCGGGTTTGTAGCACCTTCGCTCAACATTCGGCGCCATGCACGAGCGCCAGGTCGCCCCGCAAACAAGCCCAGCATGTGACGCGTCACCTGATGCAAACGCCCCCCCGAGGCAAGGTGCGTTTCTATATATGGCAGCATAGCGGCAACCGCATCTTCGGCTGTTGTATCCAAACATTGACCAAAAATTCGCCGATCTGCGCAACAAAGAATATCGGCAGGCTGGTGGTATGCCGCCCGCCCAATCATGACACCATCAAGCCCTGCTTCCAGCATCGCTTCGGCATGATCAAGCGACGTGATACCGCCATTAATCGTGATGTGCAGATTTGGAAAATACTCCTTCATTTGCATGACAAGCGGATAGTCCAGCGGTGGTACATCACGGTTTTCTTTGGGGCTTAGCCCTTGCAACCAAGCTTTGCGGGCATGGATCGTGACCCGTTCGCACCCTGCTGCAACGATGCGGGACAAGAATTCGGGCAAAACTTGGTGCGGGTCCTGTTCATCCACGCCGATGCGGCATTTCACTGTGACTTCAACATCCACTGCGTCCCGCATGGCCACAACACAATCCGCAACAACCGCCGGGCTCCGCATGAGCACCGCGCCAAACGTTCCTGACTGCACCCGGTCAGAGGGGCAGCCGCAATTGAGGTTGATCTCTTGATAGCCAGCACGTGCACCCATCTTTGCGGCCTGCGCCAACTCAGCCGGATCAGAGCCACCCAATTGAAGTGCGACCGGGTGCTCTGCCGGATCATGGTCCAGCAAATACTGCGCCCCACCCCGCACCAAAGCAGGCGCGGTAACCATTTCCGTATAAAGCAGCGCCTGCCCGCTCAACTGCCTGTGCAGGTATCGGCAATGACGGTCCGTCCAGTCCATCATGGGTGCAATGGATAGACGCGCAGCCCGCTGAATATCGGAAAACCCTGATTTTTCTTGGTTTTTTGGATTCACCATTTTGCGCGTTTTCCCCGTTTTGGCTCGATTTAGCCCCGTTTTTGAGTGCAGTGCTACAGAATGTAGCACCGGCGGCGCCGTGTAGCACTTTTTTCCACCTGAATTCCAGCACTCCAAATCATGCGCTGCCGGGCAACCACCCTATCCCATCGGTTTTCCCCCATTCAGCCCGATCGCCCCCGGTTTGGGTTTCAAACCCAATCAAAACCGCTTCCGAAAAAATCGAACGATCAGATGTCCCGGCCAAGGAAAACCCGTGACTGAAAGGAACTCCCATGGGAACTATCACAGAACGCCTCAAGACCAATGGCAAGTCGAGCTTCACCGCCCAGATCCGCAAGAAGAAAAAAGGCAAGGTCATCCTCAATTTGGTCGAGACATTCGCCTCCAAACAGGCCGCGGAAAATTGGTTAAAGCGTCGTGAAAAAGCACCAAAACGGCCAGGTGGTTTGGAAAGCGCAGTGAGTGCAAAGACACGCAAAAGCGTATCTGATTGCATTAGCGAATATATCGATGCCTCCGCTGAAGGTTTTGGGAATT
>JABITU010000232.1 GCA_018668195.1 Tateyamaria sp. | reverse complement strand
TTGGCGCTTATTGGGGTGAGGTGAACACCAACATTCATAAGGCTTTTGACATCGCGGGGACGTTAACCGATGGCGTGATGCGCGATCTTGGCGATGTGGCCAAAGGATACCCGGTTGTGGCTGGGTCCATCGGGCCAAGTCACGGCTATGTCCATGTGGTGGATTATGACGCACCAGTGCGGGTCTTTGGGCTTGATATCCACCCTGGTGATCTGGTCCATGCCGATAGGCATGGCGCAGTGGTGATCCCTGACGATGTCGTCAGCAGTCTTTCTGCCGCCATCAAGACACTCACAATGTCAGAAGACATCATATTTTCTACTGTCAAAGGCAAAAAGATCAGTTTTGACGAATTCCAGACGGTTTGGGCTGCGTTCGAGGAGGCCCGGACATGATACGTGCGCTTGCGTTGGTTCTCGTGTTGTTCGCGACAATAAATTACGCTCAGGAGGCCCATATGGATTTGAAACCCAATTGGGAATACGTGGCTGATACGGTCATGGGTGGTATGTCGCGTGGTCAGGCAGCGCGCGAAACGGTCCAAGGACGCGAAGCGGTCCGGTTGACCGGCACCGTATCACTCGACAATAATGGCGGCTTTGTGCAAATCGCATTTGATGTTGATAAAGCTGGCGTTTTCGACATCAGTGATTGGACAGGATTGGAGCTTGAGGTCTTGGGCAATTTGGAAACTTATGACCTGCGCGTGCGCACGGATCAGCTCACGCGCCCATGGCAGAGCTTTCGAGCTGATTTCAATGCGCCAAACAGCTGGACGACCGTTCGGATCCCCTTTGACCAACTCACGCCTTACCGGACAGAGGCCACGTTTGACCCTGCCCGCCTGCGCCGGATTGGCGTTGTGGCCATTGGCCGCGTGATGCAGGCAGACATAGCCGTGGCTAGAATTTCTTTGTACCGTTAGTTTTTTCTGTCACTTACGCGGTGCAGGGGCACCACCTTCGAAATTGTTGCCCTCAACATAATCGCAGGGTTCTTCCTGCATCTGTAAATGCAAGCCGTCGCCGGTGTAGGGATGCGCGCGGGCCAGATCCTCGTCAACATCAATGCCTAAACCGGGGGAATCACTGGGAGTGATGAACCCATCTTCAACCCGGATCGAGCTGCGGATCAACGTGTCGTGGAACGGCGTCTCGATGCACTCGCACATCAGGATGTTTGGGATCGAAGCGGCAAGCTGGATGTTTGCAGCCCACTCCACTGGTCCTGCATAAAGATGCGGCGCCATTTGTGCATTGTGGACCTCGGCCATCGCAGCCACTTTTTTCATTTCCCAGATGCCTCCCGCTCGGCCAAGGGCCGGTTGCAGAATGGCCGCCGCACCACTTTGCAAAACGGATGCGAATTCGACCTTAGTCGTCAATCGCTCACCCGTTGCGATGGGTATACGAACCGCGCTTGCCACTTTCCCCATTTCCTCAATGGCGTCGGGGGGAATAGGCTCTTCGAACCACAATGGGCTATACGGTTCGATGGCCTGACCCAAGCGAATGGCACCTGCGGTGGTGAATTGGCCATGCGTGCCAAACAGCAGATCAGCCCGGTTGCCCACTGCCTCGCGGATCGCTTTGCAAAAAGCCACTGACTGCGAAATGTCACGCATCCCCGGCATATGCCCGCCGCGCAGAGTGTATGGCCCTGCAGGATCAAACTTGATGGCTGTGTAGCCTCGTTCAACGCAGTCCAAAGCACTTTCGCCAGCCATCTCAGGCGATGTCCAGAACGCTCCCAGATCGTGATGGGGCAGGGGGTAGAGGTAGGTATAGGCACGGATACGACGGTTCATGCGTCCACCCAAAAGCGCATGAACTGGGCGGCCCCGTGCCTTGCCTAGAATATCCCAGCACGCGATCTCAAGCCCCGAAAACGCGCCCATGACCGTCAGGTCAGGCCGCTGCGTGAACCCTGATGAATAAACGCGCCGGAACATGAGTTCGATGTTTTCCGGATTTTCGCCCGACATGTGACGTTCGAACACATCCTGGATGACAGTTCCCATTGGCTCTGGTCCAATAGACGATGCATAGCACTCGCCCCAACCGACAATTCCGTCGTCCGTCGTCACCTTGACCAATATCCAATAGCGCCCACCCCAACCCGGTGCAGGGGGCGCTGTAACAATGATATCAAGGTCAGCCAGTTTCACGAGGTATCCTCTGCTTCATCTTGCCGGATAAACTCCGGGGGAGGCCAAAGGCCGGGGGCAGAGCCCCCAATTACTTGTCAAACAAGATCACGTTACGGCGCGCGGTGCCCGACTTGGTGTCGGCAATTGCTTCGTTAATCTGCTCCAAGGTCCAGCGACCCGAAATTAAACTGTCTAGTTGCAACCGGCCCTGTTCATACAGATCAACCATCCACGGAATATCGCGTTGGATCACTACGTCGCCCATTTTTGATCCGATCATACCTTGGCCAACAGCGGCAAGCATTGCAGGCTCATAGGTGGCTTCGGCACCGGAATGGGGCATGCCGACCATAATTACCTTGCCCCCGCGCCCCAGGTATCGTGGCGCTTGGTCATAGGCAGGTATGGCGCCCACGGTCACAATGGCAGCCTCAGCCCCCTTGCCGCCCAACGCATTCTTGGCCAACCGCCAGGGCCGCGCCTCTGTTGCAAGTACGCCATGGGTTGCCCCAAACGCCTTTGCGTCTTCAAGTTTTTCTTCGGTCATATCGACGGCAACGATGCGGCGTGCGCCTGCAATGCGCGCACCTTGAATTGCATTGAGGCCAACGCCTCCCGCGCCGATCACCACAACGTCCTGACCTGCACGCAATTGCGCGGCATTGACGACGGCACCCACCCCGGTAATCACACCGCAGGCAATCAAGCTTGCGGCATCCTTGGCCATCGTTTTGGGGATTTTCACGATCTGTCTTTGATCAACGACGACACTTTCGGCAAAAGCTCCGCACGCGAGTGCCTGATGGAGTTTTGTGTCGTCAACGGTCCGGATCGGCCCTTTGTCCCCGTCGTAGGGCGTTTCGCAATTGGTGGGCGTACCGCCTGCACAGGTCGGGCAAGTCCCGCAGGACCGGATGAGAGTGACCACCACGCTGTCGCCCAAGGCCACGCTGGTAACGCCCGGGCCTACCGCGCTGACGACCCCTGCGGCCTCATGGCCGTAGACGGCCGGCAGACTGCCGCCCCAAGCACCATCGGCGTAAGAGATATCGGAATGGCAGATCGCGACTGCGTCAATGGCGACTTCCACTTCGCCGCCCTTAGGCGCGCGGATAAGGATATCTTCGATAACAAGTGGTGCACCAAATTCGTGGCACACGGCAGCTTTTATGGTTCGCATGTTTAATCCTTGCCCCGCCCCGGTCAATAATTGGCGGCTCTGTTCCTAGTTTTGACAAACGTGCCGCAGGTCGCAGCAAGCCGCAAGATAGAATTCGCTCCATCTTGCCTTGATTCGATGACAGTCAGTCTTGGACGTGTCCGATATGGCCCATACGCAGAAATACACCCACGGCAATGATCACAAGGCCCGCAGACAGGATGAATGGCGCGCCAGGCAAATAAATGGGCGCTGAAGGTCCGGAAAAAGCGGCAAAGACTGAGGTCATGACCAGTGGCGAAACGATCATAGCGAGCGCGCCAATCGATGTAAGCGCGCCCTGCAATTCGCCCTGTTGGTTGTCATTCACGGTTTTTGACATGATGCCTTGCAGCGCCGGTGTTACGACGCCTGCAAATGCGGTCAGTGGTATGAGGATCAGCGCGATGGTTCCCGATGTCACAATCGCCAGCGCCCCAAAGGCCAGCACATCGAATGCCAGCCCATAGATCACCGCCCCGCGTTCGCCCAAAAGTCGCAAAACCATGGGCATCAGACCACCCTGTACCACCGCCAGCATGATCCCGAACAGCGCCAAGCTAATGCCGATCATGGCCGGGCTCCAACCAAACCGTTCCACCGCAAAATAGCTCCAGACGGCAGGATAAACGATAAAAGCGAGTTGGTAGAGCAAGAACACCAACAGCAGTGGGCCGAGGCCCGGCAGCTGGCCCAGAACACGAAGCGATCCCAATGGGTTGGCCCGCGCCCAGGAAAATGGTCGACGAATGCGATCGGTCACTGTTTCCGTTAGCACGATCCAGCCAAATAGTGCGTTCAAGGCCGCAAGACCTGCGGCAGCATAGAAAGGTGCTCGCGTGCCATATTCGGCCAACAAACCGCCAATCAGCGGGCCCATCACAAAGCCCATGCCAAAGGCTGCTCCGATCAAACCAAAGTTTGCCGCCTTTTTCTCTGGCGTCGAGATATCGGCCATATAGGCGGATGCTGTGGCTTGTGTTGCCGCAGTAATCCCTCCTACGATCCGCCCCGCCAGCAGCAGCCAGATAGATCCTGCCAACGCCATCACTAAATAATCAGCAGACATTACCACCAAAGATAGTAGCAAGACGGGCCTTCTTCCGAAACGGTCCGACAGACCGCCCAACAGGGGGCCAAACAGAAATTGCATGACTGCAAATGATGTCGCCAGTATTCCGCCCCAGACGGCCGCAGAGGCGAGTGTTCCGCCATTCACTTCTCGGATCAGATCGGGCATGACGGGAATGATCAATCCGATGCCCATTGCGTCCAAAAGCACGTTGATCAGGATAAATGTGACTGGCAGTCTCAAAGGACGTCCACCCGGTTGGCAAAAGCGCGCGCTTGTGCAGGGGCTTGTCCTAGGTGCTGTGCGGTCTGAAACAGCCCGGGGGGCAGATCGGGATAAGCGTTGCGCGCGGTGTCTGCCAGAGACGTGTTTGACTGGACGGCCTCTGCGACCAAAGCTTTGGTGCGTGTCTGCGCATCCGGGCGCGGCATCAAGGCTGCCAGCGCAAAGCTGAGCGCCTCGGCGTGCAGCAGGCCCAGGCCATCGAAATCTGCCGCCATCGCCTCGGTGTCAGGGGCCATGGCATTGGCCAATGCAATGGCGGTCTCAAGTGCGGCAGCCGTGCAAAGGGCAATCTGTGGCAGAACCATCCATTCGGTGAACCACGCCGCACCGTCGCGTTGGTATTGATGGGCTGCGGCTGATTGAAGGGTCGCCCGCAACCCCGCCATCTGGTGATTGAGCGCCACCAGCACAGATGGCCCGACCGGATTTTGTTTTTGTGGCATCGTTGAGGATGATCCTGCGGCATCTAACCGGATGGCACCCACGTCGGAACTCGTCAGACCGACAAGGCTCAGGCCCATCCCGGCCAAGCTCGTCACAACGTCGCCCATCCAATCGGCAATGCGCAAGACAGGGCCACGGTCGGTATGCCAGCTGCGGCCCGGATCACCGAGCTTTAGCGCGTCGGCTAACGCCGCTCGGGTTGCTGGCGCTTTTGGTCCTAGGGCCGATGAGGTTCCGGATGCACCGCTAAGCGAGACCCACAATGTTTTGTTGCGCAGATCCGGCAAGTTTGCGACTGCATTGGCCACCGGTTGGCCCCACTGGGCAAGCACCGCCCCCCAGGACGTGGGTGTCGCATGCTGTGCGTATGTGCGAGCGGCCATCGGGGTTTCGGCGTGGGTCCGGGCCTGTTCGGCCAAGCCGCTCAAAAGGCAGCGCGCGCGGGCCTCTTGAGAGGCGAGCGTCTGGCGCAGGCGCAGCATCAGGCCCGTGTCGATGATGTCTTGGCTAGTGGGGCCCCAATGAGCGTATTGCGCATGCTCTGGTGCTTCCATGGCTGCGCGAAAGGCCGTGACAAGTGCGGGCACGCTGACCCCATTCTGCCCCGTTTCTAGAGCAAGACCCGCCGGGTCAATCTGCACCTCAAGGCTTGAGCGGTGGATAAAGTCAGCGCTGATTTTTGGTATCACACCTTGGGCACCCTGGACCTTGGCCAAAGCGCCTTCGACAAGCAGCATCGCGCGCACTTCGGCACTGTCGGACCAAAGCCGACCGACCTCTCCGGTGGGAAACAACTGACCGTAAAGGGCAGAGGAAAACACGCTTGCTGCCATGGGTCAGATATGGCCCGTCGCACGCATGAAGTCGCTGATCATCTTCGCGAATTCATCGGGTTGCTCCACGCAAGGCAGGTGGCCCGCGCGGCGGATCAGATGAAACTGGCTGCCCGGTATCAGATCAACGGTTTCGCGCACCAAGTCAGGCGGGGTTGAGCCATCCTCTGACCCGGCAATGCCCAATGTGGGCAGGCGCAGCGTTGCGGTGGTTGAAAAAAAATCGGTGCCCGAAATCGCTGCCGAACACCCGGCATAGCCTGCGTCTTGTTGCCCGCAAAGCATGTTGCGCCACAGCTCGAGGTCAGGCGTGTTCCGAAAGGCCTTGGAAAACCAACGCTCCATCACCGCATCCGCAAGGCTTTCGATACCGCCCGCAGTCACGGCTGCAATCCGATCATCCCAAAGGTTCTTGGTGCCGATTTTGGCGGCGGTGTTCGACAGAACCATCGCGCGCATCAGATCCAGCCGCTTTACTGCGAGGCCTTGCGCGATCAGCCCACCAATGGACAGCCCGACAAAGAACGCATCCTTAAACCCATACATATCCATCAGCTTTTCGGTGTCAGAAACGAGTGTGCCCATGGAATAGGGTTCAGGTGGGCATGTGGACAGCCCATGCCCACGTTTGTCAAACCGCAGAATGCGCAAACCCTCGGGCAAAAGCGGCAGGATCGGATCCCACAGGCGCATATCGGTGCCCAGCGAGTTGGCGAAAACTACTGGCGCGCCGCCCTCTGGCCCATCTATGCGGTAATGCAGGCGAACGTCGCCCAGGTCTGCCATGTGCATCTGCGTCAGTCCTTTGGTGTTATCAGGGCAATGATGTGCCGATGATCGGATGTCAGCGTGTAATAAGGGGCTTTCAGATCGCCGCCGCCGGCAGCATGATCTTTCAATGCGCAGAAATAGTCCATGTGCATGATGCTGCCCAAAGTGTCCGCCAGAAATCGGCGCGATATGCGGCGAACATTGGCGCATGTGTACATGCCGCCAAAGCCAGAGATGAATTCGGCGGCGCGCGCGCAGTCGTGCGCAACTCGGCGCTGGGCCGAACGTAAATGGGCGCTTTCGATGTCTTTACACATTTGCAGGTCTTGGGTCATTCGAGCGTCTCCAGACATCGGGCAAACAAGTCGGGGTCGACATTTCCGCCCGATATCATGACAACCACGTCGTCGCCCTCTATCTGGTCTTGGCGACAAATCGCGGCGGCAAGTGCTACGGCACCTCCCGGCTCGGCTATGACTTTCAGGCGCAAAAATGCATGGGCCATGGCCTGCAAAGCCTCGTCTTCGGTGACCACAAGGCCGGGACCGCAGAGGCGATGCATGATGGGAAAGGTTAGGTTGCCGGGCTGGGGTGTTATGATCGCATCACATATGTTTCCCGAGGTCGAATTGTTTCGTTCGATGCCACCGGACCTCAACGACCGGGTCACATCATCAAAACCTTCGGGTTCGACAGGGCGCACGCGCAGGCCTGGAGCGTTGGCCTCCAGAGCCAACGCGATGCCGCTGGTCAGGCCTCCGCCCCCGCAGCACACGAGCACATCGGCTTGTGCCACGCCATGCACGGCCACTTGTTCTGCGATCTCAAGCCCGGCGGTGCCTTGACCGGCGATCACATTCGGGTCATCAAATGGGCGGATCAGCGTCAGATCACGCTCTTTGGCGAGCGCAGAGCCGATGACATCGCGGTCTTCGGTGTCGCGATCATAAAGCACGACCTCAGCCCCCAACGCTTTGGTGTTCTCGATCTTGAGCGCGGGGGCATCGGCGGGCATGACGATGACGCTGGCCACACCATGGCGCGATGCGGCCATGGCCACGCCCTGCGCATGGTTGCCGCTGGAAAAGCCGATGATGCCCTTGGTGCGGATCTTGGGTTCAAGCGCGGAAATGGCCGACCATGCGCCGCGAAACTTGAAGCTTCCAGTGTGTTGCAGGCACTCTGGTTTGATCCACACCCGCCGCCCTGCAAGTGCGTCAATAAAGGGCGAAGACAGCAGTGGCGTGCAGCGGACGTGGCCCTTGAGCCGGGTTGCGGCAGCGCGGATCATATCGATATTCATGATATGCCTTCGATCCAGTGGTGTAGTGCCGCCAAGGCCTCGGGCTCATCCAGAAAAGGGATATGGCCCCGGTCCGGCACATTTGCAAAAATCATGTCTGGTCTGCGCTCACGCATCTTTTGGACAGTGTCCATCCGCAGGAGTTCTGAATTTGCCCCTCTTATCAGGCAAAGAGGTTTGCCTGCCAAAGCGTCAAAAAACGGCCATAGATCAGGCACATCTCCACCAGTTTCGATGGCACGCCGCAAATCGGGGTCATAGGTGATGTTGAGCCCGTCGTCGACCTTGTGGAAATGGATCATAGCCTCTTGCATCCATCTTTCGGCAGGCACGTTGTGGAACCCTGTCATGACATGCGCAAGGGCTGCAGCTGC
>JABITU010000023.1 GCA_018668195.1 Tateyamaria sp. | reverse complement strand
TCGGCCAAATCAAACCACGCAGCAGGAACCCATCTGCACCCTCTGGCACAACAGGTGACCAGATCGTCAAACCGACCAGTGCCAATGTTCCGATGATCAATTGAACGGTCATGATACCTGCAAGCATGGAGATCGTGCTTTCCTCGGAACATAAAATGCGGGTCGCCATTGACCCAATGGCATAGATCAATCCGCCTGCCACAGGCATCATCATGATCCAGCCCGGTGCGCCATCTTGGATGCCAAGGACCAAAAGGATCCCACTAAAGCCTATGGCCACCGCAATCACGCGCCATTTGCCAATCGTCTGCTTGAAGACAAACGCACTAATCAGCAGCACAAAAATGGGGGAGGTGAACAGGCCCGCCAAGGATTGCGCAATTGGCATAAAGGCAAGTGACCCAAAGTACAGCATCAGGCCCATTGCTGTCAGCAGACTGCGGACAGCAACCGCCCAGAACCGTTTCGGGCGCATCGTGCCCAAGCCCATCGTCGACATAAGGCAAATCAGCGGAATCGCCATTGAGGCGCGAACGGCAAGGAACTGCCAGATACTGATCTCTTCGGCCACGGTGGCGACAAAGTTATCAACGAACCCCAAAAGGACCATCGCACCGATCATACACAGGGCTGCCGCCATTGGCCGCGTATGAATGTCTGATGGAGTTGGAATAGAGTTCATATAAGAAGACTTTGCTTTTCAGTTTCTTGTACTTGCAATATCCTGTTTTCCAAACGATTCAAGCGTTGTGATCACGCGAAGGGGAGAGCGCATATGGGCTGGATGAACGACGAAACGGGTTTGGGCAAGTGTCCTGCCAACTATGTACCACTTACGCCGCTATCGCATTTGCGCCGCGCCGCCCATGTTTTTGCCACCCGCACCGCTGTAATCTATGGCGGTCATCGTGTGACATATGCCCAGTATTATGAACGCTGCACCCGCCTAGCCGCTGGTTTGACTGATATGGGTGTGACCCCTGGCGATGTGGTTGCCACCTTAATCCCCAACCTTCCAGCACAGGCAGAGGCCCATTTTGGCGTGCCCGCATGCGGTGCCGTATTGAACACGATCAACACGCGCCTAGACGTCGATACCGTTGCCTATGTTTTTGAACATGGTGAGGCCAAGGTGATCTTGGCCGACCCACAGTTCGTAGAATTGGCCGAAGCCGCTGTTGCGCGCCTTACGGGCCAAAAACCTGTGATCGTTGAAGTCCCAGACGCGGCCAATGGTTGGCCCGCATCTGGGCGTCACAAGACATATGAGGATATGCTGGATGCTGCGAACCCTACATTTGAATGGATCATGCCAGAGGATGAATGGGAAAGCCTTGCGCTGAACTATACCTCCGGCACCACTGGTCGACCCAAAGGCGTCGTTTATCATCACCGTGGTGCCTATCAGATGACAATGGGTACTGTGATTTCATGGCGCATGGTTTTGCACCCTGTGTTCATGGCGATTGTGCCGCTGTTTCATTGTAACGGCTGGAACCACACATGGATGATGCCCGTCATTGGTGGAACGTTGGTTTGCTGTCGCGATATCACTGCAGGCGCAATTTATGATGCAATCGCAGATGAAGGTGTGACCCATTTTGGCGGTGCGCCAATTGTGTTGAACATGATCGTCAATTCACCTGACAACGAGCGCCGCGCATTCGATCATAACGTCGAAGTGTTCACTGCTGGTGCCCCACCAGCGCCTGCCACATTAGGCAAGATCGAGGCACTTGGGTTTAATGTAACCCAAGTTTACGGCCTGACCGAAAGCTATGGCCACGTAACAGAATGCGTGTGGCGTACTGAGGACTGGGGTGACTTGGATCAAGCGGCTAAGGCGGCGATCAAAGCCCGCCAAGGTGTTGCAATGCCGATGATGGAGCACATTACCGTCATGGATGATCAGATGGTCCAAGTCCCAATGGACAGCGCGACCCAAGGCGAAATCGTCATGCGCGGCAATTCCATCATGAAGGGGTATTTAAAAAACCCTGAAGCAACGGCAAAAGCTTTTGCTGGTGGGTACTTCCACTCTGAGGATTTGGCCATCCAACACCCTGACGGCTATATCCAGATTGCGGATCGCGCCAAAGACATCATCATCTCAGGTGGTGAAAACATCAGTTCTGTTGAAGTCGAAGGAGTACTAATGGGTCATCCTGACGTTTCACTGGCTGCTGTTGTGGCCAAACCCGATGAGAAATGGGGCGAAGTGCCTTGTGCCTTTATTGAATTGAAAGAGGGATGCACAGGCGACGAGGCCGAAATGATCAGCTTTGCCCGCCAGACCTTGGCCAGCTTCAAAGCACCAAAGATGGTGGTGTTCCAAGAGTTGCCAAAAACCTCAACCGGTAAGATCCAGAAATTTGAACTGCGCACAGCAGCCAAGGATTTCTGATCCCACGATCACCTGCTGGGTGATTTCATTTCCCAAGTTCACGCCTCTGCGTTAGCTTAGGATAAATAACAGGCAGAGCAGCCCGATAACCTATGACCGCACTTGCTAAATATGATCGAATAGAAGCTACAGGTCTGTGGCGTCCCTCCCCGCAAGAACAGCGGCGCGAAGTAATTGTATCTATTGGCGATGCCACTCTAGTCATCAGCGATATGAACGATCAGGCGATTGCGCATTGGTCATTGGCTGCGGTGGATCGGTATGGATCATCCACATCACCCGCTATATTTCACCCCGATGGTGATCCTGGTGAAACGCTTGAGTTAATGGATTCTGAGGCCGAGATGGTCGATGCGATTGAGGCATTGCGCAAAGCAGTGTCCAGAACACGACCCAAACCAGGGCGCCTGCGCTGGTTGGGTGCAACAATTTCCGTTGGGGCCGTCGCTGCAGCGTTGATTTTCTGGCTGCCAGACGCATTGCAAAAACACACACTAGGCGTTGTTCCTGATGTGATCCGCATAAAAATTGGTGATGCACTGCTCACCCGTATTGAACGGATCGCTGGCAAACCGTGCCAAGCTCGCCCTGCAGCCCCTGCCCTAAAAACGCTGGCTCTGCGCACCAAGACCAAGGAACTGATCGTTCTGCGCTCGGGCCTGACGGACAGCCTGTATTTGCCCGGAGGCAAAGTTCTGGTGAACAAGGTGTTGGTCGAAGACTATGACGAACCGGATGTTATTGCTGGCTTTATCCTAGCCGAACAAGTGCGCGGACAAACAAGTGACGCACTGGATGAAATGTTAAGTCATGTTGGGTTACGGGCGACCTTTACCTTGCTGACAACAGGCAACCTGCCGTCTCAAGCGCTTGATGATTACGCAGAGACGGTGATCAGCTCACCTCGCACCCAAACGGATGAAACCGCGCTATTGGCAGCCTTCAAAGACGCCAACATTCGCAGCACGCCTTATGCAAAGGCCATTGATGTCACAGGCGAAAGCACCGTTGGCTTAATTGAGGGCGATCCTGTTTCAGGCACCCTAAGCCAGCCATTGCTGCGCGACAGTGATTGGCTGCGCCTTCAGGCGATCTGCGGCAACTAAAGAAAAAAGGCGCACCTTTCAGCACGCCCTATTCCAATTCTATATTTAGCTTTGAACCTTAACGCAGTGATGCCTTGTGGTATCCTGAGGCGCGCAGTTTGGACAAAACAGCGTTGATGTTTGAACCAAATGGGCCTGCAATCACCATACGATAGGTTGCGCCAACTCGTGTGTATATACCGATACGAACAGGCAGACCCATACGTTGGAAGCGCTCGGCAACTGTTTGCGCGCTGTATTGTTGGTTGTAGGTGCCCACTTGAACATATTACGGCG
>JABITU010000231.1 GCA_018668195.1 Tateyamaria sp. | reverse complement strand
GTCCAGCTCACCCTGGAAGGCGTTCAGCCCAACCTGCAACGTGTAGACCTCGGACCGGTTCAGCACGATCAGGGGCCACAGAAATTCGTTCCACCGCCACATGATCGAGAAGATCGCCAAAACGGCGATGGCAGGCATCGCAAGTGGCACAACCACTTTCGAATAGATCACCCATTCCGAGGCATTGTCCATCCGCGCAGCCTCGATCAAATCCTTGGGGATCGTCAGCATGTACTGGCGCAACAGGAACACGCCGGTGGGTGTTGCAGCGCCCGGCAGAATGACTGCCCAAAGCGAGTTGATCATTCCCAGTTGCGTCACAACCAGATAGACAGGCACCAGAATGACCGTGATCGGGATCATCAGGGTGCCGATCACGAACAGCATGATCGCATTGCGGCCGCGAAATTCGTAAATACTGAGGCCATAGGCCGCCATCGAATTGATCAGTAAGGTCACTAGCGTCGCAATGAACGTAACTATCACCGAGTTTTTCAAGAAACCCAGGAAATTGAAGCGTTCAAGCGGATTGACATAGTTTTCTGTTGCAAGACGAAACTCCCGCACTTTGGTGCGCTGATCGATGGGAACCTTGAAGGTCTCGGCCGGGTTTTTGGGGTCAACCATCTGGCTGACGATGCCAATCCGACGCACCTGGGCCAGTTGTCTGGTGGACCCATCCTCCAACGTGACATCAAACAACAGCAAGGGCTTTTCGTAACCCTCAACCTCAACCTCGATCTGACCGAGCGGAAGGAACGTCGGCGGAAACTCGATCAACCCGGCGGGCGTCTTGAAAGAAGACATCACAAGCCAGATGACCGGGCCAAACATCAGCAGAACGCCGAACAGCAGGTAAACGTAGGAGAAAACGTCGCTCCAATGCAATCCGTTTTGGCCACGCCGGGCGGCGACCATTGTCGCAACTGACCGGGTGGATCCTGTCGTTTCAGCCATTGTCGCGCACCCGTGTTACTGCCAGCTGGATCATCGTCAAAACGAACAGCACCACGCCGAGAACGACCGAGGCCGCCGACGCCAAACCGAAGTTCTGCACCTGTTCGGTGAACCCAGTATTGTAGATGTATTGAACGATGAACTGCGTCGCGGTGCCCGGCCCGCCTCCGGTCAGTACGAAGACCTCGTCAAAAATCTGCACGCCTTTGATCAACGCCAGCACTACCACGACCAGAAGGTTGGGCCACAACAATGGCAGTGTAATGCGCCAGAAAATCCGTTCCTTTGAGGTGCCGTCCATTTCGGCGGCCTCGTAAAGATCGGGCTGTATCGCTTGCAGCCCGGCCAGCAGGATCAGCATATAAAACCCCATATGCGCCCAGATCGACACGAATATTGCCCAAAACATCGACCATTCCGGGCTGACGAAAAACAGGATCTTCTCCATCCCTATTGAAACCAGAAAGGCGTTCAGGATGCCATCGCGCAGCAATACCCACTTCCAGATCAGCGCCACAACAACCGGTGACAGCAGAACAGGGAAAAAGAACACCGCTCGGAAAAAGCCCCTGGCACGAATCTTGCGGTTTAGAATCAGCGCGGTGATGAGGGAGAACAGTACCAGAAACGTGACCTGGAAAACGATGAAGATCGCCGTGTTGTAGAGGCCCTTCCAAAACCGGTCCTCGCGGCAGGTGATCGGATCACCGAATGTCTCACACTCCAGAAGAAACCCGTATTGGTTCGTGCCGGTGTAAACCCGGTTGTTCAGGAAAAGTTCGGTGCCGCCCGTGAGTGAAAATGCAAAGTTTATGAACAATGGAATGACGACGAAAATTCCAAAAAATGTCAGATTCGGTAGCAGGAATATCCAAGGCATGCGATGAATGCCGACCAAACGCTGAATGGCCGAAAGCGGGTAGTCCAGCAGTTTGAAGAATATCACGACCGGCCAAGCGGCCAGCGCCGCAAAACGATCAATGATACCGACCCGGTCCTTTTTGATATAGCTCATAATGTCGCCTCCGTCGCGGTTTGGGTCAGAGCCGGCCACTGCGGACCGGCCCCACCGTCCACCGTGCGCTTATTCGAGCGCTTTTTCGGCCAACTGTTTGGCGATGTCTTCTTCCATCCGCGCGTAAGCCTGATCCAACGTCAGTTCACCTACGATCGCCTCGTTCAAACGCGAGATCAACGCGTTGAACATCACACGGTTGTTTTTGTACCCCTGCAGATCAAACGCGACTGACGAGATGGTCGGAACAGCGCCCGAGAAGGTCTGCAAAGCATGTTTGGCGCGTGGATCACTGGTGGCAAAGTCAACGCCGCCCGTGGCCAGCTTCAGGTGACCCGGAATGAACAGCGTCTTGCCGTAGAATTCAGCCAGGCTTTCCTCTTGCGCAAGGAAGTCCATCAATTTGCCAACTTCTGCAGGATGCTTGGTGTCTTTCATGGCGACCAAAGCCGCACCACCCGGCATGCCTGTGCAGGCAGCGGCACCACAGGGAGCGGGTACGGCCCACCAATCAAACGCATCGCCGATCTTGTCGGCAAACTGCGGGATCTGCCAGGAGCCCGACATATACATCACCACCTGAGCGTTGGCGAAATCTTCGTTCGCGCCAAGGTAGGTCGAACCCGAGACCGAGCCCCACAGCTCTTTTGACATGGTACCATCCTGGTGCCAGTCATAAAGACGCTTGGTCATTTCCTTCAGGCCGTCGTCGACCAGCGCAGGCTCGCCCGCGGCATCAAACATCTGCGCACCCATGGCAATAGCCGGTCCGGAAACGCGGTGGCCTGAACGGTCCCAGGCCATTGGGATCGGAATATCAAGCTTTTCAGCGACCTGATTGACTGCCGCCGCCCAGTCATCCCAGGTCGCCCCTTCGCCCGGCATGGCAACTTCGGCCTGCTCGAACAATGTCTTGTTCACGTAAGGCCCTGTCACGGTCAGCTGGGTCATAAAGCCCGAGATCTGGTCGGAATCCGGTGCCAGCCAATCCAAGAAGGGGCCGAAGCTGGCCTCCCAATAGGCGGTGTCCGAGATGTGTGGCGTCAGGTCTAAGTAGAACTTGTTCAGCCCGCCAAGGTCCGTTACGCGCGCAAGGTCCGGCCCGGCGCCCGCTGCCAGTTGAATCGGCAGGCCCTCGATGATCGACTTATATGGCACAACATCAAGCTTGACCGAGATATCCGGGTTTGCGGCTTCGAAACGATCCAGAAGCGATTGCATTACTTCGCCCTCATTGCCGTCGTTGTACCACATCATTCGCAGTTCGGTTTCCGCCATTGCCGCACTGGCCATCAGGGCCCCCGCGACGGTGGACGCCGCCAGCAATTTTCCAATTTCAAGTGTCATAGTATCCCTCCTTTGGGTTGGTTTCGTCATCCATCACCCGGCCCAGATCGATCAGGCGGGTCTTTCGAAAGCCCATGCGCATCCAGTTCCAGAACCGAGTTGACATGGTCGTGCATCGTTCTTGCGGCCGCATCGGCATCGCTAGATCGAATTTCTTTAAGTATTTTAATATGCTCTTCGTATGCCCGCAGAGATCGCTTTGCTATGCCCGCCATCAGTATGTAGCGTTGGCGATCCACGTGGCCTTTGATCGAAAGGGCCAACCTCCAAGCGTCCGGTACGCCGGCAATCCTGGCCAGTTCAGCGTGATAGGTTTCGTCCTGCACAAAGAACGCGGCATAGTCATCGCGCTCTGCGGCGCGCTTCTGGATCTCCATGATCGGATTAAGGGTGCTCAGGTCCGCTTTCATTTCCGCCAACTTGCGAACCACAGCAGCTTCCAGCGCCGCTCGGATGAATACCGCCTCATGGAGTTGCGCGACGTCCAGCTTGGCCACCGCTGTGCCGACATGAGGCCGGGTGTTAACCAGACCTTCGGTCGCCAGTTTTTGCAATGCCGCACGAAGCGGCGTGCGGCTGATATTCAGCGTGTCGGCCAGCGATGCCTCGCTGATCTTCGCGCCCGGCGGCAGTCGGTTGTCAACGATACGGGCCCGCAGATAGCTGTAGACCTGCGGCGCAATTGGGAAGGCGTGATCAATCTCTCTGGAATAAAGCAGCGTCTCGGTGATCACTGGACGCCTCCGTGGCTGAGGCCAGCAACAACGCCACGAATTTCCGCAAGCCCTTTAAGGCGACCAACAGCCGGATAACCAGGGTGCAGGCCAGCGTTGATATCCGACAGGATCTCTTGCCCGTGATCCGGGCGCATTGGGATCTGGGCATCCGCGCGATTTTCGCGGCGACGTCTGGCTTCTTCGGCCAAGATCACAGCGATTACGCCGACCATATCCACCCGCCCTGCAAGATGTTCGTCTTCGAAGAATGAATACGGCTTTTCATCGCTATCGCGGGTTACGTTGCGCAGGTGCAGAAAATGTATCCTGGGTGCAAACCTGCGCGCGATTGCAACGCAATCGTTGTGGGAATTTGAACCCAAAGAGCCTGTGCACATGGTCATCCCGACGGACGGGCTGTCGACCGCATCCAGCACGAATGCATAGTCGTCCTGAGACGACATGATCCGGGGCAGGCCCAGCAACGGAAACGGCGGGTCATCAGGATGACAGCAAAGTCGCAGGCCAAGCGTTTCTGCGACGTCCACGATTTCGGACAGAAAGTCGATGTGGTTTTGCCGCAGCTGATCGGCCCCGATAGCGTCATAATTTGCAATCGCGTCGTGGAGCTCAGTCAGGGTCCAGTTTTCTGTCGCACCAGGCAGCCCGGCGACGATGGCCTTGGTCAACGCCGACTTCTTGGCATCGCTCATCCCGGAAAGGCAGCGCCTGGCATCTTCCAGCGTCGCATCATCATAATCGTCGTCCGCACCATAACGCTTAAGCAGGAAAATATCGAAAGCAGCGAACTCGGCCAGATCAAATCGCATGGCCGTGCCGCCATTGGGCAACGGCCAGCGCAGATTGGTGCGCGTCCAATCCAGGACCGGCATGAAATTGTAGCAGACGGTGAGGATGCCAGCGTCGGCCAGGGCCGCCAGCGAGGCCTTATACGCCTCGATATGAGTGCGGTAAGTCTTGCCTTTGGCCTTGATCACTTCGGACACCGGCAGGCTTTCTGCGACCTCCCATTCAAGCGCGCCTTTTGACATTGTTCGGACTTCGCCAATTCGCGTCCGGACATCATCGCGCGTCCAGGCAATGCCAGGTGGGATGTGGTGCAGCG
>JABITU010000230.1 GCA_018668195.1 Tateyamaria sp. | reverse complement strand
TCATAATCTTTTTTTCATAAATTTATTGTTAGAAATAATCATGATCATAGGTCATTTACAGACTGTGAGATCCTGGATTACGCGTTAAATTTAAATATCAGAAACTTTTTTTTGACATTTTAAAAAACCACTGCATGTCGATGAGCTTTGAGACGGCTGTTGGGTCAAGCACCCGAATTCAAGACGTTTTTCATTCATCATCGAAGGTCAACCCAAGAGGCCCCATTCCTTGATGAATTTTGGCAGGCATTTACAAACTTTACCCCATCGTAACCGTCTTCTATATTTATATTTGCATCATTAACCTTGTCCGGCGACTTAATTGCCATTGCTGCCTCTTTATAAAGTGTCGCAAAGGCTTCTAAATACCCCTCTGTATGACCCGCTGGGATGCGCGTCACGGCAGCAGAAGCGGCATTTGCCATGCCGCCGCCACGGGTTATTATTTGCGGCGCTCTCCCAAGTTCAGTAAACGTAATGAAATTGGGATTTTCTTGGGTCCAGCGCAGCGATCCCTTGGTGCCGTAAACCGCCAAAGTCAAGTTGTTCTCATTGCCAATCGCGACCTGACTGGCCCAAATATGGCCGCGAGCGCCGCTATCAAACTGCAGAGTGATACGGGCATCATCATCAACCATTCGCCCTGCCACGTTAGAGCTAAGCGTAGCACTCACCGCAGTGGCACGCAGCCTTGTTACAAAACAGGCAAGGTTGTGTGCGTGGGTTCCGATATCGCCTATGGCTCCGCCACCCGACTGGGCAGCGTCCATGCGCCATTTAGCTTGCTTGTTATCATCAGCCGGAGCCTCGCTGAGCCAATCTTGCAAGTAATTCGCCTCAACAATCCTGATCTCGCCAAGTGCGCCTTCGGCCACCATCTGGCGTGCCTGACGGATCATCGGGTAGCCGGTATAATTATGGGTAAGAAAGAAGTGCCCCTTGGAGGCTTGCGCTGCGGCGGAGAGGCTTTCGGCTTGTGCCAAAGTCGCGGTCATCGGCTTGTCACAAATAACAGAGATGTCGTAAGCCAAGAACGCCTCGGCGATGGGACCATGAAGGTGATTTGGGGTTACGATAGACACTGCATCGATCCCGTCGGATCGCGCGGCTTCGGCTTTCGCCATCTCGTTGAAATCCGCGTAGGAGCGATCAACATCAATGCCGAGCTCGGCCGCGGAAGCGTGTGCGCGTACTGCGTCTGACGAAAAGGCCCCTGCAACCAGATCAAAACAGCCGTCCAGGCGCGCGGCCATGCGGTGTACACCGCCAATGAACGCCCCTTGGCCACCGCCAACCATACCTAGTTTCAAGCGAACCATTTATAACCCCATCATTCTGCGCAGGGCCGCCGGATCAGAATGACCACCAGCGAAGTCGTCAAAAGCACGCTCTGTCTGCCGGATCA
Organism: Tateyamaria sp.; assembly: GCA_018668195.1. The sequence continues at coordinate 6,355 of JABITU010000230.1, read as the reverse complement.
AGTGGCTTGCGATAAACGGTGCGCCTTCTGCTGCGCCTTGTTCAGGGTGTTTCAGACAGCATTCCCATTCAAGCACCGCCCAGCCATCAAACCCGTATTGGGTGAGCTTCGAAAAGATACCTTTAAAATCGACCTGACCATCCCCCAGCGACCGGAAGCGGCCCGCGCGGTCGGTCCAATCGGCATAGCCAGAATAGACACCTTGGCGTCCTGTCGGATTGAATTCCGCATCCTTGACGTGAAAGGCACTGATGCGGTCATGGTAGATGTCAATAAACGCCAGATAATCCATTTGCTGCAACAAGAAGTGCGAAGGATCATAAGTGATCTTGCAGCGTGGGTGATTATCGACGGATTCAAGAAACCGCTCAAAGGTAGTGCCATCGAACACGTCTTCACCGGGGTGGATTTCGAACCCCAAATCGACGCCTGCCTCGTCATAAATATCCAAAAGAGGTTTCCAGCGCCTCGCCAACTCGCCAAAGGCTTCGTCGATCAAGCCAGTGGGGCGTTGCGGCCAAGGATAAAGATATGGAAAGGCGAGCGATCCGGTAAAGCCAACGGCACCATTTAGCCCAAGATTTTGTGCAGCTTGCGCGACCTTGGTAACCTGATCGACAGCCCATGCCTGACGCGCGGCGGGTTTACCATGCAAATGCTTGGGCGCGAAAGCATCGAACGCTGTGTCATATGCCGGATGAACCGCCACAAGTTGGCTTTGCAGGTGGCATGACAATTCAGTAATGGTCACGCCATGTTTGGCGCAAACTCCAACAATTTCATCGCAGTATGCCTTGCTGGACGCGGCTTTATCCAAGTCAAAGACCCGCGCATCCCATGTCGGGATTTGGACGCCCTTGTAGCCTAAACCTGCGGCCCATTCGACAATTGCGGGCAGTGAGTTGAACGGTGCTTCATCACCCAAAAACTGGGCAAGAAACAGCGCAGGGCCTTTGATCGAACTGGGCATGTTACTCTCCATAAATTGCGGTCACGCCAACAGCGCGCGGGCCGCGTCCGGGCCTAGCACGTCGGGCCTGCTGCATGTGGTTGTCATTGTCAGAACCGTGCCTGTTTCGCCAGCTTCCAAAATTGCCGTCATGACCTCGACCACATGGGTTGCAAATTCGTCATTGCAGCGATGCGGGCGGCCATCAGCGATTGCCAAGGCCATGTCCGCCAAGCCAGCGCCACGGTAGTTGGCTTGGGTTTCTTCGAAATTAGGTATGTTGAACGGGTGGTCCCAGGATTTCTCGACAGGTTCGCCGTTTCGTTCGGTCACGGTCAGGGTGCCGCCAAAGAAATTGGGGTCCGGAATGACCATCGTCCCTTCGGTGCCGTAAAGCTCCATGATTGGATGGTTGCTGGCCCAGACGTCCCAGCTTGCCAACAAGGTGATGATTGCACCGTTTTCAAAGGACAGAACAGAATGGATCGTGGTCGGTGTATCAACCGGCACGGTTTGACCGTTGCGTGGGCCGTTTTGGATGGTACGGGTTTCGCTGGCCATGCCAGTAACGCTCGTGACTTTTTTCACGGGGCCAAGTAATTGCACCAGATTGCAGATATAGTAAGGGCCTAGATCAAGAATCGGCCCGCCGCCCTTTTGAAAGAAAAAGTCAGGGTTCGGGTGCCAGTCTTCCATACCACTGGACATGACCACAGCCGCGCCGGACGTGACTTTGCCAATCGCGCTTGCATCAATAAGGTTACGCGCCATCTGATGGCTGCCGCCCATGAAGGTGTCCGGAGCAGACCCGATCCGAAGGTTGTTCGCTTTGGCGATATTGCCCAACTCTTGTGCTTCGTCGAGGCTCAGAACAAACGGTTTTTCGGAATAGACGTGCTTGCCCGCCTGCAAAATTGCGCGAGACACATCCACGTGTGCCACAGGAATCGTGAGGTTGATAATAAGGTCAACGTCATGTGCCACCAGAAGGTCATCAACAGTATCCGCCCGCACATCAAACTTGGCGGCCTGCGCACGCGCGTTGTCCATGCTGATGTCAGCGACCGCGACGATGTCGTAGCCCTTGAACATCGACGCCAGCTGCAAATACGCCGTAGAGATGTTGCCGCATCCAATGATGCCAACGCCAAGGTTTTTAGTCATGGGTGGCCTCCCACAGGGTTTTAAATGCAGCGGCAGAGCGGGTTGCATAGCCGATTGGATCGCTCGGCTTGTCGTGCTCTAGCGCATAGACCAGATCGCCTGACGTAGCACGGCAGGCTTGCAAAAGGGCAGCCCAATCCATAGTACCTGCCCCCAAATCGGACCAACCGTCCTCGTCCAAGTTCGTGCCAGCGGCGGCGATGTCCTTGACGTGAATCGCCGACAAACGACCCGCATAGCGCTGGATGTATTCGATCGGGTCACACCCGCCGCGTACGATCCATGCAAGGTCTGCTTCCCACGCTATATCGGGCGCGACATCAAGCAAGACGTCCATCGGTTTGGTGCCGTCAGCCAATGCCACGAATTCGAAATCGTGGTTATGCCAGCCGAACGTGATGCCACGGTCCACGTATTTCTGCCCAGCCGCGTTCAGGCGCTGTCCAAAGGCAGCCCAGTCTTCAGCCGTGTCAGGGCGGTCTTTTTCTTCAAGGTAGGGCGCAAAAATACGTTTAATTCCGAGAGTTTGAACGATTCTCATTGTGGCCTCAAAATCTCCCTCAATGTCATCCAATCCCATGTGCCCTGACGGCATGGAAATACCATTGGCATCCATCGCCGCGCGGTAGGCGGACGGGTCGCCGTAAACGCCGCCATAGCCTTCGACAGTACTGATCCCAAGAGACCGCAATTGTGCCAAAAGGTCGAGCTGGTCTGCGCAATCGCGCATCGAATAAAGTTGCAATGCTGCTGTCATGTGTCTGTCCTCAAAATTCAGAGACGGATTTCTGTGGTTACGTCGAACAGATGCAGCCGCGCTGCATCAAACCCGATCATGAGTGTGTCGCCGGATTTCAAACCCGATTGGCCCTCGGTACGCACGCGCACGGATTGGCCCGCAAAGTTGACCCAGACAAGCGTGTCAGATCCCATCGGTTCAACGATATCGACCTCGGCCGTGCCAGAGAACGTCGCACCTTTGGCACCTTCACCAGTCAGGATATGTTCTGGGCGAATGCCGAGCCATGCAGCCGCGTCGCCCCACGTCTGAGTTGCGAATTCATAGCCCTGCACGTCTATCGCAAAACCGTCACAACAGAAATTTGTTCCAGCCAATTGGCCCGTAAACAGGTTCATCGCGGGGGAGCCGATAAAATCAGCGACATATTTGTTGCAAGGCTTAGCGTAGATTACTTCGGGCGTATCAAGCTGTTCGATCGTACCGTTTTTCATTATAGAAATGCGGTCGGCCAATGTCATCGCCTCGACCTGATCATGGGTCACATAGATCATGGTATTCTTGAGCTGCTTGTGGAGCCGTTTGAGTTCAACCCGAAGGTCTGTACGCAGCTTCGCATCGAGGTTGGACAAGGGTTCATCAAACAAGAATACATCCACATCCCGCACAAGTGCACGACCAATGGCGACACGCTGTCGTTGTCCGCCAGACAATGCACCCGGCTTGCGATCAAGCAAAGGTTCGATCTGAAGAATTTTGGCCGCCTGGTCTACGCGCCGCACGATTTCGTCCTTGGGCGTCTTTGCATTCTTAAGCCCAAACGACAGATTTCCGCGCACGGTCATTTGCGGGTAAAGCGCATAGGATTGAAAAACCATACCGATGCCACGATCTGAAGGTTCTGCCCACGTAACGTTTTCACCCTTGATGAAGATTTGCCCATCAGAAACTTCAAGCAACCCCGCGATGCAATTCAGCAGTGTAGATTTCCCACAACCGGATGACCCCAGCAGTACAAGGAACTCACCCTCTGCAATGTCGAGATTCAGTTGCTTTAAAACTTTTACAGACCCAAAGTTCAGGTCCAGACCTTTGATTTCTACAGAGTTTGTCATGAGTTAATCAGCCTTTGACTGCGCCGGCGGCAATGCCGCGGACAAAGAGTTTGCCAGAGGCAAAATAGATGACGAGAGGGACGAGACCGGTGAGCAAGGTCGCCGCCATATTAACATTGTATTCTTTGACGCCTTGAACCGAATTCACGATGTTATTTAGCTGCACCGTCATCGGATACGTAGCCGGTTTGGTGTAGATGACGCCAAACAGAAAATCGTTCCAGATGCCTGTGACTTGCAAAATGATTGCAACCACAAAAATTGGCAACGCCATGGGCACCATGATCTGGAAATAGATCTGCCAGAACCCGGCCCCATCAACGCGCGCAGCCTTAAACAGTTCTTCAGGGATGGAGGCGAAATAGTTGCGAAATAACAGCGTCAAAATTGGCATACCAAAGATCGTATGCACAAGTACCAGTCCGCCGATGGATCCCATCAAACCAATCTCGCGCAGCAAAATCACGATAGGATACAGCATGGTCTGATAAGGAATGAAGGCACCAATAATCAAGATCGTAAAAAACGTTTCAGACCCTTTGAATTTCCAATTGCTCAACGCATAGCCGTTCACGGACGCGATCATGATCGAAAGTAAAACTGACGGGATCAAAATGCGCACAGAATTGCCAAAACCGCGAGACAATCCATCACAATTTATGCCCGTACAGGCCTCGGACCATGCTTTGATCCAAGGCTCAAATGTGATCTCCATAGGCGGGCCAAAAACGTTGCCCATGCGGATTTCCGGCATGCCCTTAAGGGACGTGACGATCATCACATAAAGTGGCAGCAGGTAGTACATTGAAACCACGATCAACGTGCCATAGAGAAAGATGTTCCCACGCGATAACGCCCTTTTTGGCTTAGGACCGCGCGGCCCTTCAGGGGTATTTATTGTCATATCAGCCACGTTTACGGCCTCCGAATTCGAGATAGGCCCATGGGATCAGGATGATCACAACCGAACACAACATCATGGTTGATGCGGCAAAGCCTTGGCCCAAATTCTGGGCGCGGAACATCAATTCAATCACGTATTTCGCCGGCACTTCTGAGCTAAGCCCCGGTCCACCGCCTGTTTGGGCCACAACAAGATCATAAAGCTTGATGATGCCCGCCGCGATTAGCACCAGTGCCGTCACAAACACAGGCCGCATCATTGGGATTATCACCATGACATAGGTTTTTACTGTACCGACCCCGTCAACCTTAGTGGCTTTCCAGATGTCTTCATCAATGCCGCGCAGACCCGCAAGCATGATGCACATGATCAGGCCCGACCCCTGCCAAATGCCCGCAATCAGCAGACCGAACATCACGATGTCAGGATTGTTCAATGGGTCGAAGTTAAACGTCAACCAACCCCAATCGCGCACGACACTTTGCATGCCAAAGTCGGGGTTCAAAATCCACTGCCATGCCAAGCCAGTCACAACGAACGACAAGGCGAAGGGATATAAGAAAATGGAACGAAAGACGCCTTCGAACCGTATTTTGCGATCAAGGCAGGCCGCAAGAGTGAAGCCTATGATTAAGGTCAGAACCAACGAACAGATGCCATAGATGCCAAGGTTCTTGATCGAAATCATCCAGCGATCAGACGACCAGAGCCGTTCGTATTGATCTAGGCCAACCCAATTCGTTTTGGGCAACATCCGCGATCCGGTAAAGGAATACGTCACGGTCCATGCGGTGCCGCCAACAAAAACGACAAGCGCTGTTAGGATCATCGGCAGTGTCGCCAACTTAGCCATCCAGTTCTTGAACAGGCGGTGGGGGCGCTTGCTATTGCGGGCGCTGGGGGGGTCCGAATCCACGTTCATCGTGTCGGCTCCATCTAAATTATCAGAAGGGTGTATAACTTTTAATGGCCCGGCGGGCATGCCGCCGGACTACGTAGCATGAAGGAGTTTAGTCTGCGTTTTCGATGATTTTAGCGTAAGTAGCCTGAGCATCTGCCGCAGACATATCGCTGGACCAGAACTGTGCTTGCAGATCTTCGAGCTGCAACTGCGTGTCCTGAGAAAAGGTAATGTCGCTGGATGGCAACACGCCACCGTCTGCAAGAATTTTAAGGCCCTTTTGCATGCAACCATTCGCTGTGGACATATCGATGTCCCCGCGTACTGGCAGCGAACCTTTGGCGAGATTGAAAGAAACCTGCACTTCAGGTGAAATCAGCAATGCAGCAAGTTCTTTCTGTGCCGCTGTGATTTCAGGGTCGTCGTTCACTGGGAAGTAGAACGCATCACCACCCGTGTCGATCACAGGGTTCAGACCAAGACCTGGCAGGCAGGAGTAATCGTTCCCTTCAACTTGTTCAGCTACAGAGAATTCACCCTGCGCCCAGTCGCCCATGATCTGCGCACCAGCTTGACCGGTAAT